>NZ_JBJGYV010000009.1:0-158849 GCF_054050175.1 Geodermatophilus sp. SYSU D00697
CAGCCGGATCGGCTGCCGGGCCCGCGGTCGGGTCAGCTCAGGGGTGGCCGGCGTGGCGGTGCCGGGAGAGCACGTCGAGGCCCTCCCGGACGCCGCACAGCGTGGCCGCGGCGACCAGCAGCAGCGCACCGATCCCGACCAGCGCCGGGCCGCCCATGGAGGCCATGTCCAGCTCGGCCCAGAGCACGCCACCGACCAGGGTCACCAGCCCGACGACGCCCACCGCTGCTGCCCACACCCTGCACATCCGCGCCTCCCCCAGCCCGACCCGGCCCTGATCTGACCACGGGCTCCTGACCCCCGGCACCGCCCGCGGCGTGCCCGCTGCGGAGCGCGACCACCCGGCTGCGGTCACGGCGTCCCCCGGACCCGGAGCACGACGCCCGAGGCGGGGATCGCCGGGATCCGGCGCAGCGAGATGGTGAGGTCCTGCTCGGGGACGTCGACCTGCAGCCGCGCCAGCCGGACCGCCAGCGCCGCCAGCACGGCGACGGTGACCTGCTCGCCGGGGCAGCGGTGGTTGGTGCGCGGGTCCCCCGCCCCCTGGGGCACCAGCTCGAAGGCGCCGATCTCCCGGCCGAGGAAGCGCTCGGGCCGGAAGACGTAGGGGTCGCCCCACAGGTCGGCGTCGTGGTCCTGCCCGTAGAGGTCGAGCAGCACCATCGCGTTGCGCGGGATCCGCTCGCCGTCCCACTCCACCTCGCGCGGGGCCCGGCCGCCGATGAACGGCGCGAAGGGGTAGAAGCGGCGGACCTCGTGCGCCCACGCCTCCGCGAACGCCGGGTCGCCGGAGGCCAGCCGCTCCCGGTACTGCGGCCACCGGACCAGGGCGTGCCCGGAGAAGGCCAGGAACCAGCTGATGGCGACGGTGGGGCGGATGACGTTGAGCAGCTCGACGGCGGCCACGTGCGCATCCAGCTGCTCGCCGTCGGCGTCCCGGTGGCTCGCGACGACGTCGACCACCGAGCCCGTGGGCACCGTCGTCCCGCCGCGGCGCACCTGCTCCACGAGCCGACCGAGCCGGGCCTCCTGCCGCCCGCGGGACCGCCGGGCGCGCCAGTGCCGCGGCCCCCCGGTGGCGAAGCCGTCGACCATGGCGGTGAGGTCGCGGGCCACGCCGGGCACCTCGTCGTCGGCCAGCGGGACGCCGGCCCAGTCGCAGACGGCGCGGGTCAGCACTCCCCGCGCCTCGTCGAAGAGCACGACGGAGTCCTGCCCGGTCCAGCGCGGCACCGCGGCGTCCCAGGCCGCGGTGGCCCGGTCGACGAGCGCGGCGACGCGGTCGCGGTTCATCAGCAGGGCGACGAACATCGCCTTGCGCACCCGGTGCTGGTGCCCGTCGAGGGTGTGTACCGCGCCCTTGCCGAACAGGGTGGCCTGCACCGGCTCCGGGATGGCGTGTGCGCGGCGGACGTGGTCCTCGTCGTAGAGGAACCGGGCCGCCTCGGGGCCCTCGATGCCGAACGCGGGCAGCCCCCCGAGCCGGCTGGGCACCGTGCGCCGGCCCAGCGCCCGCCGCTTGTCGGGCAGCCAGGCGTAGCCCTTGGCCAGGAGGAGGACGCCGTTCTCGAAGCGGGGCCGGTGCATGTCCTGCGCGTGCCCAGCCCGGCTCCGGCTCACACGGCCCGGCCGGCCCCTGCAGCGGGGCCCTCCGTCAGCCGGGGCGCTGCTCCTGGACCCGGTCGTCCCGCTGGTCGGTGGCCTCGTCGGCGGGCGGCGCGGCCTCACCGGTCGCGCCGGCCCGGGAACCCAGCCGGCGCAGCAGCGCACTCACCTCCCCGGCGGCCGAGCTGCTGGGCTCCTCGGGCATCACCCGCTCGACGTGCGCGAGGGCCTCGGCCAGCGCCTGCTCCTCCTCGTCGAGCATCCCGCGGTAGGCCGGGTCGAGCAGGTAGCCGGTGGGCGGCGTGGACAGACAGCCGAGCAGGTCGAGCACGACCTCCAGCAGGCGGGCCGCCTCGGCGGGCGGGCTGTCGGCCGGTGACATCGCGACGGTCTCGACGTCCCGCTCCCACAGCCGGGCCCGCGCCGGGTCCTCGCGGAGGGCGAGCACCGTGCCGCTGCGCTGGCGCGCGGTCGCCCCGGGGGCCTGGACCGCGCTGCGCACCTGGTGGGCGATGCGGATCAGGTCGTCGTCCTGCATCGAGGTCCCGACGAAGAGCACGTGCCGGGTCAGCAGCAGCGAGTGCAGCACCCCGGCCAGCGCGGCCCGCGAGTCGCCGAACTGCAGGTACTCCTCGCGGGTCAGCACCACGCTCTCGGGGTGGGCGGCGTCGCCGTGCAGCTTGAGCAACCAGGGCCGGCCGGGGCGGGCGTCGTCGAAGGGCAGCACCGACAGCTCCCGGCCGATGTCCCCGGCGGCGGTCTCGACCAGCGGGTCGTAGTTGGTGGTGACGAACTCCTGCACGGGCAGGTCGGCGATGAGCGCGTGGGCGAGCGCGTAGTGGCCCGGCCCGAACCGCTCCTTGACGAAGCCCTCCAGTTGCGCGCGGCCCAGCTCCCGGGCCAGCAGCGCGGCGCTGTCCTGGGCCGGCAGCTGGGCCAGCCCCGCGCGCAGCGCGTCGTCCAGCCCGGAGCGCTCGGCCAGCTCGTCGAGCAGCTGCTCCCAGGTCGGCAGGCCGGCCGCGGCGCTGACCCCGGCGCCGATGAAGGCGGCCAGCTGCCCGCGGCGGGCCCGCTCGCCCAGGCCCTCGGCCAGCTCGCGCAGGTGGTCGGGGAGGTCCCAGCCGCCGTCCTCGCCCCTCCGCACCCGCTGTGCGGCAGCGAGGTCGCTGGGCCCGCGCAGCACCAGCGCGACGTCGAAGCCGTGCTCGGTGGCCGCCTCGTGCAGCACGGGCAGCAGCTGCTGGAGCAGCTCGCCGCGGCGTCCGGCGGCACCCCCCCACCCGGTGCCCAGGGGCGGCAGCGCCACCAGCCGGCGGGCCCGGCCGTGCACCGGCTCGGCGACCTCCCGGCGGGCGACGGCGGCCAGTGCCTCCCGGGCGCCGTCGAGCAGCCACGGCAGGGTGTCGTCGTTGTCGGCCGCGCGGTCGGCGCCGTCGACGGTGTCGACCAGCCACAACCGCCGGTCCGCGGCGCCGGGCACCTCGAGCACCCGCTCGTCGCCGTCCCACCGCAGGTCCAGGCAGACGCCCTCCCCGTCCTCGGCGGTGACCAGCTCCGCGGGCAGCAGCTCACGCCACTCCGCGGTCACGCGCAGCGACCGGTCGGTCGGCACGAGGACGTCGTCGCAGACCAGACGGCGCAGGTCGGCGCCCACGACGAAGACGTGTCCGCTCACGCAACGGGGGTTCCCGTCCCGAGCGCCCGGTAACCGGAACGGGTCCGGGCTGTCGCCCCCGACGTCAGCCGAGCGCGCCGCAGCCGCCGGCGCCGCAGGCACAGCCGGCGCAGGCCGCGGGCCGGACCGGTGCCGGCGGACGGGAGGCGAGGGTGCGCAGGTTGGCCGCGCCGACGAGCAGGAACACGCCCAGCAGGCCGACCGCGAGAGCGGCCACGACGGTGGCGCCGTCGGCCGCCCGGCTCCACCCCGTGACCACCCCGGTGACCACCAGGAGGCCGGTCACCAGGACCCACCACACCAGCGCCGCCTGGCCGCTGCGCCGCACCGCGCCGCCGCGGCGCAGCAGCGCCAGCGCGCCGGCCAGCAGCCCGGTCGGGACGCCGACCAGCAGCACCCAGCCGGCAGCGGACGGCGACACCAGCGCCACTGCCGGCGCCGCGAGTCCGCCGGCGACCGCGACGGCGGCCGGTCCGCGCGACCGGCTGCGGGCGAGCAGCGCTCCGCCGCGGACGGCGGCCAGCACCCCGGCCACGGCGAGCAGCAACCGCGCCCCGGCGGCGTCCCAGAAGACCGCGACGACGGCCACGGCGAGCAGGGCCAGCCCACCGGCGAGCCACCGCGGCCAGGAGCGGCGGGCCTCCCCGGGGGTCGTTCGCTCCGCCGTCAGTACCGATGCGCCGTTCGCCACGGTGCCAGTGTCCCTCACCGGCCGCGGGCGACCGCGGCGTCCCGGCAGCAGCGCGCGAACCGTGTCACGCTGCGGAGTCGACGGGACGGGGGCGGCGTGGCGGTCGAGGCAGGGCAGGCGGACGGGGACGCCGTCCCGGTGGTGCACCGGGCGGCGCGCAGCACCGTCCTCGATCAGGTCGCCCGGGTGGGCCTGGTGGGCTACGCGGTGGTCCACCTGCTCGTCGCCTGGCTGGCGCTGCAGCTGGCCTGGCACGCCGGGCACTCGCGCGGCAGGGGGGACGCCGTCGACCAGAACGGCGCGCTGGCCCTGCTCGCCCAGACACCGGCCGGGCGGGTGCTGCTGTGGACCCTCGCCGCCGGCCTGGCGGGGCTGTGCGCGTGGCAGGCCGTGGAGGTGCTGCGGCACCACCGCACAGCGCCGCCCCCGGGCCCGGAACGCAGGGCAGTCCTGGCCCAGCTCGGCAAGACCCTGGGCACGGCGGTCGTGTACGGCTTCCTCGCCGTCTCGGCGGCCCGCACGGCGCTCGGGGACGGGCAACGACCGGCGGAGGGCGCCAGGGTGGTGCGCGGCGTCCTCTCGTGGCCCGGCGGTCAGCCCCTCGTCGTCGCCGTCGGCCTGGTCGTCATCGGGATCGGCGTCTACCAGGTCCGCAAGGGACTGCGCTCGGACTTCCTCGGCGAGATCGACCTCACCACCGTCTCCCCCGCCCTCTGCACGCTCACGCACCGGTTCAGCCAGGCCGGCTTCGTGCTCAAGGGGGTGGCGTTCGTGCTGGTCGGCGCGGTGGTCGGCTGGGCGGCGGCCACCTTCGACCCGCAGCGGGCCACCGGCCTCGACGGCGCCCTGCGCACCGTCGCCGCCGAGCCGTACGGCGCCTGGGTGCTGACGGTCCTGGCGGTCGGGCTGGCCTCGTTCGCGGTGTACTGCCTGGCCCGCGCCCGGCACCCGGTCGGCTGACAGCCCCCAGGGCATCGCAGCGAGGAACGAGCGAGGAGCGGACCGGGGGCGCGGAAGCCGGCCCATGGACACCGTCGGCTGACAGCCCCCAGGGCAACGCAGCGAGGAACGAGCGAGGGGCGGACCGGGGGCGCGGAAGCCGGCCCATGGACACCGTCGGCTGACAGCCCCGGAGCCGGGCGCGGCCGCGCCGTCCTCAGAGGCCGTGGCGCCGGTCGCCGCCCACCAGCGCGCAGAGCCGGGCCTCGGACGCGGCCGAGAACGGGTCCCGACGGGCAGCGACCGCCTCCCGGGTCTCCTCGGCGACCAGGTCGGCGTTGATCTGGGCGGCGGCCGCCGCGCCCGCCGCGGCGGCAGCGCCGACTTGGGCGGACAGGTCGGTGACGTTGCCCGCCGCCCACACCCCGGGCACCGCGGTGCGGCCGGTCGCGTCGACGGGGACGTGCTCGCCCATCCCCGACGGGTGCCCCTCCGCCCGCAGCCCCAGTTCGGCCAGGAAGCCGACGCGCGCCCGCATCCGCGGCCCGACCACCACCGCGTCCCGGCCGACCACCCGCCCGTCGACCAGCCGCACTCCGACGAGACGGTCCTCGACGACCTCGAGAGCCGCCACCTCGCCGTCCACCACGGGGATCCCGCGGGCTGCGAGCTGCTCGGCCTGCTCGTCGGTCGGGGGCAGTGCGGCGCTGAAGTAGGTGACGTCGGCGCTCCACTGCCGGAACAGCAGCGCCTGGTGCACCGACATCGGCCCCGACGCGAGGACGCCGATGGCGCGGTCCCGGACCTCCCAGCCGTGGCAGTAGGGGCAGTGCAACACGTCGCGGCCCCACCGTTCCCGCACGCCGGGCACGTCCGGCAGCTCGTCGACCAGCCCGGTGGCCAGCAGCAGCCGGCGGGCGCGGAAGGCCCGCCCGTCGGCCAGCGTCACCGCGAAGCCGCCGTCCCCGCGGGCCACGGTGGCGACCTCGCCGCTCACCACGGACCCGCCGTAGCCCCGGACCTCCGCCCGGCCCCGTTCCAGCAGCTCGGCCGGCGGGACGCCGTCCCGCGCCAGCAGCCCGTGCACGCCGTCGGCCGGCGCGTTGCGCGGCGCGCCCGCGTCGACCACCACCACCGCCCGGCGCGCCCGCGCCAGCACCAGCGCCGCGTTCAACCCCGCGGCCCCGCCGCCCACCACCACCACGTCGCAGGTCTGCTCCACCTGACCGGTCACCTCGACCACCTCCTGCGGACGACTGTGCGAGCCGATCGACCAATCTGGCAAACGTCCTTGCCGAAATGGCAAACTGATGGTGTGGACGACGACCTCGACCAGGCCCTCGACTCGGTCGGCCCCCGGCTGCGGGCGCTGCGCCGGCAGCGGGAGACGACGCTGACCGACCTGTCGGCAGCGACCGGCATCTCGGTGAGCACCCTGTCCCGGCTGGAGTCCGGCGCCCGCCGCCCGACCCTCGAGCTGCTGCTCCCCCTGGCCCGCGCGCACGGCGTCACCCTCGACGAACTCGTCGACGCCCCGCCCACCGGAGACCCGCGCGTCCACCTGCGCCCGGTCACCCGCGACGGCATGACGATGCTGCCGCTGAGCCGCCGGGCCGGTGGCATCCAGGCGTACAAGCTGGTGGTCCCACCCGGCCGCAACCAACCCGACCTCAAGACCCACGAGGGCTACGAGTGGCTCTACGTCCTCGACGGCCGGCTGCGGGTCGTCCTCGGCGAGCACGACCTGGTGCTCGCACCGGGCGAGGCCGCCGAGTTCGACACCCGCGTCCCCCACTGGTTCGGCGCCGCCGGCCCCGAGCCGGTGGAGTTCCTCAGCCTCTTCGGCCGGCAGGGTGAGCGGGCCCATCTCCGTGCCCGCCCGCGGGCTCCGGAGGCCTGACCTGCGTCCTCGACCGGCGGTACGGCTCCACCTGTGCCACGCTGGTCGTTCCCACACCGTGGGACGACGGGAGGGAGCCGACGATGAACAGCGGACGCGGGACCGTCGGCTCGGCCGCGGGTGCGGCAGACCGGGCCGGCAACAGCGAGGCACTGGAGCACCTGGCCCGGGTCGGGCTGATCGCCTACGGCGTGGTCCACCTCCTGCTCGCCTGGCTGGCGCTGCAGCTGGCCTGGGGCGGGGGCGGCCAGCAGGCCGACCAGTCCGGCGCCCTGACCACCGTCGCGGAGTCACCCGTCGGCAAGCCGCTGCTGTGGATCATCGCCCTGGGGATGATCGCGCTGGCGGTGTGGCAGGCCGCGGAGGTGCTGCGCTGGCGCAGCGGACTCTCCGGCTCCGGGGACGCCCGGAAGAAGGCGGTGCAGAAGACCGTCAAGTCGGTCGCCAAGGCGGTCGTCTACCTGGCCCTGGCGGTGCTGGCGCTGCGCTTCGCCACCGGCGGCGGGCAGTCCAGCTCCGCGCAGCAACAGCAGCAGACCGCCGGCGTCTTCGGCTGGCCCGGTGGCCGGTGGCTGGTCGGCATCGTCGGGCTGGTGGTCATCGGCGTCGGCGCCTACCACGTCTACAAGGGCGTCTCCAAGCGCTTCCTCAAGCAGATCGACCTCGGCCAGGCCCCACCGAAGACCCGGTCGCTGGTCGAGAAGCTGGGCCTGGTCGGCTTCCCGGCCAAGGGGGTGGCTCTGGGCCTGGTGGGCGCACTGCTGGTCTACGCGGCGGTCACCTTCGACCCGTCGAAGGCCAGCGGGCTCGACGGCGCCCTGCGGACCGTCCTCGACGCACCCTTCGGCCAGTGGCTGCTCACGCTGGTGGCGGTCGGCATCGCCGCCTTCGGGGCGTTCTGCCTCGTCCGCGCCCGCTATCCCGAGCGCACCTGAGCCGCGTCCCCCACGATCGAGCGGTGCCCGCCGCCCGCTCGCTCCTCGACCGCGTGCACCGGGCGGTGGAGTCCGCCCGCGGGGTCACCGACCACCCCGTGCTGGAGGCGGTGGCCCGGGCGGGGCTCGTCGCCTACGGCGCGGTGCACCTGCTCATCGGCTGGCTGGCGGTGCAGCTGGCCCGCGGCGCCGGGCGCACCGACGCCGACCAGACCGGCGCGCTGCAGACCGTCGCCGGCACCCCGGGCGGGCTGGTGCTGCTCTGGCTCATCGGCCTGGGTCTGGTCGCCCTGGCGCTGTGGCAGGCCGGCGAGGTGCTGCTGTGGTGGCGCGGACTGCTCGACGCCGGTGCCCGCCGGCGGACGGCCGTGGTGTGCGCGAAGTGCCTGGCCAAGGCCGCGGTCTACGCCGTCCTCGGGGGCACCGCGGTGCTGTTCGCGGTCGGCGCGGGCTACGAGGCCGACGAGCGGCTGCGCGAGCTCACCGACGAGGCGCTGGACGTCCCCGGCGGCGTGACCCTGGTCCACGTCGCCGCCGCCGGCGTGGTCGCCGTCGGGCTCTACACCGTCACCCGCGGCCTGACCGGCGGCTTCATGAAGGACGTCGACCTGCCCGCGGCCCCCGACCGCTGGGAACCGTGGATCGAGGCCGCCGGCCGGGTCGGCTACGTCGCCAAGGGGATCGCCTTCGGCCTGGCGGGGGTCCTGCTGTGGCGGGCGGCGACCTCGCAGGACGTCTCCTCCGCCACCGGCCTGGACGGCGCCATGACCGCGATCGTCTCGGTCCGCGGTGGCCCGTGGCTGCTCGCCGGCGTGGCGGCGGGGTTCGCCCTGTTCGGCGTCTACGCCCTCGCCCGCGCCCGCTATCCCGACCGCGACCCGTCGCAGTGACGTGCGGGTACGGCCCTCGTGCAGGGTCCCCCGCGGAGCGTGCGCGGCGCGGGGGCACGAGGCCCGCCCTCAGGCGCGCGGGCCGCCCGCGACGTAGAGGACCTGCCCGGAGACGAAACCGGCGCCCTCGCTGACGAGGAACGACACGGTGTGCGCGATGTCCTCGGGCCGGCCCGCACGGTTGACCGGGATCGCGGCGGCCCGCTCGGCCACGTAGGACTCCCACTCCGCACCGAGGCGGGCGGCGGTCGCCCGCGTCATGTCGGTGACGATGAACCCGGGCGCGACGGCGTTCGCGGTGACGCCGAACTTCCCGAGCTCGATGGCGAGGGTCTTGGTGAAGCCCTGCAGCCCGGCCTTGGCCGTCGAGTAGTTGGCCTGCCCCCGGTTGCCCAGGGCCGACGTGCTCGACAGGTTGACGATCCGACCCCAGCGGGCCTCGACCATGTACTGCTGCACCGCGCGGGTCATGAGGAACGACCCGCGCAGGTGCACGTGCACGACCACGTCCCAGTCGGCGTCGGTCATCCTGAACAGCAGGTTGTCGCGGGTCACGCCGGCGTTGTTGACCAGGACGACCGGTGGCCCCAGCTCGGCGGCGACGCGGTCGACCGCCGCCCGCACCTGCTCGGCGTCACCGACGTCGGCGCCCACCGCCAGCGCCCGGCCACCCGCGGACTCGATCTCCGCCACGGTGCCGCGCGCGTCCTCCTCGCGGAGGTCGAGGACAGCGACCGCGAAGCCGTCAGTGGCCAGCCGGCGCGCGGTGGCGGCGCCGATCCCGCGGGCGGCACCGGTGACGATCGCGACGCGGGCGGAGGACTCGGGCATGCAGCAGCTCCTGTGGAACGTGGGCGGCCCCCCCTGCAGGGTCCCGCCGCGAGCCTGCGAGCGGCGGGGGGCAGGGGGGCCTCTCTCAGACGCGCTCGAAGAGGGCGGCCAGGCCCTGCCCGCCGCCGATGCACATGGTCTCCAGGCCGTACCGGGCGTCCCGGCGGGCCATCTCGCGGGTGAGGGTGGCCAGGATCCGGCCACCGGTGGCACCCACCGGGTGGCCGAGCGAGATGCCCGAACCGTTGACGTTCATCCGCTCGAAGTCGCTGGGCGTGAAGCCCCACTCGCGGGTCACCGCGAGCACCTGGCTGGCGAAGGCCTCGTTGAGCTCGATCAGATCGACGTCCTTGAGCGCGACCCCGGCCAGGTCCAGCGCCTTGGCCGTCGCCGGCACCGGGCCGATGCCCATCGTCTTGGGCGGCACGCCGCCCACGCCCCAGGAGACCAGCCGGGCCAGCGGGCGCAGGCCGAGCTCGTCGGCCTTCTCCGGCGAGGTCACCACGCAGATCGCGGCACCGTCGTTCTGGCCGCTCGCGTTCCCGGCGGTGACGGTGGCCTCGGGGTCGTCCTTGCCGAGGATCGGCCGCAGCTTGGCGAGGGTCTCGACGGAGGAGTCCGGGCGGATGTGCTCGTCGCGGTCGACGACGGTCTCGCCCTTCCGCTGCTTCACGGTCACCGGGACGATCTCGTCGGCGAACCGGCCCTCGTCGGTGGCGGCCGCGGCGCGCTGGTGGCTGCGGACGGCGTACTCGTCCTGCTCCTCCCGGCCGATCCGGTACTCCCGGCGGAGGTTCTCCGCCGTCTCGAGCATGCCGCCGGGCACCGGGTGGTTCTGGCCGCCGGCGGTCACCCGGCCGCGGGCCAGGCCGTCCTGCAGCATCACACCAGGCCCGGCCTTGACGCCCCAGCGCATGGCGGTGGTGTAGAAGGGGGCGTTGCTCATCGACTCCGCGCCACCGGCCAGGACGACCTCGGAGGTACCGGACTGCACCTGCATGGCGGCGTAGACGACCGCCTGCAGGCCCGATCCGCAGCGGCGGTCGATCTGCAGCCCGGAGGCGGTCACCGGGAGGCCGGCGTCCAGCGCCGCCACCCGGCCGAGCGCGGGGGCGTCCATCGTCGGGTAGCAGTGGCCCAGCAGGACGTCGTCCACCGACTCCGGCGGCAGCCCGGTGCGCTCCATGACGGCGCGGATCACCGTCGCGGCCAGCTCCTGCACGGGTACGTCGCGCAGCGAGCCGCCGAAGCCGCCCACCGGGGTCCGCAGGGGCTCGCAGATGACCGCATCTCGCACGGGGGTCCTCCTCGTCAGTCCGGGTCCACGGGACCTGCTCGGCACCCCGGTCCGCAGCCCGCTGCGATCTCCGGGGTGGCCGTCAGGCCACGTCAGCGCCCCTGAGTCTGCCCCTGCCGGGCGCTGCCCGGCGCAGCGGCCTCCTCCGGAGGCCAGGCCGTGCGGCGCGTGGAGTCCCTAGGGTGCCCCCGTGCCCTGGAGGCGAGCGGTCTTCACCTTGTTCGCGGTCGCCGCGGGCACGAACGTCCCGACCCCGCTGCTGCTCGTCTACCAGGAACGGCTCGGCCTCTCGGCGGAGGTGCTGACCGCGCTGTTCGGCAGCTACGCCGCTGGTCTGGTGCCCGCGCTGTTCCTCGCCGGCCCGCTCTCCGACCGGCTGGGTCGGCGCCGGGTCGCCGTCCCCGGGGTGGCGCTCTCGGGGCTGGCGTCGCTGGCCTTCGCCGCGGCGGGCGAGTCGCTCGCGCTGCTGTTCGCCGCCCGCTTCGCGCAGGGCGTGGTCAGCGGGGCGGTGTTCAGCGTGGGCAGCGCGTGGGTCGCGGAGCTGTCCGCGGCCTCCGGTGAGGCGGCGGGTGGACGTCGGGCGGCGGTCGCGATGACGGCCGGCTTCTCCCTGGGGCCGCTCACCAGCGGGCTGCTCGGCGCGTTCGGCCCGGCGCCGACCGTGCTGCCCTACCTCGTCCACGCGGTGCTCGTGGCCGGGGGGCTGGTGCTGGCCGTGCGGCTGCCCGAGACGGTCGACGTCGGCCGGGCCGTGGACCGGGCCGCCGGGGGCCCGGCCGCGCCACTGCTGCCCCCGGGCAGCGTCCCGCTCGCCGTCACCGTGGTCGCACCGGTGGCCGTCTGCGTCTACGCCTTCCCGTCGTCGCTGATCTCGGCCGTCCCGCTGCTCGGGGAGCTGCCCGCCGGAGGCGTCGCGGTCACCGGGGTCCTCGCCGGCGTCACGCTCGGCGCAGGGACGCTGGTCGCAGGCCTGCAGCGCCGCCTCGGCCCGTGGACCGCCGTCACCGGCGCGGGCCTCGGCGCGGCAGGCTTCGGCGCGGCCGCGCTCTTCGTCGCCACGGACCGGTGGGAGTGGCTGGTCGCCGCGGCACCGCTGCTGGGGTCCGGCGGCGGCCTCTGCCTCGCGGCCGGGCTCACCGTGACCGGCCGCCTGGCCGCACCCACCCGACGGGGCGAGCTCACGTCGGTCTTCCTCGCCTGCGCCTACCTGGGGTTCGCTGCCCCCTTCCTCATGGCGACGGCCGCCCGGTCGGCACCCCCCGAGGTGCCGCTGGAGGTCGCCGCGCTGCTCACCGGGCTCCTCGCCGTCCGGCTGGTCCCCGTCGCCCGGCGCGGCGTCCTGTAGCCCCACACGCACGACGGCGCCCCCTCCCGGGGAGGAGGGGGCGCCGGGTGTGCGGGGTCAGGGCACGGTCAGGGCACGGTCAGCCGGCGAGTTCGGTGGCGAGCTCGCCCTCGAAGGCCTCCTGCACGACCTGGGCCCCGCCGGGGACGTCGGCCGGCCGGAGGATGAAGCTCTGCGTGCTCGGTGACACCCCCGTCTCGAAGCCCTGGATCGGCACGATCAGGCCCTCGGTGTCGATCGAGGTGAGGTCACCGAAGGCGGCCAGCACGCCCTCGCGGGTCAGGTCGCCGCTCTCGCACGCGGCGTCGAGCACCTGGTTCATCACGTCGCCCATGGCGTACCCGAAGATCGCGCCCAGGCTGGGCGTGGTGTTCGGGTAGGCCTGCTGGTACTGCTGCAGCAGCTCCGGCTGGGCGTCCCAGGCGGTGATCGGCGAGGCGACGTACAGGTTGTCCCGCAGCGCCTGGGCCGAGGGGCCCTGCAGGAGGCCCGGCGCGAAGACCGGGTTGCTGCCCAGGATCGGCACGTTGAGCCCCTGGGCCGAGGCCACCGCCGCCGCCGAGGCGGTCTGCGCGGGCGCGACGGTCAGCACGATCGCGTCGACACCCGCCGCGGCGAACTGGGTGATCTGCGCGGACATGTCCTGGTCGGTGGACTTGATCTGCGCGGGGATCACCGTGAGGTTGCGCGCCTCGGCCACCGCCTCGCTGCCGGCGAGACCGTTCTCCCCGTACTCGCCCTCGAAGTAGATGTGCCCGACGGTGGCGCCGTCCTGCAGCAGGCCCTGGTCGAACAGGTACTGGTAGCCGTTGGCGATCTCGACGTCGTAGGTCGCACCGAGGACCCCGGTCCCGGGGATCTCGGTGAGCGTCCTGGCCCACGCCGACGGGAAGTTGACGATCTGGTCGGCCTCGTACTCCGGCGCAAGCGCGGTGTTGATCGGCGAGCCGATCGTCTGCTGCATGGCGAGGACGTCGTCCTTCATCCCGCTGTACAGCTGCACTCCGGTCTGGGGCACGTACCCGGTGTCCTGGACGTCGAGCTCCACGCTGTAGGTGCCGCAGACCTGGTTGTCCTGCCAGTACAGGGTGTTGCCGTTGGTGATGTCCTGGCCCAGCGCGGCGAAGACGCCGGTCAGGTCGGTGAGGACGCCCAGCCGGATGGTGGTGCCCTCGATGCCGACGTCCGTGGTGACCTCGCCCCCGCCCCCGCCCCCGCCCCCGCCGCCGCTGCCGCCGCTGTCCGGGGCCTTGGTGCTGCAACCGGCGGCGACGACCACCGCGGTGGCCAGGACGGCGGCCCCGCGCAGACGCGTACCTGCTCTCATGTGCTTCTGCTCCCTGGTGGGTCGGGTGGAAGGGGGGTGGGACTCCCGGCCGAGCGCGGGGAGGGGCTCGCGGTCCGGCCGCCGGGGTCGCGACCCCGGCGGCGGAAGCGGTGGGCGAGCCCGGCCAGGCCGCCGGGCTCGAAGAGGATGACGAGGACGATCGCCGCGCCGTAGAGGAAGCGGGCGGCGACGCCGGCCGCGATCCCGCCCTGGCCCGGGGCGCTGACCAGGGGCAGGACGTCGGCGAACTGCTGGAAGACCAGGGGCAGCGCGGTCACGAAGGCCGCGCCCAGGGCCGCGCCGCCGACCGAGCCGAGCCCGCCGAGCACGATCATGGCCAGGTACTGGATGGACACCAGCAGGCCGAAGGACTCCGGGGCGATGCTGCCGATCGACAACGCGTACATCACGCCGGACAACCCGGCGTACATCGAGCTGACGAGGAAGACCCGCGCCTTGTAGGCCTGGACGTTGACACCCATCACCGACGCGGCCACCTCGCTGTCGCGCAGCGTCTGCAGCGCCCGGCCGGGCCGGCTGCGCAGCAGGTTGCGGGCGAACACGTAGGCGGCCAGTGCCAGGACCAGCCCCAGGTACCACAGCCGCTCGGCCTCCCGGAACGGGACGCCGAGCACGAACAGCTGCGGGTCGTCGTTGCCGAAGCTGAAGCCGAACAGCGAGAACTCCGGGACCGAGCGCCCGTTGAAGCCGCCGGTGACCGGCGTCCAGGTGTTGAGCACGTGGACGCCGATGAAGACCAACCCGAGCGAGGCCACCCCCAGGTAGATCCCGCGCAGCCGCGCGGCCACCGGGCTGAACAGCAGTCCGGCCAGGCCGGCGAGCAGGACCCCCACCACCATGCCCACGACCGGCGGCAGCTCCAGCCCGCGCAGGGCGGCGCGGGTGCCCAGGCCGCCGGACTCCCCGGAGACGTAGGTGTAGCTGACCGCCCCCACGGCGAGGAAGAACGCGTGCGCCAGGGACAGCTGCCCGCTGGTGCCGACCAGCAGGTTCAGCCCGATCGCCCCCACGATCGCCCCGAAGACCGCGAAGCCGGTGCGCAGCCAGAACTCCTCCACGTACAGCGGCAGCGCCAGGAGCACGACGAGCAGCGCGACCACCAGCAGCGGCCGCAGCCACGGGCGCGGGGAGCGCCCCGGACGGGTCCCGGCCGGCCCCGCCGGACCGCGGCGCGTCCCGGGCGGGGCGGAGATGGTCCGTTCAGACACGGGTCAGCTCCTTGGTCCCGAACAGCCCGGACGGGCGGACCAGCAGGACGATGATCATCACGACGTAGGGCACGACCTCGCCGAAGCCACGGCCCAGGAACGACAGCTGCTCCTGGTAGCCGGCGGCGAGGGCCTCGGCGATGCCGATGAGCAGCCCGCCGACGAGGGCGCCGCCGGTCGAGTCCAGGCCGCCGAGGATCGCGGCCGGGAAGGCGCGGAGCGCCACGGTGTAGACCGCCGCGCTGACCCCCGGGGTGGGCGCACCGACCAGGAAGAGCGCGGCCACCGCGGCCAGCACGCCGGCGACGATCCACGCCAGCGCCGAGACCCGGCCCTGCCGGATGCCCATCAGCGCGGCAGCCTCGCCGTCCTCCGCCGAGGCCCGCATCGCCACGCCCCAGCTCGAGTACTTGAAGGCGACGAAGAAGACGACGATCAGCACCCCGGCGACGACCATGGCGATCAGCCGGTTCAGGCTGATGCCGACGCCGCCGATCCGGACCGACTCGCCACCCCACGGGTGCGGGACGTTGAGGATGTCCGGGCCGATCCGGCGGATCAGCTCGGTCAGCAGGATGATGTCGACGCCGATCGTGACGATGGCGAGGCTGATCACCGGGGCACCGCGGAGCCGGTTGATGACCAGCCGCTCGATGAGGAACGCGGCCAGCGCCGTCACCAGGATCCCGGCGAGGGCGGCGAGGAGGAAGCCGAAGGGCTCGGCCAGCCGGGCGATCGTGTAGGCGCCGAGCAGCAGCAGCGACCCCTGCGTGAAGCTGACCACCTCGCTGGCCTTGAAGATGATCACGAAGCCGAGCGCGATGAGCGCGTAGATCGCGCCCAGCGAGATGCCGTTGAGCAGCAGGGACAGGAACTGGGTCACGACGGGCTCCCCGGGGCCTCGTGCGGGTGGTGGGCGACCGCCTCGGAGGGGCTGTCCTCGTCGCCGGACCCCAGGTACGCGCGGATGACCTCGCGGTCGCGCTGCACCTCGGCCGGCGTGCCGTCGGCGATGAGGCGGCCGAAGTCGAGCACGGTGACCCGGTCGGCCAGCGACATGACCATCCCCATGTCGTGCTCGACGAGGACCACCGAGATGCCCAGGGCCGACCGGATCTCCCGGATCGCCTCGGCCATCCGGGCGGTCTCCTCGGCGTTCATGCCGGCGACCGGCTCGTCGAGGAGGAGCAACCGCGGCTCGATGCAGAGGGCCCGGGCGACCTCGACCCGCTTCTGGTCGCCGTAGGACAACACCCCGACCGGGGTCTCGAGTTTGTCGCCGAGGTCGAGGAACTCCGCGATCTCCCGGATCCGCGCCCCGTGCAGCCGTCCCTCGCGGGTCGCGCGGGGCAGGCGCAGCCCCGAGGCGAGGAACCCGGCCCTCGTCAGGTGGTGCCGGCCGAGCATGAGGTTCTCGGCGACGGTCTGCGCACCGGAGAGGGCGATGTTCTGGAAGGCGCGGGCCACACCGACACCGGCGATCTGGAACGGACGCATCCGGTCCAGCCGCGCGTCGCCGAACCGGACCTCACCCTCGGCGGCCCGGTACACCCCGGACAGCACGTTGAACAACGTCGACTTGCCGGCGCCGTTGGGGCCGATGACGGCGTGGACGGCGCCGGGCACGACGGTGAAGGACACCTCGTGGAGCGCGCGGATGGCCCCGAAGCGGACGCTGACCCCCTCCACCTCCAGGGGCGGGACGTCGGACCGGGTCGCGGCCCCCTCGACGCCGGCCGCGGTCACGCCGTCCACCGCGAGAGGGTGCGCCGCGGCGCCCTGCGGGCCCGCTGCTCGGGGGCCTCCTCGCCGCCGGAGCCGAGGTAGAGCCGCTGCACCTCGTCGGTGCGGGCGAGCTCGGCGGCCGCGCCGGAGAGGGAGACCTTCCCGACGTCGAGCACGTAGGCCCGGTCGGCCACGCCGAGCGCCATCGTGGCGTTCTGCTCGACCAGGAGGACCGACGTCCCCTGCCGGTTGATCTCGGCGATCACCTCGCCGATCTGGCCGATGACGCGGGGCGCGAGCCCGAGCGACGGCTCGTCGAGGAGCAGCAGCTTCGGGCTGGCCATGAGCGCTCGGCCGATGGCCAGCATCTGCTGCTCACCGCCGGAGAGCAGGCCCGCCCGCTGGGCGCTGCGCTCCTGGAGGACGGGGAACAGGTCCCGCACGCGGGCCAGGGCCGCGGCCTTGGCCGCACGGTCCCGGTTCCCCATCCCGCCGGCCCGCAGGTTCTCCTCGACGGTGAGCCGGCCGAAGATCCGCCGCCCCTCGGGCACCTGGACCACGCCCCGGCGCACGATCTGCCCGGGGTCGCGGTTGGCCAGGTCGGCTCCCTCGAAGCGGACCGTGCCGGTGTCGACCCGGCCCCGGTGCAGGCGCAGGGTGCCGGAGATGGTCCGCAGCAGGGTGCTCTTCCCGGCCCCGTTGCTGCCGAGGACCGCGACCACGGCGCCGTCGGGCACCTCCATGGACACACCCCGCACGGCTTGCACGGCGCCGCCGTACGTGACCCGCAGCGACTCGACGGTCAGCACGCCGGCCCCGGACGCCCGGGCCTCCCCGGGACGGCTCGGCCGATCGGCGACGCCGGACGAGCGAGCCGCCGGACGACGCCCGCGAAGTGTGACCTGGACCACATGGCGGGTCACTGTAGGGGGACCACGGGTCGCGACGCCCCGTTGCGGCCGCGACCGTGATCTAGAGGTGATGTGGCGACGCCCGTCCGGGTGTCATGTCGCCGTCGGGGGGGTGCGGACGGCCGGGAGGCAACCGGCCAGAACGCCTCAGGCGGCGCTGCCCGCTCCGGGCTCGACCTGCTCGACGGCCAGCAGCTCCCACAGGCCGGTGATCTGCAGCGGGCGCATGACGGCCCGGTTCGAGGCCAGCACGCGCAGCCGGACGCCGGCCTCGTCGGCGCGGCGGTGGGCGCCGGCGAGCACGCACAGGCCGGCGGAGTCCAGGAAGGTCACGGCGTCGAGGTCGATGGTGATCTCGTGGGCGCCCGCGGCGAAGGCCTCGTCGACGGACGCGCGCAGGGACGGAGCGGAGGAGGAGTCGACCTCACCGGCGACGGTGACGCGGACGGCGGAGGTGGTGGTGGCCACCTCGATCGACACGAGCTGGTCGCCTGGCGGGAGTTGGGTAGCGGTCACGGTACGCCTCTCGAAGAGAGCGAACCCGAACGAGGCCCCCGGCGGTCCGGGGTGCGGCGCGGAGTCCGGCACTGATGCGACGGCTGACTGTTGAACCGCTTGCCTCTGACGGTAGGGACCCAGCCGCCGGGAAGCAAGGCCCCACCGACCCGGCGGCCACGTTCTGCTCGCGACCGCACACGTTCAGCGACCTGGGGATACTGGGGACGTGTCCATGCGGCTGATGGTGTGGGGCGGGGTCTGGCTGGCCGTCACGATCGCGGCCTTCCTGCTGCTGGATCCGATCCTCGCCGCCTTCATCGGGATCCTCGGCCTGTGCGTGTGGGGCGTGGCCCTGCTGGCCTCCGACTGGGACCGGCACCCCTCCTTCGAACAGCGGGAGCTGGCCCGTTCCCGCCGCCGTGCCGCCCACTGGGAGAAGACCAAGGACGCGCGGGCCCGTGACCGCGCCCGCTGGGAGGCCCACCAGCAGCGCAAGGCCGGGCGCCGGGAGAGCTGAGGTCCAGCCCCCCGGCCGGCGTCCCGGAAAACCGGTCGACGCGGCGGGACGCCGTGCCTACGGTCGTCCCCATGCGGTCCTGAGTGCGCCTGTCGAGCGATCCCTCCCGCGGGTCGAGCTCCTGCTCCCCGCCGTCCGCGCCCCGGCACCGACCGGGCGCCCCCGTGCCCTCTCTCCCGGCTGCCCGCAGCCCTGCCCTCCTCCTGGAGGTCGGCCATGTCACGCCCACACCGCCCGCTCGACGGCGCACCGGCCGCCGCCCGCGCCGCCCTGCCCGAGACCGAGGCGGGCGCCTTCGACCGCCTGGCGCACGCCGTCCTCGCCAAGCCCACCGCGGCGCTCGGCGCGGTGCTGCGCTCGCAGCTGCCCGGCACCGAGGGGGTCCGCTGGCTGCGCTCGGCGGGCCTGCCGGCCACCGCCCGTGCGGTCGACCTCACCGCCGACCAGTGGTCGTCGCTGTACCGCTGCTGGGCCGGCGCCGCCGCCGTCCGGACGACCGGCGTCCCGGGAGGCCGCACCGGGCGACCGTCGACGCACGGCCACGCCCCCGGCGCACTGGCGATCCCGCGCTGGGGCAGCTGAGCAGGACCCGCTACCGAGGGAGGCGCTGTCGGCCCAGGGGCCGACAGCGTCCTCGGCGGCTAGGGGCCGAGAGCGTCCTCGGCGGCGAGCTCGCCGGCCCGGCCGGGGCCGGCGAACGCCTCGGCCAGCGCCTGGCGCAGCGGCCAGGCCCCCGCCCGCCAGGCCAGCGCACGGCCGAGCGCCGCGGGCGTGCCGTCGACGTGGTCGACGTCGTCCCCCGGCCACCAGGGCACCGGCCGCCCGCCGGCCCTCAGCGGCTCGTGGACGGCCACCTCCCCCTCCAGCCCCGCGACGCCGAGCCGGGCCGCGGCCAGCGCCGCTCCCGGGACCTCCGCCCACCGCAGCCGGCGCACCGGGCGGGTGCCCACGCGCACCCGCACCACCTCGGTGGCCAGCGGCAGGTCGAGCAGGTCGGCCACCGGTCCCGGCGCGCCGCCGGCCGGGACGAGGGCGCGGTCGACCAGGGGCAGCAACCAGGGGGCGTCGAGGACGACGGCCTCGTCGGCGGCCACCACGCGGTCCGGCGCGACCCGCACCCGGTCCGGCGGGTCGACGTCCACCCCGTCCAGCGCCCGGGCGAGCCGGGCGTGGACGGTGCGCAGCACCGCCGGCGCGACGGTGCGCCGCGGGTCGCCGAGCCGGTCGAGGAGGTCGAGCGCGCCGTCGACGTCGGCCAGCACGTCGGCCACGGTCGCCGGGGGCCGCAGCAGGTCGACCAGGGCCGGCTCGGCCCGCGCCGCTTCGTACAGTCCCTGGAGCTCGACGCTGCCGGGGTGCCGCAACCGGTCGGGCCGGGAACCGTCGAGCACCGGGTGCGTGGCCAGCCACCAGCGCAGGTGACCCGGCACCGCCACCCCGTCGAGCAGCACGTCCGCCCACGTCGCCGCGGGCAGCGCGGCCAGCAGCCGCAGCGCTCCCGGCCAGTCGACGACCAGCTCGAGGTCGCGGACGGCGGTCAGCGGAGGCCACCGCGGGGGCGGTCCGCCCGGCGGCAGCCGGTCCAGCACCGCGTCGGCCCACTCCTCGGCGCCGTCGACGTCGAGGTCGTCGGGGTCCTCGGCGGTGGTCAGCGCGAAGCCGTCCAGGACGCCGACGGCCCGCAGGACGGCGGGGTCGTGCGCGGCGGCGGTGGCGGCGTCGAGCGTGCCCAGTGAGCCCGCGGCGAGGACGGCGGCGAAGGGCGAGCCCGGCAGCACCAGTTCCCCGGCCGGCGCCCAGCCGCCGTCGGCGTCGGGCAGGGCCAGCTCGGCCAGCCACGGCAGCTCCCCCGGCGCGGTCCCGGCGGCCGCGACGAGGGCGAGCACCGCCGCCGCCAGGTCCTCGGGGTCGGCGCCGTCGTCCCAGCCGTCCTCCACCGCGTCCATCGACCCCTCGACCGCGGCGCGCACCTCCGGGTCGGCGAGCACGCCCGCCGCCGTCGCGGGCCGGGCACCGAGGCGCTCGAGCAGCCGCCGGGCCGCGGCGGGGGCGACGGCCGCGGGCTCGGCCACCCGCAGGCCGAGCGCTCCCAGCCGCTGCACCGGGAGGCCTTCGTCGGGCAGCAGCACCCCGGCCGGGCCGTGGGCGGTCCGGCCGTCGGTCAGCGGCACGGGCAGCGCGGCGAGCTCCTCGCGGTCTGCGCCCTCCAGGGCGGCGTAGAGCCGCGCCCACCAGTACGCCGGGCGGTCGACACCGCGCACCGCCTCCACCGCCTCGGCGGTGCCCACCCGCCGCACGCCCAGGGCGGCGAGGGCCGGGGCGTCGCCGCGCCGGGACCACCCCGCCGGCAGCAGGCCGGGCACCACGTCGGTGAGCGCCGCGACCCGCTCCTCGGTCGCCTCGGCCAGCACCCCGGCCCGGGCGGGCGGCTGGCGGTCGGCCTCGTGCCCGGCGACCGGCAGCCACGCGGTCGCGCGCAGCCGGTCCAGCGCGGCGGTGCCCAGCGCGGCGTCGAGCTCGGCCCCGGCGAGCCCGACGCGGGGCACCAGCGCGAGCACCGAGGCGTCGGCCGGGAGCGCCGTCAGCAGGCCCGCGTAGGCGTCGGCGGCGACGTCGACCAGCGCGTCGGTGACCGGGCCGGGCAGCACGTGCCGGCGGTCGGGGCCCAGCGGGAACGGCGCGAGCAGCCGGGCGGGCAGGGTGAGCGGCTCGTCGCTCGGGGTGGGTGCGTGCACGCGCTGCGGCAGGGGCAGCGGCACCGGGCGGCCGTCGTCGTCCAGCGGCACCGCCCAGGTCACGGTGTAGCCGCGCCGTGAGCGCGCCTCCACCGGCCGCTCGGCGAACAGCCCGGCGGGGAGCTCCCCGCTGCGCCGCTCCAGTCGCCAGGTCGTCGTCCGCGCGCCGTCGGTGAGGTCGGCCTCCGCGTCGCGGTGCGCGACGACGAGCGACCGGACCGCGCCGTCGAGGACCACGTCGACGGCCGCCAGCCCGGGCAGCGCCAGCAGCAGCTCGGCCTCGAGCTCCTCCAGGGCGGTGCGGACGGCGGTCCGCGTCCCCGCGCGCAGCGGCAGGACGACCTCGGTCGCGTACCCCTCCGGTGGGCCGCCCTCGGCCGGCCACGGCAGCCGCAGCACCGGCACCCCGCCCTCGCGGCGGGTCAGCTCGTCGGCCAGCGCGGGGACGGCGGCGACCTCGGCGCGGGTGCGCGCCGCGCTGAACCGGACCCCGCCGGTGGTGGAGAGCAGCGCCGGCTCGTCGCTGACCGCGAGGACCGCCGCGAAGCCGACCCCGTAGCGGCCGACGGTCGCCGCGTCGTCGCGCTTGGCCGAGGCGCGCAGCGAGGCGAGCCCCTGCACACCGGCGGCGTCCAGCGGCGCGCCGGTGTTGGCCCCCCGCAGGACCTCCGCCCCGGAGCGGTCGACGTCGAGCTCGAGCCGCAGCCGTCCCGGCACGCCGGCCCGGAGCGCCGCGTCGGCGGCGTTCTGGGCCAGCTCGACCAGCAGCCGGTCGCGGTACCCGCCGCGGACGAGGTCCTCCTCGGCGTTGGCGTCCTCCCGGAACCGGGCCGGTGAGTCGGTCCAGGCGGCGAGCACCCGTCGCCGCAGCTCCGCGGTCTCGAAGGGGTCGGACACGCCGGTCAGCATGGCAGCGGGGCATGGGACCGGCCTGCCGCTGGGTACCGCACCGGCCGTGAGCGAGATCGACGTCTCCCGGTATCGGTTGCAGGCACTCCCCGACGAGGACTCCGACGAGGACTGGGACGACGACGGCGAGCTCTTCGGCCCCGACGGGGAGCGGGTGGAGACCTGGCGCGAGGGCTACCCGTACGGCGAGAAGCTCCCGCGGCGGGAGTACGAGCGGGAGAAGCGCCGCCTGCAGATCCAGCTGCTGCGACTGCAGGGCTGGGTCAAGGACACCGGGCAGAAGCTCGTCGTCGTCTTCGAGGGCCGGGACGCCGCGGGCAAGGGCGGCACCATCAAGCGGTTCACCGAGCACCTCAACCCGCGCGGCGCGTCGGTGGTCGCGCTGGACAAGCCCTCGGAGCGCGAGCAGACCCAGTGGTACTTCCAGCGCTACATCCAGTACCTGCCGGCGGCCGGCGAGATCGTGCTGTTCGACCGCTCCTGGTACAACCGCGCCGGCGTCGAGCGGGTGATGGGCTACGCCAGCCAGCAGCAGTACGAGCAGTTCATGCGCCAGTGCCCGGAGTTCGAGCGGATGCTCGTCGACAGCGGCGTCCACCTGGTCAAGTTCTGGTTCTCGGTGTCCCGGCGCGAGCAGCGCACCCGGTTCATCGTCCGCGCCATCGACCCGGTGCGGCAGTGGAAGCTCTCCCCCACCGACCTCGCCTCGCTGGACAAGTGGGACGACTACACCTCCGCCAAGGAGGCGATGTTCGCCGCCACCGACACCGACGTCGCGCCGTGGACGGTCATCAAGAGCAACGACAAGAAGCGCGCGCGACTGGAGGCCATGCGGCACGTGCTGTCCCGGTTGGACTACGAGGGCAAGGACGCGTCCGTGGTCGGCACCCCCGACCCGAACATCGTCGTGGCGGCGGCCGACGTCCTGGAGTCCGACCGGGAGGCGCTGCGCCGCGAGGACCTCGTCCCGGCGCCGTGAGCCGGCCACGGGGAGGAACGCGAGGGCGCTGACCCGACCGGGCCGCGCCACCCAACGTTCGATCCTGCGAAACTTTCCCGCGCTTCTGGTTCGCAGCACGGAACGACAGCTACCGTCTCGCTCAGTTCCGGCGGCGCCTCCTCCAACGCGCCGCCACACCGCGAGAGGAGACGTCGTGCCCGCCCGGTTCCGTTCCGTCGCCGCGCTCAGCGCAGCGGCACTGCTCCTCGCCTCCTGCGGAGGGGACGACGAGTCCCCCTCCGCCTCCGGCGGCGAGGGCGGCCTCACCACGATCACCGTCGCCGACACCGCCGGCGCGCCGCTGAACTTCCTCACCTACGGCCAGCAGCAGGGCTACTTCGAGGACGCCGGCCTGGAGCTGGAGGTCTCTGCCTCCGCCGGCGGGGCCACCGTGATCCCGCAGCTGCTCGGCGGGGACCTGGACGTCGCCGGCTCCAACATCGTCTCCGTCCTCGTGGCGGCCGAGCAGGGGCTGCCGGTGCGCATGGTCGCCGGTGGCACCAGCACCTCGGAGGACCCGGAGCAGGACTTCTCCGCGCTCATGGTCGCGCCCGACAGCCCGGTCACCGACATCTCCCAGCTGGAGGGGCAGCGGATCGCGGTCAACACGCTGCGCAACATCAACGACGTCGTGGTCGGCGCGATGCTGGAGGACGCCGGGCTCGCCTCCGACAGCGTCGAGTTCGTCGAGCTGCCCTTCCCCGACATGGCCCCGGCCGTGCTCGGTGGTGACGTCGCCGCCGCCGTGGTCATCGAGCCCTTCGTCACCGCGGCCGAGCAGCAGGGCATGAAGATCGTCGGCCACCCGTACTCCGAGCTGCGACCCGGCCTGCAGATCGGCACCTACGTGATGAGCGCCCAGGCGGTGCAGGAGGACCCCGAGGTGGCCGAGGCCTTCCTCCAGGGCGTGCAGGCCACCGCTGACGCCATCCGGGAGGACCCGGAGTCGTTCCGCGCGGCGCTGCCGGAGATCAGCGACATCTCCCCCGAGCTGGCCTCCCAGGTGCGGATCAACACCTGGCAGGGCGGCACCGACCGGGAGTCGGTGGAGCTCATCCAGGACCGCATGGTCAGCTACGGCCTGATCGAGGCGCCGGTCGACCTGGACGAGGTCGTCGTCGGATGACCGAGCAGACCGTGCAGGACGTGCAGACCGTCCGGACGCAGGTCGCCGTCGTCGGCGGCGGGCCGGTCGGTACGGGGCTGGCCATCGCCCTCGGCCAGCGCGGGATCCGGTGCGCGGTCATCGAGCGCCGCCCGGAACCGCAGCCGGTGCCCAAGGGCCAGAACCTGACCCAGCGGACGATGGAGCACATGCGGGCCTGGGGGGTCGAGGACCGCGTCCGCGCGGGCCGGCGCATCCCCACCGAGTACGGCATCGGCGGCATGACCGCCTACGGCTCGCTGCTCGGCCCGTACGCCTACGACTGGCACCGCCGGGCGGCGGTCCGCCGGTTCTACGCGGCCGACAACGAGCGCCTCCCCCAGTACGCCACCGAGCGCGCGCTGCGCGAGCGCGTGGCCGAGGTGCCGGCCGTCTCCGTGCACTACGGCTACAAGGCCGAGGAGGTCACCCAGGACGCCGGGGCCGTCCGGGTCCGCGCCCGCGACGGGTCGGGGGCGGTGCTGGAGGTCGCGGCCGACTACGCGGTCGGCTGCGACGGCGCCCGGTCGCTGGTCCGCGAGGCGGCCGGCATCCCCCAGACCCGCAGCGACCACGACCAGCTCATGGTCCTGCTCGTCTTCCGCTCCCAGCAGCTCGACGGCCTGCTGGAGCGGTACCGGGGCCGGTCGTACTTCAACGTGCTCAACCCGGAGCTCGAGGGCTACTGGCAGTTTCTCGGGCGGGTCGACGCCCAGGAGACGTGGTTCTTCCACGCACCGGTCGACCGCGACGTCGTCGACGCCTCGACCGACTTCCGGCCCCTGCTGTACCGGACGGTCGGCACGGAGTTCGACGTCGAGTTCCAGCACGTCGGGTTCTGGGACCTGCGGTTCGCGCTGGCCGACTCCTACCGCGCGGGGCGGCTGTTCATCGCCGGCGACGCCGCGCACAGCCACCCGCCCTACGGCGGCTTCGGCATCAACACCGGGTTCGAGGACGCCGCCAATCTCGCCTGGAAGCTCGGCGCCACGCTGGAGGGCTGGGCGGGAGAGCGCCTGCTGGACTCCTACGACGCCGAGCGGCGGCCGGTCTTCGCCTCGACCCGGGACGACTTCATCGCCAAGTCCATCGAGGTCGACCGGGACTTCCTGGCCGCCCACGACCCCGCCAAGGACCTCGAGGACTTCGAGGCTGCCTGGAACGAGCGGGCGTCGGGCTCCCCCGAGGAGGTCGACGCGTTCGAGCCCCACTACGAGGGCTCGCCCGTCGTCGCCGGGGACGGTGGGGGGACCCCCAGCGCCCTGGGCCGGCACGAGACCCGGGCCCGTCCGGGGCACCACCTCGCCGCCCAGCCCGAGGGTGCCGACGTCGACCTGTTCGACCACCTGACCGGGAGCGGGTTCGTGCTCCTGCGCGCCGGCACGGGCGGCGACGAGCTGGTCGCGGCCGCGGAGCGCGCGGCGGTCCCGCTGCGGGTCGTGGGGGGTGGGGGGGCGGGGGGGGGGGCGGGGGGGGGGGGGGGGGGGGGGGGGGGGGGCGGGGGGGGGGGCGCGGGGGGCGGGGGGGGGCCGGCGGCGCCCCCCCCCGGGCCGCGTACGGGGCCGACCTGGTGCTGGTCCGTCCCGACCAGTACGTCGCCTGGGCCGGGGACCGGGTCGGGGACGCGGACGGCGTCCTGGCCACGGTCACCGGGCGCACCGCCGGCTGACCGGCATCGCGTCGAGCGACGAGAGGCCCCTGACCTGCCGGTCAGGGGCCTCTCTCGTGGCGCGGACGGGCGGTCAGACGAAGTGGCGCAGGACGATCGTCGCGACGCAGGCCGGCTTGGCCGCCCCCTCGACCTCGAAGGTGGCGGTCTGCAGCGTCTGGATGACGCCCTCGGCGACGTCGGTCACCGAGTCGATGGTCGCCTTGGCCCGCAGCTTGGCGCCGACCGGCACCGGCGAGGGGAAGCGGACCTTCTCGGTGCCGTAGTTCACGGTCAGCTTGAAGCCGGTGTACTCCATCAGCTCCGGCGCGAAGCGCGGCCACAGCGACAGGGTCAGGTAGCCGTGGGCGATCGGGCCGCCGAAGGGGCTCTCGGTCTTCGCCCGCTCGACGTCGACGTGGATCCACTGGTGGTCGCCGGTGGCGTCGGCGAACTGGTTGACCATCTCCTGGGTGATCTCCACCCAGTCGGTGGGGCCGAGCTCCTTGCCGACCAGGCTCTTGACGCCCTCGACGCCGTCGACGGTGATGGGGGTGGCCATGGGGTTCTCCTCTTCTCCGGAATACTCGTGGTTCTCCGGACTACTCGTGGTTCTCCGGACTAGTGGTGGGACTCGGCCACGTGCCGGGCCCAGGACAGGTCTGCCTTGCCCGAGGGGCTGCGCTTCAACTCGTCGACGACGACCAGCTCGCGCGGCCGCTTGTGGTCGGCCAGCTGCGCGCCCACGAAGTCCCGGGCCTCCTCGTCGGTGAGGTGCGCGCCGGGCTGCAGGGCGACGACGGCGACGATCCGCGACCCCCACCGGGGATCGGGCGCGCCGACCACCATGGCGTCGCGGACGGCCGGGTGGGTGAGCAGCAACTGCTCGACCTCCTCGGCGAACACCTTCTCGCCGCCGGTGTTGATCACCCGGCTGCCGCGGCCGTGGAAGACGACGGTGCCGTCGGCCTCCAGGCTGGCCATGTCGCCGGGGACGACCCACCGCGTCCCGCCGATCTCGCGGAAGGTCCCCGCGGTGGCCGCGTCGTCCCCCTGGTAGCGGATGTGCTCGTCGACCGGTGCGGCCAGCATCCCGATCTCCCCGGATCCCGGTTCGACCGGCCGGCCCGCGTCGTCGATGACCCGCGCACCCGGGAACAGCCGGAAGCGCGCGGTCTCGGCGGGGTCGCCGCGGCGGGTCTCCTGCACGGCGTAGGGCCCGCCCTCCGAGGAGGCCACCAGGTCCCGGCACACCATGTCGGCGTGCCGCAACAGCCGCTGCTTGACGTCCGCGCTCCAGGTCACGCCGACGCTGATCATCCGCTCGAGGCTGGACAGGTCGTAGGGGCGGCCGGCCGCCTCGGCGGCGTCCAGCGCGTCGGCCAGCGGCCGGGCGAAGACGTCGCCGACGATCGACACGGTGTCCACCCGCTCCCGCTGCACCGTGGCCGCCAGCTCGTCCGGGTCGTAGGACCGCGACGGGAGGTAGACCACGCGGCCGCCGGCCAGCAGCGCGCCGAAGGTGGTGTACATGCCGGTCGCGTGCATCAGCGGCGGCGCCGGCAGGCAGACCATCGCGTCGCGGTCCAGGCCCAGGCGCTCCAGCGTGGCCCGCAGCTCGTCGAGCGTCGTCGGGAACGGCTCCCCGAGCAGCAGGAACCCGTTGGCGCTGCAGGTGGTGAACAGCCCCGAGTGCCGGGAGAGCACGCCCTTGGGCCGTCCGGTCGTGCCGCCGGTGTACATCAGCCACAGGTCGTTGCCGCGCTCGGTGCGGGGCGCGGGCTCGGCGTCGGCCACCGCCCGCTCGTAGTCGGCAGCCCACTCCGGCACGTCGTCCGGCCCGCCGACCTGCGCCCCGCCCACCTGCACCCCGCCCACCTGCACGAGGGCCCGCAGCCGCGGCAGTGCCGGTCGGGCCTCGCCGAACCGCTCGGCCAGGGAGGCGTCGAAGAGCACCGCCTCGGCCTGCGCGTCCTCCAGCAGGGCGACGATCTCGTTGCGCCGGTACCGGTAGTTCACGTTCAGCGGCACGGCACGGAGCTTGAGGATCGCGTAGACGCTCTCCAGGTACTCGATGCCGTTGTAGAGCGCGACGGCGACCCGGGACTCCGGGCCGATCCCCTGGGCGGCGAGGTGTCCGGCGAGGCGGGCGGCCCGCTCGTCGAGCTCGGCCCAGGTGCGGGTGCGCTCCCCGTGACTGACCGCCAGCCGGTCGCGGCGGAGGTCCCCGACCGCCTCCAGGACGGTCGCGAAGCTCTCGTTCACGCCCCGGACCCGCTCAGGCCGAACAGCCGCGCGGCGTTGTCCTTGAGGATCTTCGGCCGCACCTCGTCCTTGATCGCGATGCCGTCGAAGTCCTTCATCCACCGGTCGGGGGTGATGACCGGGAAGTCCGACCCGAAGAGCACCTTGTCCTTCAGCAGCGAGTTGGCGTACTGCACCAGCTGCGGCGGGAAGTACTTCGGCGACCAGCCCGACAGGTCGATGTGGACCTGGGGCTTGTGCGTGGCCACCGACAGGGCCTCGTCCTGCCAGGGGAAGGACGGGTGGGCCAGGATGATCTTCATGTCGGGGAAGTCCACGGCGACGTCGTCGACGTGCATCGGGTTGGAGTACTTGAGCCGGATGCCGCCACCGGCCCGCTGACCGGCGCCCACGCCGGTCTGGCCGGTGTGGAACAGCGCGACCAGGCCGTGCTCGGCGATGACCTCGTAGAGCGGGTAGGCCAGCCGGTCGTTCGGGAAGAACGCCTGGGTGTTCGGGTGGAACTTGAAGCCCTGCACCCCGTACTCGGTCACCAGCTTCCGGGCCGCCCGGACGCCGGCCGCGCCGCGGGCCGGGTCGATGCTGGCGAACGGGATGACCACGTCGCTGTGCTCGGCGGCGAGCTCGGCGACCTCCTCGTTGGTGGGTACCGGGTCCTCGCCGGTCTGCGAGACGCTGTCGACGCCGAAGACGACCGCGGCCATCCTGCGCTCGCGGTAGTACTCGGCCACCTCCGGCAGCGAGTACTGCGGCATCGTGCCGATGCCGAAGTACTGCCCCATGTCCTCGGCGTCGGAGGTGTACGCGGCGCCGTGGACCGACTTGTGCACGTGGGTGTGCACGTCGATGGCGACGACCTCGTCGAAGTTGATGGCCACGCCGGCGGTCACTTCCCCTCGGGGACGCCGGGGATCGTGTCCGGCTTGAACGCCTGCAGGTGCGGCTGGAACTGGGTCGGGAACGCCGCGGCGATCGCGTCGGCGTCCCAGCCGCCCTCGCGCACCTCGACGGCGACCTCGGTGGGGTGCGACCAGATCGCGATGCGGTCGCCGCCGATGCCGATGGCCTGGCCGGTGATGCCGGCGGCCTCGTCGGAGGCGAGGAAGACCACCAGGCCGGCGACGTCGTCGGGGGTGCCCAGGCCGCTGGCGCGGACCTCGGCGGGGATCGGCTCGCCGCGGTCGACCTTCTCGACCAGCTCGGCCATGGCGGGGATGGTGGCAACCATCCGGGTCAGCGCGACCGGGATGACGGCGTTGACCGTGCTGCCGCTGCGCTCGAGCTCGGCGGCCCAGGTGCGGACCAGGCCGACGATGCCGGCCTTGGAGGCGGTGTAGCCGGTCTGCCCGAAGCTGGCCCGCTGGCCGGCCGGGGAGCCGATGAGGATGAGCCGGCCGTTCCCGCCCTGCTCCTTGAACTGCCGCGCGGCGGCACGGCCGCAGGTGAACGTGCCGCGCAGGTGGGTCTCGACGACGACGTCGAAGTCGGCGTCCTCCATCTTGAGCAGCGAACGGTCCCGCAGCACGCCGGCGTTGGTCACCATGACGTCGAGCCGGCCGAACTCCCCGACCGCCTTGGCGACGATCGCGTCGGCCGCCTCGGTGGAGCCGATGGCCGAGCCCTCGGCGACCGCGGTGCCACCAGCGGCCTGGATGGCCCGCACGGTCTCCTCGGCGAGCTCCACGTCGAGGTCGTTGACCACGACGGCGGCGCCGGCCGCGGCGAGGGCCTTGGCGTAGGCCTGGCCGAGGCCACGACCGGCCCCGGTGACGACGGCGACCTTGCCGTTCAGCTGCATGGGAGTCCTCTCGACGCGTTCGGGGGCGGGGTGGAGGTGGCGCGCACCACGTCGGCCCGCTGCCTGCGAAGTTATTCACTTTCGTGTCGGACGTCAACGCACGTGCGTCAACGACCGCGGAGTTCCCAGCCGCCGCCCCGGGTCAGCGCGGCGGGTCGCCGGCCGGGTCGAGCCGCTCGACGAGCTCCACGGCCAGCGCTGCGGCGCCGGCCTCGTACCGGGCGCGCAGCCGCAGGGCCACGTGCTCGGCGCGGACGGCCGGCCAGTCGGCCGGCAGGTACTCGATGGGCAGCCCCGGGTCAGAGCGGGCCAGCAGGGTCCACTCCCCGTGCAGCCACAGCTGGCGGGCGAGGTCGTCGGTCGCCCCGGGCAGCGGGTCGGGCCGGTCCCACCGCTCGAGGAAGTGCTGGTAGCCGCGGGCGATGCCGGCGACGTCCCAGGCGTCGTCGATGAGGTCGGCCACCTGGCTCGGCGCGGCCACCTGCGCCCGGAACACCTTGAGGGAGTCCAGGACGTCGACCTTCTTCAGCAGGCCCTCGACGTCGACCTGCCGGGGAGCGACCCACAGCCCGTTCTGCAGCGGGCCGAACCCGGCCCACTGCAGCCGGGAGCGCAGCAGGTGCCGGTCGGCCCGCCGGCTCTCCGGCAGCGAGAAGCCCAGCAGCGTCCACTGACCGTCCCACGTGCGGTTGACCGGCGACCGCCAGGCCCGCTCGCCGCCCTCGGCGAGCTCCGCCCGCGCGGCCGGGGACGGCGACAGGAGCAGGCGCTTGCCCCGCCGGTGCCCCTCCAGGGTCCCGCGGCGGAGCATCCGGCTGACCGTCGACCGTGCGGCGTGCTCCCCCACGCCCATCCGCACCAGCACGTCGACCAGCCCGGCCGTCGGGACCGCGGCACCCGGGGCGGTCAGCTGGACGCCGCAGAACACGAGCACGTGGGTCTGCGGGCGCACGTGCGGCGGACCGGCCGTGTCGCCCCCGCTCGCGAGGTCGTCGGCCGCCTCCGCCAGCAGGCCGCCGTCCGGAGCCGGGACCGTGGCCGTCACGGCCGCGCACTCCCCGCCGGCGGCGCGGTCGAACCCGTCATGGCCACGTCCTCCCGTCCGGTCGACGCGGGGAGTCGTCCCCTCCCCGGTGCACCTGGCCCGGAGCGGCGCCCGCCACCCTCCCGGCCCGGAGATCACGATACGCAGATCAGTGACGAGCGCCAGGGACCTGCCTCTGTGGAGGCGGGTGGCACTACCGGTCGGTAACCTGCGGTGCCATGACGCTCGCGGAGCACGAGGACGCCGTCCCGGCCGGGGGCGGTCCGGCCCCCACCTTCGAGTCCACCGACCCCGCGTCCGGCGCGGTCGTCGGCGTGTTCCCCGTGCAGGACGCCGGCGACGTCCGGGCCGCGGTCGAGCGGGCCCGCACCGCCGCCGACGGGTGGGCGGCCCTCGGCTTCGACGGCCGCCGGCAGCGGCTGGCCGCCTACCGCGGCCACCTCGCCCGGCGCCTGCACGAGCTGGCCGACCTGGTGCACCGGGAGAACGGCAAGCCGCACGCCGACGCGATCCTCGAGATCAGCCTCGCGATCGACCACCTGGCCTGGGCCGGCGCACACGCCCGCAAGGTCCTCGGCCCGCGGCGGGTGAACCCCGGCCTGCTGGCCGCCAACCACGCCGCGTACCTGGAGTACCAGCCGCTCGGGGTCGTCGGCGTCATCGGCCCGTGGAACTACCCGGTGTTCACGCCGATGGGCTCTATCGCCTACGCGCTCGCGGCCGGCAACGCCGTCGTCTTCAAGCCCTCGGAGCACACCCCCGCGGTGGGCACGTGGCTGACCGACGCGTGGCGGGCGGCCGTGCCCGACGCCCCCGACGCCCTGCAGGTCGTCACCGGGTACGGGGAGACCGGCGCGGCGCTGTGCCGGGCGGGCGTGGGCAAGCTGGCCTTCACCGGGTCGGCCCCCACCGGGCGCAGGGTGATGGGCGCCTGCGCCGAGACCCTCACCCCGGTGCTCATGGAGCTCGGCGGCAAGGACGCCATGATCGTCGACGACGACGCCGACGTGGCCGCCGCCGCCGACGCCGCGGTCTGGGGGGCGATGAGCAACGCCGGGCAGACCTGCATCGGCATCGAGCGGGTCTACGCCACCGAGCGGGTCTACGACGCCTTCGTCGCGGAGGTGACCGAGAAGGTGCGCGGCCTGCGCCCGGGCTCGGACGACGACGCCGCCTACGGGCCCATGACCATGCCCGCGCAGACCGACGTGGTGCGCCGGCACCTCGACGACGCCGTCGCCGCCGGTGGGCGGGTGCTGGCCGGCGGCACCGTCGAGGGCCGGTACGTGGCGCCGACGGTGCTGCTCGACGTCCCCGAGAGCTCGGCCGCGGTGCGCGAGGAGACGTTCGGCCCGACGCTCACCGTCACGCGGGTGCGCGACGCCGAGGAGGCCCTGGCGCGCACCAACGCCAACCCGCACGGCCTGGCCGGCGCGGTGTTCTCCCGCTCGAAGGCGCGGGCGATGGACCTGGCCCGCCGCATGCGCAGCGGGATGACGTCGGTGAACTCGGTGCTCACCTTCGCCTCGGTGCCCGCGCTGCCCTTCGGCGGTGTCGGCGAGAGCGGCTTCGGCCGCATCCACGGCGAGGACGGGCTCAAGGAGTTCACCCGGGCCAAGGCGATCACCCGGCAGCGGGTGCCGCTCCCCGTCAACCTGATGAGCTTCGGCCGCCCCGCCGCGGCCGCCGACGCGCTCGCCCGGGTCATGGGCCTGGTCCACGGGCGCCACCGGTGAGCCCGCTTGACGCGGCCGAGGAGTACGACGTCGTCGTCGTCGGCGCGGGCTCGGCCGGCTGCGCGCTGGCCGGGCGGCTGACGGAGGACCCGTCGCGGCGGGTGCTGCTGCTGGAGGCCGGGGGCTGCGACGACGCGCTGGAGGTGCGGATCCCGGCGGCGCTGTACAAGAACTGGCGCACCCGGCGGGACTGGAACTACACCACCGAGCCACAGCCGGGCCTGGGCGGGCGGCGGCTGTTCTGGCCGCGCGGCAGGCTGGTCGGCGGGTCCTCGTCGATCAACGCGATGATCTACATGCGGGGCGCGGCTGCCGACTACGACGAGTGGGCGGAGCTGACCGGCGACCCGTCGTGGTCCTTCGAGCACGTGCTGCCGCTGTTCCGCCGGATGGAGGACAACGCGCGCGGCGCCGACCGCTTCCACGGCGCCGGCGGGCCGCTGCGGGTCGAGGACCCCCGCTCGCCGCACCCCTGGTCGCGGGCCGCCGTCCAGGCCGCGGTCGCCGCCGGGTACCCCCGCAACGACGACTTCAACGGCGCCACCCAGGAGGGCGCGGGCCTCTACCAGCTCACCCAGCGGCGCGGCCGGCGCTGGTCGGCGGCCGACGCCTACCTGCACCCGGCGGCCGGCCGGCCCAACCTCACGGTGCGGACCGGAGCGCTCACCACGCGGGTGCTCGTCTCCCGCGGGCGAGCCACCGGCGTCGAGTACCGCTCCGGCGGGCGGACGCACACCGCGTACGCCGCCGCGGAGGTCATGCTCGCCGGCGGGGCGGTCAACTCCCCGCAGCTGCTGATGCTCTCGGGCATCGGCCCCGGTGCACACCTGCGCGAGGTCGGCGTCGACGTCGTCCAGGACCTGCCCGGCGTGGGTACCGGGCTGCAGGACCACCCGCTGGTGCCGACGGTGTGGCACACCCGCTCGGGCAGGTCGCTGGTCCACGCCGAGTCGCCGTCGGGGTACGCGCGGTGGTTCGGCGCCCGGCGGGGCCCCCTGACGTCGAACCTGGCCGAGGCGGGGCTGTTCACCGGCTCCCGGCCGGGGCTGCCCGCGCCGGACCTGCAGTTCCACTTCCTCCCGGTCAAGTACTGGCGGCAGGCGGAGGTCGACCCCGACGTCGACGCCTTCACCGCCGCGGCCGTGCTGGTCCGGGTGCACTCGCGGGGCTCGGTGCGGCTGCGGTCGGCCGACCCGACGTGGGCGCCGGCGATCGACCCCGGCTACCTGACCGACGAGCGGGACCTGGACGCGCTCGTCTGCGGGGTCGAGAAGACCCGCGAGATCGCCGCGACCGCCCCGTTGTCCGCCGTCCTCGGGGCGGAGTGGTCCCCGGGCGGCACCGTGCAGACCCCCGGCGCGCTGCGCCGGGCGGTCCGCGACACGCTGGAGTCGCTCTACCACCCGGCCTCCTCCTGCCGCATGGGCACCGACGAGGGCGCGGTCGTGGACCCTCAGCTGCGGGTGCACGGCCTCGACGGGCTCCGGGTGGCCGACGCCTCGGTGCTCCCGACGCTCGTGCGGGGGAACACCAACGGCCCGACGATCATGGTCGCCGAGCGTGCCGCCGACCTGGTCACGGGCCGCAGCGTGGACCCCGCCCTCGTCGGCACCGCCTGACCCGTCGGGGAGGGCGGTCCCTACCGCGGCAGGGACCGCCGACCCTGCCCCGGGCGGCCCCGCGGTGCTGCGATGACCGTGCCCGGAGAACGGCGCGCCCGGTGGAGGCGCTCACCTCGGCGGCCTCCCCCGCACGCTGCCGGGCGACGGCTCGCGACGAGGGAGGACTGCCATGACCGCCACCGCGACCACCCCGACCGCCGAGGGCACGACCTACACCCTCGAGGGGCGCCTCCTGGAGGTGTGCACGTGTGACGCCATCTGTCCCTGCTGGGTCGGTGAGGACCCCGACGGGGGCGTCTGCGACTCCGCGCTGGCCTGGTACATCGACTCGGGCACGGTGCGCGGGGTCGACGTCTCCGACCGGGCGCTGGCCTCGGTCACCCACATCCCCGGCAACGTGCTGGCCGGGAACTGGCGCGTCGCGCTCTACGTGGACGACCGCTGCACCGAGGAGCAGGAGAAGGCGCTGCTCGACGTGTTCACCGGGCAGCTCGGCGGCCCGATCGCCGACCTCGCCGCACTGATCGGCGAGGTGGTCTCCGTGCAGCGGGCACCCCTGACGTTCACCGTCGAGGAGGGCGCCGGGACGCTCCGGGTCGGGGACGTCGTGGAGGCCCAGCTGTCCCCCTTCCAGGGCGCCACCGGCCGGACGACCACGTTGACCGAGACGGTGTTCAGCACGATCCCCGGCTCCCCCGCCTGGCCCGGCAAGGCCACGGTCTACCGGCAGGCAGGGCGGATGCTGGGCCGCCCCGACATCGACATCTCCGGCAAGAACGCCCTCCAGGGCCACTTCCGCTTCTCCGGCTGAGCGGCCGGCGTGACGACGGCGTCCCGGGCGGCGCCCGCGGCGCGCCTCCCGCGCGACCCCGCGCCCCTCCTGTGGGGCGTCGCCGGCGGGTGCTGGGCGGGCACCTTCGCGCTGGTGCTCACCGGGGCGGCCGGGCACGGCCACGCGCCGGCCGCCGACGGCTCGCCGTGGGCGGTGCAGGCGGCCGTGTTCCTGGCCGCCTGGACGGTGATGATCGGCGCGATGATGCTGCCCACGCTGGTGCCGCTCGCCCGCCTGTTCGCGGCGGTCAGCGCGCGCGGGCCGCGTCCCCGCACCGCCCGGGCCGGCCTCTACGCCGGCTACCTGGCCACCTGGACCGCCGTCGCACCGGTGGCGCTGGCCGCCGCCTGGGGGCTGGACCGGCTGGTCGGGGCCTGGCCGGCGCTCGCCGCCCGCGACGGGCTGGTCCTCGGCGGGGCGCTCCTCCTGGCCGGGGCCTACCAGTACAGCCGGTTCAAGGACGCCTGCCTGACCACCTGCCGGTCACCGGCGTCCTTCCTGTGGCAGTCCTACCGCCGCGGGTTCGGCGGCGCCGCCCGCCTCGGCGTCCGGGCCGGCCTGTGGTGCCTGGGCTGCTGCTGGGCGCTGATGCTCGTGCTGTTCGCCACCGGCGCCGGCAGCCTCGCGTGGATGCTCGCCCTCACCGCGGTGATGGTGGCGGAGAAGACCGCGCGGTGGGGAGCGCGGCTGGTCCGGCCGGTCGGGTTCGCCCTCCTGCTCTGCGGCGTCGCGGTCTGCTCCTCGGCGCTGTTCTCGCCCGCCGCGCCGCCGTGCCACCACGGGGTCTGTGCAGCGCCGCCGGTCGGGAGCATGCTCGGCAGCCCCGCCCGCTGACGCGATCAGGAGGAGCCATGGCCCGGACGCCGCAGGAGGTCTTCGAGCACCACGTGGAGGCGATCGGCGCCGGCGACGTCGACGCGATCGTCGCCGACTACGCCGAGGACGCCGTCCTCATCACCCCCGACGGCGTGACCCGTGGCCGGGACGGCATCCGGCAGGTCTTCACGTCGCTGCTCGGCGACCTGCCCGACGCGCACTGGGAGGTGCCCACCCGGATCTACGAGCGCGACGTGCTGTTCATCGAGTGGACGGCGGTCGCCGAGAAGGCCCGTGCCGAGGGCGTGGACACCTTCGTCTTCCAGGGCGACCTCATCCGGGTCCAGACCGTGCGGCTGACCCTCGAGCGCACCGGGTGAGATCCCGCCGGGATCAGGGGACCTGATCGTCGCGCGTCCTCCCCCACGGTCTGCGGGGAGGGAGGACGCGACACGATCAGGGACCCTGATCGTGGCCCGGCTGCCCGCGCCGTCCCGCGGCCCGTCAGCCGTGCGCCTGGCCGGCCGCGGCCTGGGTGGGCGAGGGCGGCAGCCCGACGTCGGACGCGGCCGGGCCGGCGCGGCGGATCGCGATCGACATCGCCGCGGCGGCCAGGCACAGCGCACCGGCCGCGAACCAGGCCAGGTCGTAGGAGCCGGTCACGTCGCGGACCACACCACCGCCGAACGCGGCGAACGCGGACCCCACCTGGTGCGAGGCGAACACCCAGCCGAACACCACCGGGGCCCGCGCGCCGAAGTGCTCGCGGCACAGCGCCAGGGTCGGCGGCACCGTGGCCACCCAGTCCAGGCCGTAGAAGACGATGAACGCGATCATGCTGACGTGCAGGTCCGGCCCGAAGAGGGTCGGCAGCAGGAACAGCGACATGCCGCGCAGGCCGTAGTAGGCCAGCAGCAGCACCCGCGGGTCGACCCGGTCGGTGAGCCAGCCCGAGAACACCGTGCCGGCGATGTCGAAGACGCCGACGACGGCCAGCAGGCCCGCCGCGGTCGTCACCGGCATCCCGTGGTCGTGCGCGGCCGGGATGAAGTGCGGCTGCACCAGCCCGTTGGTGGACAGCCCGCAGATGAAGAAGCCGCCCGCGAGCAGCCAGAACGGCCGGCTGCGCGCGCCCTCCACCAGGCCGCGCACGGCCGAGCGGGCCGCGCCGGTCCGCACCGGGGCCACGTCGTCGTCCGGCGTCCCGCCGTAGGGCGCCACACCGAGGTCCCGCGGCCGATCGCGCAGCAGCCACAGCACCAGCGGGACGACGGCCAGCGCCGCCGCCGTCGTCCCGAGCGACGCCGACCGCCAGCCCCAGGTCGCGTCGGCCCAGGCCACCAGCGGCAGGAACACCAGCTGGCCGGTCGCGCCGCCCGCGGTGAGGATCCCCGAGACCAGTCCGCGGCGGGCCACGAACCACCGGCCGGTCACCGTGGCCACCAGCGACAGCGCCATGGACCCGGTGCCGAGACCGACCAGGAACCCCCACAGCAGGACCAGCTGCCAGCTGGCGGTCATGAACACCGTCAGGCCGCTGCCGGTCGCGGTCAGCAGCAGGGCACCGACGACGACCCGGCGCACGCCGAAGCGCTCCATCAGCGCGGCGGCGAACGGCGCGGTGAGCCCGTAGAGCGCCATGTTGACCGCGACGGCGGCCGAGATGGTGGTCACCGACCAGCCGAACTCCGCCCGCAGCGGGTCGATGAGCACCCCCGGCACGGCCCGGAACGCCGCGGCGCCGACCAGCGCCAGGAACGTCACCGCCGCCACCCACCAGGCCGGGTGGATGCGGGTGGCGGTGGCCGGGCGGTGGTCGGTCGTCGTCACGGCGTCGAGCATGCCGACCGGCGCGGCGGACCGACAGTGGCCCGGAGGCCAACATGTGCAACGATCCGGCCATGTCGCCAGGCCCGAGTCCGGACCGCCACGAGGTCGCCGTCCTCGCGCTGCCGAACACGATCGCCTTCGAGCTGGGCCTCCCCCACCGGCTGCTGGAGTCCGCCGTGGACGGCGAGGACCGGCGGCTCTACCGGGTGCGGGTCGCCACGCTCGACGGCGGCCCGGTGCGCACCTCCGCCGGCTTCACCGTGCTGCCCGAGCACGACGCCTCGCTCCTGGCCACCGCGCAGACCGTCGTCGTCCCCGGGGTCCACGGCGGGACGGCGATGACCGACGGCACCCTTCCCGCCGACCTGGCCGAGGTGCTGCGCGCGGCGTCCGGCTCCGCCCGGATGCTGTCGATCTGCACCGGCGCCTTCGTCCTGGCCGCGGCGGGCCTGCTCGACGGCCGCCCGGCCACCACGCACTGGATGCACACGCAGGCCTTCCACCGGCTGTTCCCGTCGGTGCGCCTGGACCCGGGGGTGCTCTTCGTCGACGACGGCGACGTGCTGACCTCCGCGGGCAACGCGGCCGGGATCGACCTGCTGCTGCACCTGGTGCGCCGGGACCACGGCAGCGAGGTCGCCAACCGGGTCGCCCGGCGCAACGTCGTCGCCCCGTGGCGGGAGGGCGGCCAGTCGCAGTTCGTCGAGCGCCCGCTGCCCGAGGCCGGCGACGCGGGCACGGCCGCCACCCGCGCCTGGGCCACCGAACGCCTCGGCGATCCGCTGACGCTGGCCGACCTGGCCGCGCACGCCGGCATGAGCGTGCGCACGTTCACCCGCCGGTTCCGCGAGGAGACCGGGCTCTCGCCGCTGCGCTGGCTGGCCGGCCAGCGGCTGGCCCTCGCCCGGCAGCTGCTGGAGGCCACCGACGCGCCCATCGACCGGGTCGCCGCGGACGCCGGCTTCGGCACGCCCGCCTCGCTGCGCCAGCACCTGCGGGCCAGCATCGGCGTGGCCCCGGGGACCTACCGCCGCACCTACCGCGGCGCGGGTGTGACCGGAGACTCCCCCGCCTGACGGAACCGCGGCCCTCGGCGTCTGGTTGAGTACGACGTACCGGCGCCGCCCTCCGCTCATCCGGAGCTGCAGGACTCGACGTCGGCCCGAGGCTGCGCCACCGAGGCGCGCCCGGTTGCCCGACGTCCCGCGGACGACGCGAGCTCGCCCTGCCCTGCGCAGGTGCGCCGCGCCCGGGATCGACGGCGGCCACCCCGACCGTCAGGAAGACCGAATGACCTCGCACGACCCGTCCACGCCCGCCTCCGACGCCGCGCCGCGCTCCCGCCGCCGCGGCAGCCGGGGCCGCGGCCGATCGTCGGCCGCCCGACAGGACCACCCCGCGGCCATGCCGCAGCCCCACCCCTCCACGCCGCGGCAGGACCCGGTCCCGGCCGCCGTCGTCCCCGGCGGGGCCCCGGCCACCGTGCTGCCCACCGACACCACCTTCGCCGCGCTCGGCGTGCCCGCACCGCTGGTCGAGGTGCTCGCCGCCAGCGGCATCACCGCGCCCTTCCCGATCCAGGTGGCGACGCTGCCGGACTCCCTGTCCGGGCGCGATGTCCTCGGCCGCGGGCGCACCGGATCGGGCAAGACGCTCGCCTTCAGCCTGCCGCTGGTGGCCCGGCTGGCCGCGTCGGACAGCCGCCGGCAGCCGCGGCGGCCCCGCGCGCTGGTGCTGGTGCCGACCCGTGAGCTGGCCAACCAGGTGCTCGCCGTCGTCGACCCGCTGGCCCGGGCGCTGGGCATGAAGGCCACCACCGTGTTCGGCGGGGTCGGCCAGAACCCGCAGGTGCAGGCGCTGGCCGCCGGCGTCGACGTCGTCATCGCCTGCCCGGGCCGGCTGGAGGACCTCATCGGCCAGGGCCACGCCGACCTCTCCGCCGTGGAGATCACGATCCTCGACGAGGCCGACCACATGGCCGACCTGGGCTTCCTCCCCGGCGTCAAGCGGATCATGGACCGGACACCGAAGACGGGCCAGCGGCTGCTGTTCTCCGCCACCCTCGACAACGGCGTCGACGTCCTCGTGAAGCGCTACCTGTCCGACCCGGTCACCCACTCGGTCGACCCGGCAGTGGCCCCGGTGGCCACGATGACCCACCACGTCCTGCGGGTGGAGGCCGCGGACAAGGCCGCCGTGGTGCGCGAGCTCGCCTCGGGCCTGGGCCGCAGCGTGCTGTTCACCCGCACCAAGCACCAGGCCAAGAAGCTGGCCAAGCAGCTGACCGCGGCCGGCGTGCCGGCGGTCGACCTGCACGGCAACCTGAGCCAGAACGCCCGCGAGCGCAACCTCGAGGCCTTCAGCAGCGGGGCGACCCGGGTGCTGTGCGCGACCGACATCGCCGCGCGCGGCATCCACGTGGACGACGTCGCGCTCGTGGTCCACGTCGACCCGCCGGCCGAGCACAAGGCCTATCTGCACCGCTCCGGGCGGACGGCGCGGGCCGGCGCCGGCGGCACGGTCGTGACCGTCGCGACGCCCGACCAGGCCGGTGAGGTGCGCACCCTCGCCCGGCAGGCCGGCATCAGCCCGACGGTGAGCGTGGTGCGGCCCGGCGCGCCGGAGATCAGCGCGCTGACCGGGCCGCCCGCGCCGCACGTCGAGCCCGCCCCCGCGCCGGCTCCCCAGCCGCAGGGCCAGGGCGGCGGCCGGCGCCGCCGGTCCGGTGGCGGGTCCGCGGGCACCCCGGCGAAGGCCGCCCCGACGGCGGGCACCGCAGCGTCCGGCGGGCGGGGCGGCTCCGGTCGCGCGGCCGGCCCGGCGCGCACCCGGGCGGAGCTGGCCGCGCGCGCCGGCACCCACTCGGCCGCGACGTTCAGCGGCCGGTCCCGGCGCGGGGGGCGCTGACCGCCCTGCCGGCCCGATCGACCGCCGGGGTGGTGGGCACGGCAGGAGGCGGGCAGGGTGGGTCGAGCTCTCGACCCACCCGCCCCCGACCAGCGAGGTACACCACCATGGCCCTGCCCATCACCCTGTCCGAGATCGGCCCCCGCATCTCGGCCGGCGCGTTCATCCTCAACAGCGGCCTGGGCAAGCGCGGCGCCGACGAGGCCACCGCCGCCGGCCTGCACGGGTTCGCGACGGGGACCTACCCGTTCCTGAAGGACATCCCCCCGCAGCAGTTCGTGAAGGGGCTGGCCTACGCCGAGATCGCCGTCGGGGCCGCGCTGCTCACCCCGTTCGTCCCGACGGCGCTGGCCGGCGCCATCCTCACCGGGTTCTCGGGCGGCCTGCTCGGGCTGTACCTGAACACCCCGGGGATGCGCAAGCCCGGCAGCCTGGCCCCGACCCAGGAGGGCCTGACCGTCGCCAAGGACGTCTGGCTGCTGGGCATCGGCGTCGGCCTGCTCACCCGCGGCACCATCGACCGGAAGCCGCGGCAGGTCCGCAAGGCCGCGAAGACCCTCGCCAAGGCCAACCGGAAGGCCACTCGCGCCGCCCGGCGCGAAGCCGCCTGAGGGAGGACCGCGCCCTCGCACGCTCGGGCCGGTGCCCTGACCGCGGGGTGACGCGACGCGGGTCCGCGCGCCGCGTCACCCCGGCAGGAAGACCTGGCTGACCAGCCGCCGGCGCCGGGTGCCGTCGGGCTCGTACGCCGCGGCGGCCGCGAGGACGGCGCGCAGCCGGCCCACCAGCTCGGTGAACTCCTCGTCGGTCAGCCAGAGCGCGACCTGCCGGTAGCCGACCCCGTCGGCGGCGAGGTCCAGCCGGTCGCCGTCGGCCCGGTCCGCGTACCGGTCGAAGTCGGCGAGCAGAGCCGCGACGAAGGTCGCGAAGGCCCGCCGGTGCTCGTCGGCCGACATCGTCGCCGCGGTCGCGCCGTCCACCGAGGCCGCCTCGGTCACCAGCCGGTAGCTGCGCTCGGTCGCCCCGCGCACCCGCCGCTCCCCCGCCACCGCGAGGATCCCCGCCTCGGCCAGCACGCCGACGTGCCGGTAGAGCGTCGCCGGCGGGACGTCGGCCAGTTCCGTGCGCAGGTCGGCGGTGGTCAGCACCCGGTCGCCGAGGAAGGCCTGCACGATCCGCAGGCGCACGGGGTGCAGCAGCAGGTCCGCGGTCGCCATGGCCTCACCGTTCTCATGATTGACATCGGTATCAACTTCGAGAATGATAGGCCCATGGCCACGTTGACGACCACTCCGCAGACCCTCCGCATCACCCTCACCGCGACCGAGAAGGCCCTCGGGTTGCTGCGCGACCTGGAGGTCCCGCGGTCGTCGGTGCGATCGGTCGAGGTCGTCCCCGACGGGCTGACCGCTCCGCGCGGGTTGCGCGCTCCCGGCCTCGGCCTGCCCGGCGTCCGCAAGATCGGCACCTGGCGCGGGCACGGGGAGAAGACGCTGGTCTCGGTGCGCCGGGGCCAGCCCGCCGTCCGCGTCCGGCTGTCCGGCCAGCGGTTCGACACGCTGCTGGTGGGCTCGGACGACGCCGCCGCGCTGGCCGCCGGCCTCACCGCGGGCCGGTGACGGTGCGCGAGCTGCCGCTGCGGGTCCCCGGGGAGCACCCGCTCGCCGGCACCCTCACCCTCCCCGACACCCCCCTGCCGGTGCCGGCGGTGGTGCTGGCCGCCGGGTCGGGCCCGCTCGACCGGGACGCCAACCACCGCCGCGCCCGCTTCGACGTGAGCCGGCAGCTGGCCGCGGCCCTCGCCGAGGGCGGCCTGGCCTCCCTGCGCTACGACAAGCGGGGTGTCGGCGAGAGCCCCGGGGACTGGCGGGCCGCCGGCCTGTACGACAACGTCGACGACCTCGCCCGGGCGCGCGACGCGCTGGCCGCCCGGCCCGAGGTCGACCCCGGCCGGGTGCTGCTCGCCGGGCACAGCGAGGGCGCGATCCTGGCCGCCGCGCTGGCCGCCCGCGACGCCGGCCGACCGGACGCCGGGAGCGGCACCGCCGGCGTCGTCCTGCTGTCGATGAGCGCCACCCCCGGCGAGGAGCTGCTGCGCTGGCAGGCCCGCCGGATCGCCCCCACCCTCCCCGCGCCGGTGCGCGCGCTGCTGCGGTTGTCCCGCACCGACCTCGAGGCCAAGGTCGCCGCCAACCACGAGAAGATCAAGGCGACGACGACCGACGTCGCCCGCGTCGGCGGCGCTCGGCTCAATGCCCGGTGGACGCGGGAGTTCCTGGCGCACGACCCGCGCACCGACCTCGCCCGCCTGGCCGTCCCGGTGCTGGCGATCACCGGCGACCTGGACCTCCAGGTGCCCGCGGACGACCTCGACGGGATCGCCGCGACCGTGCCCGGCCCGGTGGAGGTCCACCGGGTGCCCGGCCTGACCCACACGCTGCGCCGCCAGCCGGGCCCCGCCTCGCTGCGGGCCTACCGGGAGGAGCTGCGCCGCCCGGTGGACGCCGAGGTGCTCGCCACGGTCGTCGCCTGGTGTCGGCGCGTCACCGGCTGATCCTCCGGAGTGAGGCCGCGCGGCTCCCCTGGCGACGCGCTGTCGGCCACCTGTGAGCCCCCTGTGAAGGGGTTCCGCGAATTACTGCAAAGTTGCAGTATCGCGAGCCTCAGCGGTGCCCGCCGACGGGGCGGGGCCACCGCCGGCACCGAGGAGGTCCCGTGCTCCGACTGACCGGCTCCACCCGCTCCTCCCGCCGCGCCGCGGCCCTCGTGCTCGCCCTCGGCCTCGGGCTGAGTGCCTGCGGCGGGGACGACGCCGACACCGACACCGCGTCCGGCGGCTCGACCAGCAGTGCCGCTGAGACCGATTCGAGCGCGGCCGCGGCGCCGCCGTCCTCGGACGCCCCGGAGTCCCAGGCGGCGGCGCCGGCCGCGGAGTCCGAGACGGTGACGGTGAACGCGGTCGAGATGGACTTCGAGCTGTCGGAGGACTCCTACTCCGCCGGCACGTACACCTTCGAGGTCACCAACACCGGCAACATGCCGCACGACTTCGTCGTCGAGCGGGACGGCGAGGACGTCGCCGCCACCGAGGTCCTGCAGCCGGGCGCCTCGGCGACCCTCGAGGTGACCCTCGAGGAGGGCGACTACGTCTTCTACTGCAGCGTCGGCCAGCACCGGGCCAACGGCATGGAGGTGCCGGTCACCGTCAGCGCGTGACCCGTGCGCCCCACCCCCGCCGATGACGGCGGGGGGCGGACACCGGTGGAGCGGCCGGCGGACCCCCGACCGCCGGCCGCTCCACCGGCCCCCCTGCCGGGTCCCGCCGCGAGCCGGCGAGCGGCGGGGGCAGGGGGCCTCCTTCAGTTCCCGCTGGCGAAGGCCGCGTCGAACGCGGCCGACGGCGGGTCGAACGCCAGCCGGCGGACGAACTGCAGCGCCTCCGGGGCGCCGACGAGGCGGTCCATGCCGGCATCCTCCCACTCGACCGAGATCGGCCCGTCGTAGCCGATCGTGTTCAGCATCCGGAAGCAGGCCTCCCACGGGACGTCGCCGTGTCCGGTGGAGACGAAGTCCCAGCCCCGCCGCGGGTCGGCCCAGGGCAGGTGCGACCCCATCCGGCCGTTGCGGCCGTTGCCCACCTGCTTCTTCGCGTCCTTGCAGTCGACGTGGTAGATCCGGTCCTTGAAGTCCCAGATGAACGACACCGGGTCGAGGTCCTGCCAGACGAAGTGGCTCGGGTCCCAGTTGAGCCCGAAGGCCTCCCGGTGGCCGATCGCCTCCATGGTGCGGACCGTCGTCCAGTAGTCGTAGGCGATCTCCGACGGGTGCACCTCGTGGGCGAAGCGCACCCCCACCTCGTCGAAGACGTCGAGGATCGGGTTCCACCGGGCGGCGAAGTCGGCGTAGCCGTCCTCGATCATGGACTCGGGCACCGGCGGGAACATCGCCACGGTCTTCCAGATCTTCGACCCGGTGAACCCCACGACGACGTCGACACCGAGCTTGCGGGCCGCGCGCGCGGTCAGCTTCATCTCCTCGGCCGCCCGCTGCCGGACACCCTCCGGGTCGCCGTCGCCCCACACCCGCGGGTGCACCATGCCGCGGTGCCGCTCGTCGATCGGGTCGTCGCAGACGGCCTGGCCGTTGAGGTGGTTGGAGATGGCCCAGACCTTCAGGCCGTACTTGTCCAGGAGGGCGAGCCGCTCCTGCACGTAGGCGTCGTCGTTCGCGGCGCGCTCGACGTCGAGGTGGTCGCCCCAGCAGGCGATCTCGAGGCCGTCGTAGCCCCAGTCGGAGGCCAGCCGGCACATCTCCTCGAAGGGCAGGTCGGCCCACTGGCCGGTGAACAGGGTGACGGGACGGGGCATCGCAGGTCCTCTCTCGATGGATCCGTGGGAGTCGGGGGTCAGCCGACGGCGGGCACGTGCTCCGGCCGGGCGCTCAGGCCGGGACCTCGGTCCAGCGGGACTCGGCTGCCGCGCTGCGCTCGACGGCGTCGAGCACCCGCTGGACCTGCAGCCCGTCGGCGAAGGAGGGGGTGGGGTCCTCGCCCTTGGCGATCGCGGTGACCAGGTCGACCACCTGGTGGGTGAAGCCGTGCTCGTAGCCGAGCCCGTGCCCGGCCGGCCACCACGCGCTGACGTAGGGGTGCTCGGGCTCGGTCACGATGATCCGGCGGAAGCCGGCGGTCGCGGCGGGCTCGGAGCCGTCGAAGAACTCCAGGACGTTCATGTCCTCGAAGTCGAAGGCCAGGCTGCCGGCCGAGCCGTTCACCTCGATGCGGATCGCGTTCTTGCGGCCCAGCGCGAAGCGGGTGGCCTCGAACGTCGCCAGCGCGCCGCCGGTGAACCGGCCGAGGAACGCCGCGGCGTCGTCCACGGTCACCTCCCCGAGCTCCTCGCCGCCGACCCCGGTGAGGCTGCCGCTGGCGACCGGCAGCGGGCGCTGCTTGACGAAGGTCTCCAGCAGGGCACTGACCCCGGTCACCCGCTCGCCGGTGATGTACTGGGTGAGGTCGACGATGTGCGCGCCGATGTCGCCGAGCGCGCCGGAGCCGGCCTTGTCCTTCTCCAGCCGCCACGACATCGGCGCGGCCGGGTCGGCGATCCAGTCCTGCAGGTACTGCGCGCGCACGTGCCGGATCTCACCGAGCCGGCCCTCGGCGACCAGCTGCCGGGCCAGGCCGATGGCGGGGACGCGGCGGTAGGTGAAGCCGACCATCGACCGCACGCCGCGGGCGGCGGCCCGTGCGGCGGCCTCGGCCATCGCCTCGGCCTCGGCCACCGTGTTGGCCAGCGGCTTCTCGCACAGGACGTGCTTGCCGGCCTCGAGGGCGGCGATGGCGATCTCGGCGTGGGTGTCGCCGGGCGTGCAGACGTCGACCAGGTCCACGTCGGGACGCTCGACCACCCGGTGCCAGTCGGTCTCGGTGCTCGACCAGCCCAGCCGCTCGGCGGCGTCGGCGACCCGGGCGGGGTCCCGGCCGGCGAGCACGGTCAGCTCCGGTCGCAGGGGCAGCTCGAAGAAGTGGGGGGCTGTGCGCCAGGCCTGGGAGTGGGCGGCGCCCATGAAGGCGTAGCCGATCAGGCCGACGCCGAGGGTGGAGGTCATGCGGTCGCTCCGGAGGTGGAGCGGGGCCGCCGGAGCACCGGGCTCCGGCGACCCCGCGGCAGCGGTCAGGACTCGAAGGCGGCGTCGATGTACTGGTCGACGTTCTCGGCGGTGACGACCGGGGCGTCGAGCACGATCCGCTGCGGCACGCCCTGGGACGTGAGGTCGGACATGCTCTTGCCCTGCGCGACGAGCCGGGCGAGCGCGATCCCGTCCGCAGCCTGGGTGTGCGGGTAGATGACCGTCGCCTGGAGCACCGAGTCGCCGGACTGGATCTCCCGCATCGCGTTGGCCGAGCCGGCCCCGCCGACCATGACGAACTCGCTGCGGCCGGCGTTGGTGATGGCGGCCAGGACGCCGACGCCCTGGTCGTCGTCGTGGTTCCAGATCGCGTCGATCTGCGGCGCGGCCTGCAGCAGGTTGGCCGCGGCCTCCTCGCCGCCCTCGACGGTGAAGTCCGCGGCCACCCGGTTGTCGACGTTGAGGCCGCACTCGGCCAGTGCGTCGGCGAAGCCGCGGCTGCGGTCCTGGGTCAGCGGCAGCGAGTCGATGCCGGCGATCTCGGCGACGACGGCGTCGGGCTGGTCACCCAGCTGCTCGCAGACGTACTGGCCGGCCGAGACACCCATGCCGTAGTTGTCGCCGAGGACGGTGGCCCGGGCGGCGAACGGGCTGTTGAACTCGCGGTCGACGTTGATGACCGGGATGCCCGCCCCCATGGCCCGCAGCGCCACGGGGGTCAGCGCCGCGCCGTCGAAGGGCAGCAGCACGATGGCGTCGACGCCCTCGTTGATGAAGGTCTCGACCTGGCTGATCTGGGTGCTGACGTCGTTGGTGCCCTCGGCGATGCTGAGCTCCACGTCCTCGAAGCGGTCGGCCTCGGCCTGGGCGGCCTGGCTGATGCCGGCCATCCAGCCGTGGTCGGCGGCCGGCGCGGAGAAGCCGATGCGGACGGTCTCGCCGGCCTCGTCGTTGTCGCTGGCGGCGTTGTTGCCGCCCTCCGCCCCGGAGCTCTCCGGTGTGTTGCTGGTGCAGCCGGCCACGAGGGCGCCGGCGCTCATGAGTGCGACCGCGGTGTAGGTCAGGCGGCGGAACGGACGCTGCCTCGCTGCAGACATGTTCTCTCCTCGATGTGCCTCCCTGGCTCGGAGTGCCAGGTCGTCTGTCACGTGGTGGTGCGCCCAGCGGGCCGGGGCCCGGCGGGGTGGTGCTGACCGGTGTGCGCGGCGCGCCGGTCAGGTCTGGGAGCGCTCCGCGCCACCGGGGCGCGCGCCACCGGGTCCGCCGTCCCCGCTGGTGCCGCCGGACACCGCCCCCGCGGGCGAGCCCTGGACGGCCGGGCCGCCGGACGGCGGTGGCCCCGCGGAGGGCCGGCGGAAGCTGAACCCGCCGGTGGCCAGCCGCTGCTGGAGCAGGACGGCGGCGACGATGATCACGCCGCGCGCCACGGCCTGCGCCGAGCTGGACAGGTTGTTCAGCGTGAAGACGTTGCCGAGCGTGGTGAAGATCAGCACGCCGAGGACGGTGCCGACGATCGTGCCGCGCCCCCCGATGAGCAGGGTGCCGCCGATGACCACCGCGGCGATCGCGTCCAGCTCGTAGAGCGTGCCGTGGGTGGAGCTGCCGGTCGTCGTCCGCGCCATGATCATCACCGCTGCGATGCCGCAGGTGATGCCGGACAGCACGTAGAGCTTGACGGTGTGCCGCTGCACCCGGATGCCGGCCAGCCGCGCGGCCTCCGCGTTGCCGCCCACGGCGAAGGTGCGCCGGCCGAACGTGGTGCGGTTGAGCAGCACCCATCCGGCGACCGCGACCAGCGCGAAGATGATCACCAGGGTCGGGATGCCGAGGACGCTGCCGGAGAAGAACGCGAGGAAGTCGCGGTCCTGGATGATCTGCGTCCGCCGGTTGGCGATGATCTCCGCCAGCCCGCGGGCCGCCGCGAGCATCGCGAGGGTGGCGATGAAGGCGGCCAGCTTGCCGTAGGCGATGACCAGGCCGTTGACCAGCCCGGCGACCGCCCCCACCACGACCGCCGTGAAGACCATGACGATCCAGTGGAAGTCCTCGGCCATCTGCTGGGTGGCCAGCGTGGTGGCCCACACCGAGGCCAGGGCGACGAGGGCACCCACGGACAGGTCGATGCCGCCGCCGATGATCACGAAGGTCATCCCGATGCTGACCACGCCGATGACCGCGGCCAGCCGCAGGATCGTCAGCACGTTGTCGACGTCGGCGAACCGCTCACCGGCGGTGACGACGCCGACGACGCAGAGGATCGCCAGCGCCACGACCAGGCCGAGGTTCCGGCCGACCGGGCCGGACATGAAGCTCGCCCCTCCCCCGCCGTTCCGGCCGCGCGCCGCCGGGTCCGCGGCCGCGCCGGCCGCTCCCCCCGTCGTGGCGGTGGTGCTCCCGCTCATGCCACGTCCCCTTCGTGCTGCATCGTTCCGGGAAGGGGGGCACCTCGGTGGCCGATCCCCTCCATGACCAGGTCGAGCACGCGGTGCTCGTCGAGCTCTGCGGCCGGCTGCTCGGCCACGACCGCCCCCTCGGCGACGACCAGGACCCGGTCGGCCAGCCCGAGGACCTCCGGGATCTCGCTGGAGACGACGACCACCGCGACACCGCGGTCGGCCAGCTCCCGGACCAGCGCGTAGATCTCCGACCGGGCGCCGACGTCGACGCCGCGGGTCGGCTCGTCGAGCAGCAGCACGCGGCAGTCGCGCAGCAGCCAGCGGGCCAGGACGACCTTCTGCTGGTTGCCGCCGGAGAGGGTGCGGACCTCGCGGTCGACGTCGGCCGGCCGCACCTCCAGGGACTCCACCTGGCGGCGCGCGGCGTCCTTCTCCGCCGCGCCCGAGAGGAATCCCGCGCGGGCGAACCGGGCCAGGCTGGAGATGCTGATGTTGCGGTAGACCGACTCGCCGAGCAGCAGCGCCTGGCTCTTGCGCTCCTCGGGTGCGAGCCCGACGCCGGCCGCGACCGCTCCCCCGACGTCGCCGGGACGCAGCCGCCGGCCGGCGACCCGCACGGTGCCGCTGGTGGCGGTACGGGCACCGAAGACCGTCTCGAGGATCTCCGAGCGCCCGGAGCCGACCAGCCCGGCCAGGCCGACGATCTCGCCGGGGCGGACCCGGAAGGAGACGTCGTGAAAGGAGCCGCGCAGGCCCAGCCCCTCGACCTCGAGCAGCGGCGCCTCGTCGGTGTGCGGCTGCTGCTCCCGGGTGGGGAAGACGTACTCGATGGTGCGGCCGGTCATCAGCGTGATGACCTCGCGGGTCGGCGTCTCGCGGGCGGGCAGCCCGGTCGCGACCGTCCGGCCGTCCTTGAGCACGGTGATCCGGTCACCGATCTCGCGGATCTCCTCGAGCCGGTGGGAGATGTAGACGACGGCGACGTCGGCGGCCTGCAGGTCGCGGATCACCCGGAACAGCCGCTCGACCTCCTCGTTGTCGAGGACCGCCGACGGCTCGTCCATGATGATCAACCGGGCGTCCTGCGACAGGGCCCGGGCGATGCTCACCATCTGCTGCGCCGCGGCGGGGAGGGAGCCGACCTCGGCGGTGGGCCGGATCTCCGGGTGGCCGAGCCGGGTGAGCAGTGCGCTGGCGGCGCGGTTGCCCTCGGCGGGACGGGTGAGACCGAACCGGGAGAACTCCCGGCCCAGGAAGATGTTGTCCGCGACGGTCAGCCCGGCCACCAGGTCGAGCTCCTGGTAGATCGTCGCGATGCCCAGCGACATCGCGGCCTGCGGGGTGGCCAGCGAGACCGGCTCGCCCCGCCAGGAGATGCTCCCGGCGTCGGGCTGGTGCGCACCGGCGAGCACCTTGATCAGCGTGGACTTGCCGGCGCCGTTCTGGCCGAGCAGGCAGTGCACCTCACCCGCCCGGACGTCGAGGTCGACACCGTCGAGCGCCCGGACCCCCGGGAAGCTCTTGACGATGCCGCGCATCTCCAGCAGCGGCGCGGTCACGCGCGCCCTCCGGCGCGGAGGGCCGCGACCGGCTCGGGACGACTCCCGAGCTCCGGCAGGGACAGAGAGGACACCGCGACACCACCCGGACTTTTGCTCATCGTTGACCATTAGTCGGTTCAGGCGACAACTTATGTGCGGCGCCGATGTGTGGTCAAGGCCACGTGCGGGAGTTACCGAACCGCAACGTCCGCAGTGTCGGCGCACGGGCGGGTCGCCCGGATCCGCGCCCTCCGGGCCACCGAGCGTCGCCGGGGACCCGCCCCGCGGTGGGGTCAGCGGGTGACGGCCTGGTGGACGGAGTCCTCGTCGAGGAAGCCCTCGATCGCCATGAGTGCCGCGCCCACCCGGCCGGAGAGGTCGGGTGCCTCGCTGACGGTGATCTCCAGCGCCCGGGCGGCCAGAGGCATGGACCGGCGGTACACCGCCTCGCGGATGCCGGCCAGCAGCGGGACGCCGGCCCGGGCCACGCCCCCGGTCATGACGATGCGGTGGGGGTTGAAGAAGTTGACGAGAGCGGCGAGCACCGTGCCGATCGTCCGGCCTGCGTCGCGGACCAGCTCCAGGGCCACCCCGTCGCCCTGGGCCGCCCGCTCGACGACCTCGCGGATCGTGGTGACCGGCAGCCCGGCGGCCACGGCGTCGCGGAGCAGCGCACCGCCCCCGGCGATCGCCTCGAGGCAGTTCTCCTGGCCGCACCGGCAGATGACCGTGCGCCCGTCGGGCTGGGCGACGTGGATGTGCCCGATGTCGCCGGCGCTGCCCTGCGCCCCGCGGTACACGCGGCCGTCGACGATGACACCACAGCCGATCCCGGTGCCGACCTTGACGACGAGCACGTCCTGGACCGACCCGGCGACCCCCATCTCGCCGAGGGCCATGACGTTCACGTCGTTGTCGACGTAGACCGGGCAGTCGTAGCGGCCGAACGCGCTGGGGATCGGGTAGTCGTGCCAGCCGGGCATGATCGGTGGGTGGGACGGCCGCCCGCTGGAGTGCTCCACCGGCCCGGGGACGCCGACGCCCACGGCGCACACCTCGGCGGGGGTGAGCCCGGCCTCGGCGAGCACCTTCTGCGCGAGCCGGTCCACCTCGGCCAGCACCCGGCCGGGGCCCTCGGCGATGTCGATGGCGTGGCCCGCGGTCGCGAGGACCTGCGCGGAGAGGTCGGTGACGGCGACGTCGACGCTGGTGACGCCCAGGTCCACGGCCAGCACCCACCCGGCCCGGCTGTTGAACTGCAACAGCGTCGGCGGGCGCCCACCGGTGCTCCACCCGCGCCCGCCCTCCTCCAGGAGGTTCGCGGCGATGAGCTGGTCGACCCGCGCGCTGACGGTGTTGCGCGACGCCCCGGTGAGCGCCACCAGCTCGGCCCGGCTCCGCGCGCGGCCCGTGCGCACGTGGTTGAGCAGCGCGCCGGCCGAGGCAGATGTGTGCGCCACGGCGCCATCGTGACACGGCCGTGCCACCAGCCCGCTCATCCCCGATGCCGCCCGGGCCCCTCCCCGGGGCCACCGCACTCCCGGAGGGCGCCCGCCACGACGTCGGCGACCGCGTGGGGGTGGGTCTGCACGGTCATGTGCGCCGCACCGGGCACCTCGACCAGGCGGCCGCGCGGCGCGGCGGCGGCCACGGCGGTGGCCCAGTCGTCGGGGCACAGCCGGTCGCGGGTGCCTCGGACGACGGTCACCGGCACCCCGACCCCGCGCAGGCGGACGTCGATCCGGTCGGGTGCGGCGACCCGCCACAGCCGGGCCATCGCCCGCGGGCCGGTGGACCACCACTGGGCGAGGACCAGCGGCACCTGGGCCCACGGCTCGCGCAGTGCCGTCCGGAGCCACCGCCGGACCAGCACCGGGCCCGACCGCAGCCGCGGGTCGGTCGTGGGCCCGAGCAGCACGAGCCCGGCCACCCGCGGGTCGGCCGCGGCGGCGGCCACCACCTGGCAGCTCTGCGAGTGCCCGACCAGCAGGACCGGCCCGGGCCCGAGCCGGTCGCACAGCTGGCGGGCCAGCTCGTCGAGGGTCGGGACCGGCGCGGCGCGGCCCATGCCGGGCAGGGCGACGACGTCGCCGGGGAGCAGCCGGCGCAGCCGGGCGGAGGACCGGGCGTCCAGGCCCAGCCCGGGGACCAGCACCGGCCGGACTGCGGGGAGGGTCACCCCGAACGGTCTACCGGCCCGCTGCGTGAGGCGCCGCTCCACGGGTAGGGCCAGACTGTGGCCTGCATCCCTCGAGGCCGCGCACGGTCTCGAGACGTCGGGATGGGAGACTCATTCGTCATGACGACATCACCTGCGACCGCACCCGTCGGCACTCCCCCGTCCGGCCGTCCCAGGGTCGTCATCATCGGGTCGGGGTTCGGCGGGCTGTTCGCCGCCAAGCGGCTGCGCAAGGCCCCGGTCGACATCACGGTGATCGGCAAGACCAGCCACCACCTGTTCCAGCCGCTGCTCTACCAGGTGGCCACCGGGATCCTCAGCGAGGGCGAGATCGCCCCGCCCACCCGCGAGATCCTGCGCGGTCAGAGGAACGCCCGGGTGGTGCTCGGCGAGGTCACCGACATCGACCTGACCAACCGCACCGTCACCTCGACCATCCTCGGCCGGCGGACGGTGCACTCCTACGACGAGCTGATCGTCGCCGCCGGCGCCGGGCAGTCCTACTTCGGCAACGACCGGTTCGCCGAGTTCGCCCCCGGCATGAAGAGCATCGACGACGCCCTGGAGCTGCGCGGCCGGATCTTCGGCGCCTTCGAGCTGGCCGAGCTGGCCACCGACCCGGCCGAGGTCGACCGGCTGCTCACCTTCGTCGTCGTCGGCGCGGGCCCCACCGGCGTGGAGATGGCCGGACAGATCGCCGAGCTGGCCCACCGCACCCTGCGCCGCGACTTCCGCTCCATCGACCCGACCAACGCGCGGGTCATCCTGCTCGACGCCGCACCCGCCGTCCTGCCCTCGTTCGGGGAGAAGCTCGGCGACCGCGCCCGCCGCCAGCTCAACCGGATCGGTGTGGAGGTGCAGCTGGGCGCGATGGTCACCAACGTCGACGCCAACGGCATCGAGGTGAAGGACGCCGACGGGCAGACCCGGCGCATCCAGGCCGCCACCAAGATCTGGGCCGCGGGCGTCCAGGCCTCCGCGCTCGGCCGCCAGCTCGGCGAGCAGTCCGGCGCCGAGGTCGACCGGGCCGGCCGGGTCGCGGTCCAGCCCGACCTCACCCTGCCCGGCCACCCCGAGGTGCACGTGGTCGGCGACATGATGAGCCTCGACCGGCTGCCCGGCGTCGCGCAGGTCGCCATCCAGGGTGGCCGGTACGCCGCCGACGCGATCGTGCGACGCCTCGAGGGCCGTCAGCCCGCCGGCCCGTTCCGCTACAAGGACAAGGGCTCCATGGCGACCATCTCCCGGTTCTCCGCGGTCGCCGACATCTCGAAGTTCAAGTTCCAGGGCTTCATCGCCTGGGTGCTCTGGCTGGTCGTGCACCTGATGTACATCGTCGGGTTCAAGAACCGGCTCACCACGATGCTGCACTGGGTGGTCAGCTTCCTCGGCCGCGGCCGCGCCGAGCGGGTCGCCACCCAGCAGCAGGTCTACGGCCGGCTGGCGCTGGAGCACCTGGGCCCGGGCTTCTCGGTGTCCAAGACCGGCGGCCCCAAGGACGACGTCGCGCCCGCCGAGGACGTCACCGAGCGCAAGTCCGCCTAGGTGCTGCCGGTGTGCACTCATCGTGGTCCCCGGTCCGGGTGAGGCCACGGTGGGTGCCACCACGCGCCGCGGGTCGGGCGTGGCGGTCAGCCGTCCAGCCAGTGGTCGAGGGCGGCGGTCACCAGGTCGGGGGTCACCACGTGGCCGCCGGCGAACTCCGCGTACGTGACGTCGTAGCCGGCCGCGGCGAGCTGCCGGGACACCCGCCGGCCACACCGGTCGACCGGCAGCACGCGGTCGGTGGTGCCGTGGGAGATCCAGATGCGCGGCCGCCCCTCGACCCCGGGAGCCGCGACGAAGCCGGGCGAGAAGGCCAGGACGGCGTCGAGGAGGTCGCCGTTGGCCAGCCCGAGGGACAGCGCGTAGGACGCACCGTCGGAGAACCCGCCGACGGCGACCCGGCTCACCGGGTGCGCGGCGAAGGCCCGTTCGAGGGCGGCGTCGAGCACGGCGACGTCCCGGCCCAGGCCCCCGGTGACGAGGTCCCACGTCCGGTCCACCGACGTGGTCGCCAGGACGAGCACGCCCCGGGCCGCGGCGAGGTCCCCGACCGCCGCCAGGCTCTGCGCCGCGGTGCCGCCCGCGCCGTGGCAGAAGACGAGCAGCGGCCGCGCGACCGGCGGGCCGTCGGGCACCACCAGCAGCGCGTCGTCCCGCCCGCCCAGGTCCAGCGCGACCACCCCGGACGTCGACGCCGAGCCGGGCAGCGAGGCCGACGGCCGGCTCTGCAGCCGCCCGTCCGCGGCCGGTCGCAGGGCTCCCGACATCAGACGACGTGCGCCGGCGGTGGCACGTGCTCGTCGGCGCGCTCGAGGTGCAGCGGCTGCAGCGGCCCGGTGGTGTCCAGGTACAGGAAGGCGTCGTAGCGCTCCCCCAGCACCGTGGGCACGTAGTTGCCCCAGCGCTCCCGATCGGGCCGGTAGACCACCCCGATCGCCCGGTGGTCGAGCCGGCGGTCCAGCCAGGCCGGCCGCGGACCCGGGGGGACGACGAACAGCGCATCCTGTCCGACCTCCGCGTGCAGCAGCGCCTCCAGGCTCCCGGGCCGCGCCTCGGGGACGGGCATCCGCTGCATCTGCGCACCCCACTCCGACCCGGCGACCACCCCGCCCGCGTAGCCGCCGAGACCCACGAGGACGACGTCGTCGGCACCGTGCCGCTCGCGCAGCAACTGCCCCACGTTGACCATCCCGGCACCGGCCATGTCGGTGGCCCGCGCGTCCCCGACGTGCGTGTTGTGCTCCCAGACGACGGCCCTGTCCCCGGCACGGGTCAGCAGCCGGTCGAGGGTGTCGGCCATGTGCACGTCGCGGACGTTCCACGACTGCGCCGAGCCGCCCACCATCGCGCGGTAGTAGCGCTCGGCGCCGACGACCACGGCGGCGTTCTGCTCGGCGGAGAAGCGGGCGTCCGGGTCGTCGGCGGACCCCGCTTCGCCGCGCTCCTGGCACAGGTGGTGCAGCAGGTCGACGACGGCCTGCTCGCACGTGGTCGGCGCGAAGCGGCTGGCGAAGGCGTACTCGGCGCCGTCCTCCCCGAAGGGCTCGAAGCAGCGCAGCGCGCGCACGGCGGTGTCCACGTGCCCGGGCTCGTGCTCGCGCAGCCAGGCGACCAGTTCGTGCATCGAGTCCCAGAGGCTGTAGACGTCCAGGCCGTGGAAGCCCACCCGAGCCTCGGCCGGCCGCCCGGCGTTGACCTCGCGCAGCCAGCGGCAGAAGTCGACGACGTCGTCGTTGGCCCACATCCACGTCGGCCAGCGGGAGAAGGCGTCCAGCGCGTCGTACGGGTCGGCGTCGGCGCCCGGGCGCAGCGTCACGCTGCGGTGGACCCGGTGGCAGTCGGGCCAGTCGCCCTCGACGGCCACGAAGCCGAACCCCCGTTCGGTGACCAGCCGGCGGGTCAGCGCCGCACGCCAGGCGTAGTACTCGTGCGTGCCGTGGCTGGCCTCGCCGATCGCCACGATGCGGGCGTCCCCGACCCGCTCCAGCAGCGGGTCGAGGTCGCCCTCGTCCCGCAGCGGGAGGGCGAGGTCGCGGACGCCCGCGGTCACGGCGCTACTCCGCGCTGCCGGGCTCGGCCATCTGCCGGTGCGCCTTGCTCTTGAGCCGGTCGGGGATGACGGCGCTCGCGGCGCCCTGCACCTTGGTCATCAGCGACCCGGCGACGACCTCGTCCTCGCCCTTCATCAACGCCTCGAACCCCTGCTCGGCGACCTGCGCCGGGTCGTCCTTCTCCCCGGCGCCGATCCTGGTGTCCTGCATCTGCGCGCGGTCGAAGAACCCGGTGTCGGTCGGACCGGGCATCAGCGAGGTGACGGTGACCCCGGTGTCCGCCAGTTCTTCCACCAGCGCCTCGGCGAAGGACTGCACGAACGACTTCGACGCGTTGTAGACCGCCTGGAACGACCCGGGCATCGTCGACGCGATCGACGAGGTGAACAGCACCCGGCCCTCGTCGCGGGCCACCATGTCCCGCAGCACCAGCTTGGCCAGCCGCACCGTCGAGGTGACGTTCAGGTCGATGATCTCGAGCTCGTCCTCCAGCTCGTTCTCGACGAACGGGCCGCCCTGCCCGACGCCGGCGTTGAGCGCGGCGGCGGTCAGCGGGCGCCCGGTGGCCTGGACGGCGGCCCAGAGCGCCTCGACCCCGGCGGCGGTGCGCAGGTCGGCCTGGACGGCCTGCACGGTGGTGCCGGCGGCGCGCAGCTGCTCGGCGGCGGGGGTCAGCTCGGCGTCCTCGGCGTTGACGACGAGGTCGAAGCCGGCGCCGGCGAACTGGCGGGCGAGTTCGAGGCCGATCCCGCTGGAGGCACCGGTGACGAGGGCGAGCGGTCGGGGTCCGGTCATGGGTGCCCCCTACCCGGGCCGTCGCAGGCCACGCGTCAGCCGTCGCCGACCGCGCCGTCCCTGACCAGCTCCGCGGCCACCGCGCGCAGGTCCCCGGTCGCGTACCAGGTCCGCCGCTGCCGGGCCGCCGACGTCCCCCGCCGCTGCAGGCGGAGCAGCAGCCGCGCGACCTCGTCCTCCTCGTCGTGCGCCCGGAGGTCGTCGGCGAGCTCGGCCAGCAGCCGGTCGACGGCGGCCCGCGCCGGTACCGGCTCGCCGCGGACCGGGTCGTAGAGCTCCCCGCCGAGGCCGTCCTTGGCCGCTCGCCAGCGGGCCGCGCGGAGCAGCTCGGGCCGCACCTCGGGCACCGGCTCGCCGCGCTCCGCCCGGCCGGCGAGCACGCGCACGAGCGAGCGGGCGAGGGCGGCGTGCAGGACGACGTCGTCCAGCGCGGTGCACACGTCGGCGAGCCGGAACTCGACCGTGGGGTAGCGGGCCGAGGGGCGCAGGTCCCAGTACAGGTGCCGGGCGTCACCGATGACGTCCCCCCGCACGAGGGCGTCGACGACGGCCCGGTAGCGGTCCGCGCTGCCCAGGTGCTCGGGCGGACCGGCGTTGGGCCAGCGCGACCACCACGGCGTCCGGAAGCTCTCGTAGCCGGTGTCGGCACCGTCGTGGAACGGCGAGCTGCCGGTCATGGCCAGCAGCACCGGCAGGTAGGGCCGCGCGCGGTCCATCACGGCCACGGCGGTCTCCAGGTCCGGGACGCCGACGTGCACGTGGCAGCCGCAGATGTCCTGCTGGCGGGCGAGCACCGCCCAGCGGGCCACCATCTCGTCGTACCGCGGGTCGGGCGTGAGCGGCTGGTCGCGCCAGGAGCCGAACGGGTGCGTGGAGGCGGCCAGGACCGCCAGCCCGGCGCGCGCCGCCGCGGTCGCGGCCTCGGTCCGCGTGGTGACCAGCTGGGCGCGCAGCTCGGCGAGGGTCGAGCACACGCCGGTCGCCGTCTCCAGCTGGGTCGTCGCGATCTCGGCGTGGACGTGGGCGCCCGCCGCGCCGGCGAGCGCCGCGGCGGCGACCTCGGGCGCCGGGGCGAGCGCGAGCGTGCCGGGGTCGACGAGGTGGAACTCCTCCTCCACGCCCACGGTCGCGCCGGCCGCCGGCGACGGCGGAGCGCTCGTCACGGTTCGGCGAACCACGCGAAGCCCAGGCCCGGGACGACCAGCCGCCCGTCCCGGACCTCGAGCGGGCCGTCGCTGCCGTGCACCAGGGGGAAGGTGCCGAAGCCGGTGACCGTGTCGGCGTCGACCTCCTGCGCCTCGGGGCTGACGTTGGCCAGCCCGACGAACGTGCCGCTGCGCGGGTGGCGCCGCGACCACGCCAGCACCGCGTCGCTGCCGGCGTCCAGCAGGACCGACTCGACGCCGCCGCGCAGCGCCAGGATCGAGCGGCGTGCCTCCCCCAGCCGCCGGATGCGCGCGAAGACCCGGCCCTCGAGGGTGGTGGGGTCCTCGCGGCGCGCGGCGGCGGCCCAGTCCATCGGCGGCCGGTGCATCCAGCGGTTGTCCGGCGCGCGCTCGGGGTCGGCGAGGTAGCCGGTGTCGTTGCGCAGCGCGAGCTCGTCACCCATGTACAGCAGCGGGATGCCGCCGAAGCCGTAGACGACCGAGTACAGCAGCACCAGCCGCCGGATCCCGGCCTCGAGGGCGGCCTCGTCCCCGTCGGCCAGCGCCTGCTCGATGCCGCACAGCGAGGCCGCCGCTCCGGAGACGCGCGCGTCACCGGTGGCCTCGTTCTCCTGGAACAGCGCCCCGCGGGCGAAGGAGCCCGGGAAGCGGCCGGCGTAGAAGTCGTTGAGGAAGCGCCGGTGGGCGAACCCGTCCGCGCCGGCGGCCGCGGCGTCCTCGTCGGTCACCGCCCAGCCGATGTCGTCGTGGCCGCGGACGTAGGTGACCCACGTGGCGCTCGGCGGGATCGGCCGCATCCGGCCCAGCGCCGCCCGGGCCAGCCGGACGTCGCGGGTGGCCAGGCTGCTCCACAGCAGGACCATGAGCGAGTTGTGGTAGGCCAGCTCGCACTCGGGGCGGAAGCGGTCGTGCCCGCCGAGGTAGGGCACCAGGTCGTCGGGCGACACGATCGCCTCGGCCTTGAAGACGACGCCGGGTGCGGCCAGCCGGGTGAGCGCGTGCAGCAGCTGGAGCAGGGAGTGCCCCTCGGGCAGGTTCTGGCAGGAGGTGCCCAGCCGCTTCCACATGAACGGGACGGCGTCCATGCGGAAGACGTCGACGCCGCGGTTGGCCAGCCAGGTGATCTCGCCGAGCATCGCCAGGGTGACCTCGGGGTTGGCGTAGTCGAGGTCCCACTGGTAGGGCCAGAACGTCGTCCACACCCAGCCGCCGGCACCGCCGAGGGCCTCGGGCACCCAGCTGAACGAGCCCGGCGCCCGGTCGGGGAACACCTCCGGGATGGTGGCGTCGTAGGCGTCGGGCAGCGTGCGGTCGGGGAAGGCCGTGTAGAAGCCGGCGCGGGCGGGGTCGCCGGCCAGCCAGCCCTGCGCCCACGGGTGCTCGCGGGCGGTGTGGTTGAGCACGAGGTCGATGCACAGGCTCATGTCCCGCTCGTGCAGCGCCGCGGCGACCCGCTCGAGGTCGGCCATCGTGCCCAGCCGCGGGTCGACCGCGCGGTAGTCGGCCACCGCGTAGCCGCCGTCGTTCTCGCCGGGGCGCGGCCGCAGCAGCGGCATGAGGTGCAGGTAGGTGGTGCCCAGCTCGGCGAGGTGGTCGAGGTGGTCGGGCAGCCGGTCGAGGGTGCCGCAGAAGCGGTCGACGTAGCAGACGTAGCCCTGCACGCGGGCGCGCTGGAACCACGCCGGGTCGATCTCGCGGCGGCGGTCGATGCGGCGCAGTTCCTCGGGCCGCTGCGCCGCGGCGGCCAGGACGACCTGCAGCGCCCGCTGGAACAACTCGTCGGCGGCGTCCCCGTACAGCTCCGCGAGCGGCTCGTGGACGTCGAAGAGCGCGAGGTCGGCCCGGGCCAGGAAGGCGTCGCCCTCGGCCTCCCCCAGCGCGGCGACCGCCTCCTTCGCCACCTGCGGGCGCAGCGTCGCCCAGGACCGTGCCGCCGCTGCCCTGCGCTCGGCCGCCGAGACCGTCATCGGGCCAGTATCGGGGCGCTGTTCGCCCACGGCATGACGCCCGCCACATGCGCTCCCGGAGGAGTTCACTGGTGTCTGTAATCCGGTAATCAGGAGGTGCGCCATGAGCCTGGCCCCGGGCCCGGACACCGAACCGGCGCTGGACGCCTACTCCCGCGTGGTCACCGCCGTGGCCGCCGAGCTGACCCCGCACGTCGCCGCGCTGCAGGTCAGCACCGGCGACGGGCGTGGCGGCGCCGGGTCGGCGGTCGTCGTCCCCGGGGAGGGACTGCTGCTGACCAACGCCCACGTCGTCGGCCGGGCCCGCCGCGGCCGGGCCGTCTTCAGCGACGGCAGCGAGGCCGACGTCGACGTCGTCGGCGCCGACCCGCTGTCGGACCTCGCGGTGGTCCGCGCGCGCTCGGCGACACCGCCGCCGGCCGAGCTCGGGGACGCCGCCGGGCTGCGGGTGGGGCAGCTGGTCGTCGCGGTCGGCAACCCGCTGGGCCTGGCCGGCTCGGTGACCGCCGGGGTGGTCAGCGGCCTGGGCCGGTCCCTGCCCACGCGCGACGGCCGGACGGCGCGGGTGGTGGAGGACGTGATCCAGACCGACGCGGCCCTCAACCCGGGCAACTCCGGCGGGGCGCTGGCCGACTCCTCCGGCCGGGTCGTGGGCGTCAACACCGCCGTCGCCGGCTGGGGCCTGGGGCTGGCGGTGCCGATCAACGACACCACCCGGCGGATCGTCGCCGCGCTGACCCGCGACGGCCGCGTGCGCCGCGCCTACCTCGGGCTGGTCAGCACCCCGGCTCCCCTGCCCGCGCCGCTGGCCGAGCGCACCGGCCGCCGGTGGGGGCTGCGGATCGTCGACGTCGTCCCGGGCTCGCCGGCCGACCGGGCCGGGCTCAAGGCCGGGGACCTGGTGCTGGAGGCCGGTCGGCGGCCGGTCGCGGAGGCGCAGAGCCTGCAGCGGCTGCTGTTCGACGAGGCGATCGGCCGGTCGCTGCCGGTGACGGTGTTCCGGCGGGGCGCGATGGTCGACGTCATCACGGTGCCCACGGAGCTCACCGGCGGGTGACCCCACCCCTCCCCCGTTCGGGGGCCTGCGGTCACGCAGCGCTCCAGGACGTCACCGGTCCGGTCGATGCTGGCCGGGACGAACGGGGGACACACGTGGACGGGGACCGGCCGACAGGCGTCGCGCTGCTCGCGTTGCTGTACGCGGTCAGCGGGGCCCTGTGCGTCGTGGGGGCGCTGCACCCGATGTCGCCCGACACCCCCGTGGGACTGACCTGGGTGCTGGCCGCGGTCGGCCTCGCCGGCAGTGCGCTGCTGTGGTGGCGCCGGGCCCGGCTGGGCGCGGGGTCGGTGCACGCCGCGGTCGGGCTGGTGTCGGCACTGGTCGCCGTCCTGGCGTGGCGGTCGGTGACCGCGGTCGGCATCGTCGGCCTGGGCCCCTGCATGGTTGCCGTCGGGTTGTTCTGCGCCCACTACCTCAGTGCGCGCGCCGCCCGCCTGCACGTCGCCGCCCTGGTCGCGGCCGCCACCGCCGGGGCGGTCGCCGCGGCGCCGTCGGGCTTCGCGGTGCCGTGGCTGACCATGATGGTGACGGTCGTGGTCGTCGCCGAGGCGCAGGTGCGCATCGCCGGGCAGCTGCACCGGGCGGCCGGCACCGACCCGCTCACTGGGCTGGCCAACCGGCGCGCCTGGGAGGCCGACGCCGCCCGCAGCCTGGCCCACGCGCAGCGCACCGGGGAGCCGCTCACGGTGGCGGTCATCGACCTCGACGGCTTCAAGGCCGTCAACGACGAGGAGGGGCACGGCGCGGGCGACGCCCTCCTGCAGGCCCTCGCCGGGTCCTGGAGCTCGGAGTTGCGGATGGCCGACCTGCTCGGCCGCCAGGGCGGGGACGAGTTCGTGCTCTGCCTGCCCAACACCGACGCCGGTCACGCCGCCGAGCTGCTGGCCCGGCTGCGGGCCAGCCACCCGGCGTCCTGGTCGGCCGGGACCGCCACCGCCCGCCCCGGTGACCGCCTGTCCGACCTCGTGGTGCGCGCCGACGCCGAGCTGTACCGGAACAAGCGCCGCAGCCGCCGGACCGCCTGAGGCAGGACCGCTCGAAGGACCCCGTCCTCCCACCCTTCGCCGGCTCAGGGCGGGAGCCGGGACGGGGCCGGCGGAGCCCCTGGACGGCGCCTGCTCGGGAGGGGGCCGCGGCGATCCTCTCGACGGGCCTGCCCCGGGACGGGGCCGTCCGCCCCTGTCCCGGCCCTCGTCCCGGGCGGAGGGTGGGCGGGACTGCTCGGGAGGTCGGCATGGCGGGGATCGTGGTCTGCGGCGGAGGCACCATCGGCCTGTCCACCGCGCTGATGCTCGCCGACGACGGGCACGACGTGACCGTCGTCGAGGTCGACCCCCTGGAGCCGCCGGACACCCCGGTCGACGCCTGGGACGGCTGGCGCCGTGCCGGCGTGGCCCAGTTCCGGCAGCCGCACACGCTCTTCCCGCGCTTCCGGCTGGTCGCCGAGCAGGAGCTGCCGGGCCTGGTCGACCGGCTGTCCGCCGCCGGGTGCGCCTGGGGCGACTACACGTCGGCCCTCCCGCCGACGATCGAGGACCGCGCACCGCGGCCCGGCGACGACCGGCTGCGGTTCGTGACCGGCCGCCGTCCGGTGGCCGAGGCCGTCGTCGCCACGATGGCGGCCGAGCACCCCGGGGTCACGGTGCGCCGCGGGGTGCGGGTCGCCGGCCTCGTGCCCGGCCCGGCGCCGCTGCCCGGTGTCCCGCACGTCGCCGGCCTGCGCACCGACGACGGGGCCGTGTTGCCCGCCGACCTGGTGGTCGACGCGACCGGCCGCCGGACGCGGGGCAGCGACTGGCTCGCCGAGCTGGGCGCCCGGCCACCGCACGTGGAGCGCGACACCGGCGGGTTCGTCTACTACACGCGGTACTACACCGGCCCGGAGCAACCCCGACGGGTCGGCCCGCAGCTGACGCCGATCGGCAGCATCACGCTGATCACGCTGGTCGCCGACAACGACACCTGGTCGGTCACCGTGTTCGGACCGACCCACGACACCCCGCTCAAGGCGCTGCGCGACCCGGCGGCGTTCACCCGCGTGGTGGCGGCCTGCCCCCGCCAGGCGCACTGGCTGGACGGCGAGCCGATCACCGACGTGCTCGCCATGGCCGGCGTGCTCGACTGCTACCGGCGGCTGGTCGTCGACGGGGAGCCGGTGGTGACCGGCTACGTCCCGGTGGGCGACGCGTGGGCCTGCACCAACCCCTCGGCCGGCCGCGGCCTCTCGGTCGGCATGGTGCACGCCCAGCTGCTGCGGGCCACGGCGCGCGAGCACCTGGGCGACCCCGCGGCGCTCGTGCGGGCCTTCGACGAGGGCACCGAGCGGGAGGTGGCGCCGTTCTTCCGCAACCAGGTCGCCGCCGACCACGCGCGGATGGCCGAGATGGACGCCTTCCGTGAGGGCCGGGAGCCGCCACCGCCGAACCCGGTCCAGGCCCGGCTGCTGGCCGCCGCGATGCACGACCCGGAGGCCTATCGGGCGCTGCTCGAGACGATCACCTGCCTGGCCCTGCCCCAGGAGGTGCTGGCCCGGCCGGGGATGCGCGAGCGGCTGGAGGCCTACGCCGACGAGCCGGTGCCGGCCGCGCCCGGCCCCGACCGGCGGCAGCTGGTGGACCTGCTCGCCGGGTGACGGACCCCCTGCTCCGCCGAGGGGTCACCCGTCAGGGGCGGCGCCAGTCGTCGGAGTCGAGGTGGGAGCCCGCCATGGGGCCCATCTGCAGCATGCCGCCGTCCACCGGCCAGGACGCGCCGGTGACGTAGGCGGCCGCCGGCGAGGCGAGGAAGGCCACGACCGCGGCGACCTCACGGGCGTCCCCCGGACGGCGCAGCGGGACGCCGGGCCGCTCGTGCCCGGGCGCGGTCGGGTCCTCGTCCTCCTGCCCGGTCATCGGCGTGGCGATCTCACCGGGCGCGACGGCGTTCACGGTGATCCCGTGCTCGGCCAGCTCGATCGCGGCCACCCGGGTGAGCAGCCCCAGGCCGCCCTTGGCGGCGCAGTAGGCGGCCGCGCCGACCCGCGGCTGGTGTTCGTGGACGCTGGTGATGTTGACGATCCGCCCGCCTCGGCCGGCGGCGACCATGCGCCGCGCCGCCTTCTGCAGACACAGGAACGCACCGTCGAGGTCGGTGGCGAGCACCTCCCGCCAGGTGGCGAAGTCGGTGTCGAGGATCGTGCTCATGTGGCCGGTGCCGGCGTCGTTGACCAGGACGTCGACGCCGCCCAGCGCCTCGGCCAGGTCGTCCACCACGTCCGCGGCCTCCGGCAACCGGGTCAGGTCCAGCTGACGGACCTCGGCCCGCCGACCGAGCGCGCGGACCTCCTCGGCGGTGGACTCGGCGCCGTCGCGGTCGCGGTGCCAGGTGATCCCGACGTCGCAGCCGGACTCCGCGAGGGCGACGGCGGTCGCCTTCCCGATGCCGGAGTCCGACCCGGTGACGAGGGCGACGCGGGGCGCGGTCTGGGTCATGGGCCGACGCTAGGGGGGCCTCGCTGTCCGCGCGCGCCGGCGGAACCGGCCGTCGTCGGCAGAACGACACCGGACCGCAAAGCGACCGACCGGACCGGCCGCCCGTACGGGGTAGCAGACCGGGATGACGACCGCCCGCTGCCTGCTCGGGGCCGTCCTCGTGCTGCCCACCCTCGTGCTCGGCGGCTGCGTGGCCGTGGAGGTCCCGGTCTCCGCACCCACCACGGCGACCGGGACGGCCGCACCGACGTCGCCACCGCCGGAGGACGCCTCCGCGGCCGAGCAGGAGATGGCCCGGGCGATCCTCGACCGGGTCAACGACGAGCGGGCCGAGCGTGGTTTCGAGCCGGTGCAGTGGGACGACGACCTCGCCGCGGTGGCCCGCGCCTGGAGCGCCGAGATGGCGCGCACCGGCACGGTGCAGCACCAGGACATCCGTGCCCTGCTCCAGCGCGAGCAACTGGCGCGGTTCCAGGGCCTCGGCGAGAACGTCTTCCAGGCCACCGGCCCGGTGCCGGCGGGCACGATCCACGCCGGGTGGATGCGCTCGGACGACCACCGCGTCAACGTGCTCAACCCCGGGTGGGACCGGCTCGGGATCGGCGTCCACTGCGCGGACGACGGGTCGGTGTGGGCCACCCAGGAGTTCGGGCGCACGCGCGGGTCCGACCGTCCGGCCGTCGCCACCGGGACGCCGCCGGCCGAGCCGGTCGTGCACCCGGAGGACGACGGTCCCACGTGCGGCTGATGCCGGCCCCGTGGTCCGCCCCGCTGCCGCACCGCGGTCGCGGCACTGCTGGTGGGGTACCGGTCCGTGCAGCGACAGGCGGCGCCGGGGAGGGGCCTCCGGGGACGGCGGCCCGGCCTGATCACCACCCGGACTACGCGGCCACCTCGAGGCGTTCGTCGAGCAGCGCGTCGACCGCGGCCGCGGCCTCGGCCACCCGCCGGTCGTTCTCCCCCGACGGGCAGTGGTCCCAGGCGCTGCGGGCCACGCCCAGGGCGATGTAGGCGACGGCGATCTCCAGGTCCAGCGTGTCGATGCTGGTGACGGTGCGGGTCACGATGACCTCCGCGAGTGCGTGTCGTGTCTCTCGATGACCCGCACGCTAGGCCGGGGGTACGACGGTTCCGGCCCTCACGAACCGGTCCGCCCAGTCGCGGAGCAGGTCGACGAACTCCGGCGGCGAGAGCACCGTGAACTCGGCGCCGAGGGAGCCGAGCGCGAGCGCCGGCCAGTCCAGCGAGTCGGTCTCCATCCGCACCCGGCAGCGGCCCGGGCCCTCCTCCTCGACGGCGGCCCACCGCCCGATGCGCTGCCGCACCCGCGTGGCCGGTGCCTCCACCACGGCCTCCACCGTCCGCGCCGAGGTGGGCGCCCCCATGCCCGCGCGGACGAAGGCCACGGCGTCCTCGGCCGGGAGCCGCCGCGGCGCGAACCGCGCACCGGTGGGCCGCGGCCGGTCCAGCCGGTCGAGGCGGAAGCTGCGCCAGTCCCCGCGGGTCAGGTCGTAGGCGACCAGGTACCAGCGGCGGCCCAGCGCCACCAGCCGGTGCGGGTCGACCTCGCGCTCGGTCACCGTCCCGTCGGCGGCGGTGTAGCCGAACGCCAGCCGCTCGGTGTCGCGGCAGGCCTGGGCGACGGCGGTGAGGGTCAGGGGCTCGACGACGTCCCGGGCGCCGCCCCAGGGCGCGGGCTCGGTGACCGCCCCCAGCGCCTCCACCCGGCGGCGCAGCCGCGGCGGCATCACCTGCACCACCTTGGCCAGAGCCCGCACCGACGACTCCGCCGTCCCCGCGACCGCGCTCTGCGCCGCCGCCTGCAGGCCGACGGCGAGCGCGACCGCCTCCTCGTCGTCCAGGACCAGCGGGGGCAGGGCCGCCCCCGGCGCGAGCTGGTAGCCGCCATCCACGCCGCGTTGGGCCTCCACCGGGTAGCCGAGGTCGCGCAGCCGGTCGACGTCGCGGCGCAGCGTGCGGACGGAGACCCCGAGCCGGTCGGCCAGGTCGGCCCCGGCCCAGTACCGGCGCTGCTGCAACAAGGAGAGCAGGCGCAGGGTGCGCGCCCCCGGATCGGTCATGCTGCCGATCCTCCCGCAATTCAGGTCAGGATCTGGCACGAGGCCTCCGTAGCGTTGGTCCCGACGGAGCCGGAACCCCCAGGAGGACGACGATGACCAGCACGACGAGCACCGTGACCGGCGAGCGGGCGGACCTGCTGGAGGCCCTCGGCACGCACCGGTTCTTCCTCCGGTACACCGTGCGGGGGCTGACCGACGAGCAGGCCCGGCAGCGGACGACGGCCAGCGAGCTGACCCTCGGCGGGCTGGTCAAGCACGTGGCCCACACCGAGGCCACCTGGGCGGACTTCATCCTGCAGGGCCCCGGCGTCATGGCCGGCCCGGACGACCCCGAGCAGATGGCGAAGTGGGCCGAGGAGTTCCGGATGGGCCCGGACGAGACGCTCGAGGAGATCCTCGCCCACTACGAGGAGGTCGCCGGCCGCACCGACGAACTGGTGCGCACGCTGCCCGACCTCGACGTCTCGCACCCGCTGCCGGAGGCTCCGTGGTTCCCGCCGGGGGCGCGCCGGTCGGCCCGCCGGGTGTTCCTGCACATCGTGGCCGAGACCGCCCAGCACGCCGGGCACGCCGACATCCTGCGGGAGTCGCTCGACGGCCAGAAGACGATGGGCTGACCCGGACGGTCAGCGCGACGGCGACCGGCGGCCGGGCTCGGGGGGATCCCCGGGCGCGGGCGCCGGCGCCGCCCGCTCGGCCTGCACCTGGACCTCGACGTGGGTGCCGTGGGCGGCCGGGTCCCAGATCTCCTCGAACGGCGCCATCACCGACCCGCCGACACCGCGGCGTCGAGCGCGCCTGCCCAGCCACGCGTAGCCGGCCGGGACCAGCACCAGCGCGGCCGCGACCTCGAGGACCAGGGCGAGCTCCCCCACGCGGTCAGCCTACGGACCGGGCGAGCCCGTCGGCGTCGGTCGGGTCAGCCGCGCGCCTCCAGCTCGGCGACGTGGGCCAGCGCCCGGTCGCGGGCCGCCGCGGCCTCGCCGGCCTGGCGCTCGGCGGTGCGGCGGTGCCGCTCGGCCCGTCTGAGCTCCTCGGCGGTCTCGGCGGCCTCCCGCTCGGTGCGGGCGAGCTCGTCGGCCAACTCCTCGACGCGGGCCTGCAGATCGGCCCGCCGGGCGTCGAGGTCGTCGACCCGACGCTGCTCCTCCTCGGCCGCGGCCCGGGACTCCGCGGCGACCGTGGCCGCCTCCTCCGCGGCGCGGCGGGCCTCCTCCAGCTCCCGCCGGCGCCGCTCCTCCTCCGCCCGTCGGGCCTCCTCCTCGCGCCGCCGGGCCTCCGCCTCGCGCTGCCGCCGGCGCTCCGCGGCGTCGGCGCCCCGCCGCTCCGCGGGCTGCTCGGCGCGGTCCGCGCGGGGTGGGGACACCAGCCGGAGCGCCGGCCGGGCACCCGTCGTCCCCATCCCGCTGTAGGACATCGGCGTGGTCAGCCGCCCGGTCAGCAGCGCCTCCCCCGCCTCCGGGTCGGCCATCGCGGCACGGAGCGTCTCCTCCACCTGCGCCTCGACCGAGCTGCTCACCCGGTGGTCCTGGTCGCGGGCCAGCGCCGCGGCCTGCCGGACGAGGGCGGCGAGCACCTGGGCGCGCTGGCGGTTGAGCGCCTTGAGCTGGTCACCGGCGAGGTTCTCCTGCGCCTCGCGGAGCAGTCCGCCGAGCTCGACGAGCGACTCGATCTCCTCCCGGCGCGCCCGCACGAGGAGGTTGCAGACCCAGGCGGCCAGCGACGGCTTGGGGAGGGTCCCGATGTCCTTGGCCAGGGTCCGGTCCCCCTCGGCCCGGGCGTCGTCCTGGCGCTGCTTGCGCAGGGCGGTGAACTCCTCGGGCGGGACGGCGTAGAGCTCGTCGGCGACCTCGTCGAGTTCCACGGCGCCCCCTGTCGTCGTCGAGACCTGCGAACTCGGGGTGATCGGCGCGCGATCACCCCGAGTTCGTAGCACCCGGGAGCTCAGGAGGCGCAGCAGCGACCGTCGCCGGCGACCGCGGACAGCTCACGCTCCGTCCGGCCCTCCAGGTCGGGGCGGTGGTCGCCGGTCACCGTGTAGACCTCCCACGGCTCGCCACCGGGACCGGTCACCCAGACCTTGTCCTGGACGGCGTAGCAGCAGGCGGTCCCGTCCTCGGCGCGCGGAGCCAGGCCCGCGTCGGCCAGCCGGGACGAGGCCGCGGCGACCTCCTCGGTGGACGCCACCTCGACGCCGAGGTGGTCCATGCGGGTGGGCTCGCCGGCGGCGCCCTCCAGGAGGACCAGCTTGAGCGGCGGCTCGGCGATCGCGAAGTTCGCGTAGCCCGGACGGCGCTTGGCCGGGGCGGTGCCGAACAGCCGCGCGTAGAAGTCGGCGGCGGCGTCGAGGTCGGCGACGCGGAGCGCGAGCTGGATGCGGGACACGGGGACCTCCTCGGGTCGGTGACATCGACGTCCATCGATGTCCATGTCAGGTGACCACCTGACATCGATGCTTGTCAATACGACCGATGTCGTTACGATGAGCGCCGATGTCCCGACCGGAGGAGGACCGATGAGCGACCCCGGGCTGGCGTGCTGCACGCCGCTGACCGGCACGGCCATGTCCGCCGAGCAGGCCGAGCAGGTCGTGCCGCTGCTGAAGGCGCTCGCCGACCCGGTGCGGCTGCGGCTGGTCAGCCTGATCGCCTCCAGCGCCTCCGGTGAGGCGTGCGTCTGCGACCTCAACGACGCGTTCGACCTGACCCAGGCGACGATCAGCCACCACCTCAAGGTGCTGCACTCGGCCGGCCTGCTCGACCGGGAGAAGCGCGGCGTGTGGGTCTACTACGCCGTCCGCCGGGAGGCGCTGGCCGCCGTCGCCGGCCTGTTCGAGCCCGCGGCGGTCCCCGCGTGAGCGACACCGTCTCCGAGGTCGCCGTCCGGGGGCCGGGGGCTCCGGTCCTGCAGCGACTGTCCGTCCTCGACCGGTTCCTGCCGGTCTGGATCGTCGCGGCGATGGCCGCCGGCCTGCTGCTGGGGCGCTGGGTCCCCGGCCTCGACGACGCCCTGTCGGCGGTGGAGGTCGGCAACGTCAGCCTGCCGATCGCCGTCGGGCTGGTCCTGATGATGTACCCCGTGCTGGCCAAGGTCCGGTACACCGAGCTCGACCGGGTCACCGGCGACCGGCGGCTGATGGTCGCCAGCCTGGTGCTCAACTGGCTGGTCGGGCCTGCGCTGATGTTCGCCCTCGCCTGGCTGCTGCTGCCCGACCTGCCGGAGTACCGCACCGGCCTGGTCATCGTCGGGCTGGCCCGCTGCATCGCGATGGTGCTGATCTGGAACGACCTCTCCTGCGGCGACCGGGAGGCCGCGGCGGTGCTCGTGGCCCTCAACTCGGTGTTCCAGATCCTGGCCTTCGCCGTGCTCGGCTGGTTCTACCTGCAGGTGCTGCCCGGCTGGCTGGGCCTGCCGACCACCTCGGCGGAGTTCAGCGTGTGGGCGATCGTGCTCAGCGTCCTGGTCTTCCTCGGCATCCCGTTGCTCGCCGGCTTCCTCACCCGCACGCTCGGCGAGCGCCGCAAGGGCCGGGACTGGTACGAGGGCCGCTTCCTGCCGCGCATCGGCCCGGTGGCCCTCTACGGCCTGCTGTTCACGATCGTCATGCTCTTCGCCCTGCAGGGCGAGGCGATCACCTCCCGGCCCTGGGACGTCGCCCGGATCGCGCTCCCGCTGCTGGCCTACTTCGCCCTCGTGTTCGGCGGCTCGTTCCTGCTGGGCATGCGGCTGCGGCTGGGCTACGCCAGGACGGCGACGCTGGCCTTCACCGCGGCCGGCAACAACTTCGAGCTCGCCATCGCGGTGGCCATCGGCACCTTCGGCGTCACCTCCGGGCAGGCGCTGGCCGGGGTGGTCGGCCCGCTGATCGAGGTGCCGGTCCTGGTCGCGCTGGTCTACGTCGCCCTCTGGGCGGCCCGCCGCTTCCCCGCCGACGACCCCACCGTCCCCGCGACCGCCCGGAGCTCACGATGACGCCGTCGGTGCTGTTCGTCTGCGTACACAACGCCGGCCGCTCGCAGATGGCCGCCGGCTGGCTGGAGCACCTGGCCGGCGACGCGGTGGAGGTGCGCTCGGCCGGCTCGCTGCCGGCCGAGCAGGTCAACCCCGCCGCCGTCGAGGCCATGGCCGAGGTCGGCATCGACCTCACCGGCCAGCGGCCGAAGGTGCTCACCACCGAGGCGGTCGAGGCCTCCGACGTCGTCATCACGATGGGTTGCGGCGACGCGTGCCCGGTGTTCCCGGGTAAGCGCTACCTGGACTGGCAGCTCGAGGACCCGGCGGCCAAGGGCGTCGACGCCGTCCGGCCGATCCGGGACGAGATCGAGGGCCGCGTGCGCGCCCTGCTGGCCGAGCTGCTGCCCGGCGCACCCTGACCGGTTGGCAGGCTGCGCTCGGGGTGTGAACGAGGAGGACGTCTCTGTGGCCGGTACCGCTACCGAGGAGGAGCGGCCTGCCGCAGCCGGCCTCTCCCTGCCCCCGCGGGCCGGGTGGTTGCTCGCCACCCTGCTCGGCGCCACGTTCCTCGGCACGGGCAGCAACAACGTGGTCAACGTGCCGCTGCGCCAGATCACCGACGACCTCGCCGCGTCGGTGACCCAGGCCGTGCTGGCCGCCTCCACGGCGGTCTAGGGCACCTCGTGCGAGGTGTCCCCGAGAGGGCCGCTCACGGACACCAGTCGGGTGCGGTCACCGCGCTCGGAGGCGAGGAGGCAGCAGTCGGGGATCCAACAACTCGACCCCCAGGAGCCTGCCCTCGCGGTCGAAGTCCAAGACGACGTCGCCAACGCCGTCGACCGGGTTCTCGACGACGCGCTGGCTGACGGCCTCGCCCGGCTCGACGTCAGCCAGGTACAGGTGGCCCGCGCCGGCATCGCCGTCCCACGTCAGCTGCAGGGTCACGTCGTCCTCGCGCCATGCCACGGGCGCATGGTCCCGCTTGCTGCCCGGCATGCGTCGATCGAGCCTGCGTGTCACCCGAGGTGACCGCAACCTCCGACCTCGCCCGGCCGGATGGCCTTCGCCGCACTCGACGCCCCTCAGGCCGGGACCTCCTGGAAGGCGCGGACCTCGATCCGGGCGCCGAGCGCCTTGGATGCCTTCGCGGCCCAGGCGACGGCAGCCTCCCGGTCCGGTGCCTCGACCACCCAGAAGCCGCCGAGGTACTCCGGTGCCTGCGTGTACGGCCCGTCGGCGAGGGCGAGGTCGTCGCCGGTGTGGTCGACGGTGACCGCCGTCGACGGCGGGTGCAGTCCCCCCGCGAAGACCAGAGCGCCGGACTGCGCCAGCTCCTCGAGGAAGGCACGAGCCACTGCCAGCGTGGTCTCGAGCTCGGCGGGGTCCATCGACGCCATCGTGGGCTCCTCGGCCGAGTCGTGGGGCATGGACAGGAGGTACTGCGTCATGGTGGTCCTCCGAGGTCGTCGCGGCGCGGCCCGTTCGGCCGTGCTCACGACCGGGTGACCCCGTGCGCTGCCGGATCTCATCGATCGAGGCCGGTCGGTGACACGCGTCGGCCGCGCTGGAGGTGTCCCTCCGTGCGCCGCTCGGGGACACCGACCCAGGACGGCGGCAGGAACAGCCTCGGTCCACGGAACGGGCCGGTCGACCGATGAGTTGCCAGCCCTGCGCGGGTCACAGCCTCCAGGCCCACCGAAGGGGCCGACGCGCTCGTGCCCGGAGGAGACGCATGGCCAAGCTCATCTACTCGATGATCACCTCGCTGGACGGCTTTGCCGAGGCAGCCGAGGGCGACCTCGGCACCGGGGCCGAGGACCCGGAGGTGCACTCCTTCATCGGCGACGTCTTCCGCCCCGTCGGCACGTACCTCTACGGCCGACGGATGTACGAGACGATGGTCTTCTGGGAGACCGCGCACACCCTGCCCGACGTGCCGCCGCACATCCTGCAGTACGCCCGCGATTGGCAGGCCGCGGAGAAGATCGTGTACTCCACGACGCTGGAGTCGGTGTCGAGCGAAAAGACCAGGATCGAGCGGACCTTCGACCCGGACGCGGTGCGCGAGCTCAAGGCCGAGTCCGATCACGATCTCACCGTCGACGGCCCGAACCTCGCCGCCCAGGCGATCGCCGCCGGCCTGGTGGACGAGTACCACCTGTTCATGACGACGAGCGTGGTCGGCGGCGGCAAGCGGTTCTTCCCCGACGGCGTGCGCCTCGATCTCGCGCTCGTCGAGGAGCGCTCCTTCGACAGCGGACTGGTCTACGCGCGCTACCGGACCCGCTGAGCCGCCCCGGACTCCTGCGCGCCCTGCCGCCTCCGGGACGTTCCCGCGGGAACGTCGTCGAGCCGAGCGCCTTGCACGTTGCCGCGGGAACGCTCCCTGAGGGTCGCCCCTGAGAGGGCCGCTCACTCCGCACGCCGGTCGTGCCGGAGCACCAGCTCGACCTGGACCACCACAGCGATCCCGACCGCCCCGGAGAAGTAGCGCCAGAGGGCGGCGCTGCCACGAGACCGCGAGCACCCAGGAAGTACAGGGGTGTGCCGAGGAACGACAGAGCGGTGGCCCACCAGGGCCGTCGGACCGCGCGCGAGGCGGGGAACGGGACGCGGCGAGTGCCGCACCCCTCAGGACGCCTCCACCCACCTCGACGGGTGACCGAACAGGACGGACCCGGTCCACCGCCGTCCCGAGGCGGGCCGCCGAGTTGCCCCGGTCGCTGAGCCGGGACCAGCGACTGTCGGGCTGGGTCCAGCCCTCGCAACTTCCTGGCCGAACCCATGCGCCCTCGAGGCGAGCGCCGCGCGGGCCTGCCGATGAACGAAACGACCCCGGAACCCCTCAGGCGCCTGCCGCCAACCCCTTCTCCAAGGAGCGATCCCATGCCCCTCGTCCGTCGCATCGGCGCCGTGGTGCTCGCCCTCGCCGCCGTCGTCGTCTGGTTCGCGATGGCCCCTGACGAGTCGAGCAACCGATCAGCTGACATCGCCAGCGCCTTGGCCGACTACGAGGTGAATGACGCTCGCACCCAGGGCGCGCCCCAGCAGCAGGTCGTCAACGGGTGGGTGGCGAAAGACCTGCTGACGATCATCGCCGAGCAGCAGAACGAGTCCGTGACCGACGATCGCCTGCCCGCTCTGGCCATCCTGGTCGTCCTCGGGCTGGCCCTGCACCTGGCGACGTCCACGCGGCCCGCGGAGGCTGGCGGTGCGGCATCCGCGCCGGCTGCGCCGACCGCAGGTCCCGGTCCGCAGCCGTCTGCCGCCTTCTGAGGGCGTCGGACGTTCCCACCGGCTCGCGGGATCGTCGAGCTGGTCGTCGACGAGGTCGACCGGCGAGTGGTCCACGGTCGCGCGGTGCGCTGGCGGACGCCTGACCCGTGGGACCGTCGCCCCGGCGACGTCCCCGGGACCCGCGCCGGGCCTGACCAGCGGGGACGACGGGCTGCCGGCCGACGTCAGGAGCCGCGGAGCACGACGAGCTGCTGGGTCGCCCGGGTCATCGCGACGTAGCGGTCGACCGCGCCCTCGACGCCGGTGCCGAACGCCTCCGGCTCGACGAGCACGACCAGGTCGAACTCGAGGCCCTTGGCCAGCTGCGGCGTCAGCGACCGGACGCGGGCACTCCCCCGGAACGCGGGATCGCCGATGACACAGGCCGTCCCCTCGGCGTGCGCGGCGAGCCAGGCGTCGAGCAGCGAGTCCCGTTCCGACACGGGCGCGTGCACGACGGGGACGCCGGTGCTGCGGATGGAAGTCGGCACGTTGGCGTCCGGGAGCACCGCCCGGATGGCCGGCTCGGCCTCGGCCATCACCTCGGCCGGCGTCCGGTAGTTGATGCCCAGGGACGCCAGCTCGACCCGGTCGAGCCCGATCCGCTCGAGCCGTTCCCGCCACGACTCCGGGAACCCGCCTCGCGCCTGGGCGCGGTCCCCGACGATGGTGAGGCTCCGGGACGGGCACCGGAGCAGCAGCATCTGCCACTCCGCGTCGGTCAGTTCCTGGGCCTCGTCGACGACGACGTGCGCGAACGGGCCGGCGAGCCGGTCCGGTTCGGCGGTCGGCAGCGCGTCCTGGTCGACCAGGGCGTCCCGGAGGTCCTGGTGGCGGAGGCTGGTCATCAGCAGCAGCTCGGAGTCGTCGGCCCGGACCAGCTCGTCGATGACGTCGGCCATGCGCTCCCGCTCGACCGCGACGGCGGCGTCCCGCCGCTGCTCCCGCCGGGACGCCCCGGGGTCGCCGAGCCGCTGCCGGGCGGCGTCGAGCAGCGGCAGGTCCGACACCGTCCAGGCCCGGGGGTCGGCGCGCTGCAGCGCCCGGACCTCGTCACGGCTCAACCAGGGAGCGCACCGCCGGAGGTAGGCGGGCACCGACCACAGGTCCCCGACGAGGTCGGCTGCGTCGAGCAGCGGCCAGGCGCGGTCGAAGGCAGTGCGCAGCTCCCGGTCCCGCAGCAGCGCGGCACGCACCAGGTCGGCCGGGACGTCGTCCTCGCCGTGCCCGTCGACCAGGATCGCGAGCAGCTCCTCCCACACCTGGTCGCGCGCCTCGTTGTGCGGGGTGCCCGGGTCCGCGGCCTCGAACGCCTCGGCCCAGTCCTCGGCGCTCAGCCGGACGTCGGCCCACGGGGTGGTGACCGTCATCCCCGTGGCGGGCGGCTCCTCGTAGAACCGGACCGCCGCCTCGATCGCCCCGACCAGGTCCGCGGACGCCTTCAGGCGGGCCACGGCCGGGTCGGTCTCGACCCCCGCGGACCGCCCCTCGGGCACGAGGTCGCGCAGCGTGCAGGTCTGCACGCCCTCCTCGCCGAGGCTGGGCAGGACGTCGGCGACGTAGGCCAGGTAGGGCTGGTGCGGACCGACGAACAACACCCCGCCGCGGCGGTGCCCGAGGCGCGGGTCGGAGTAGAGCAGGTAGGCGGTGCGGTGCAGGGCGACGACGGTCTTGCCCGTGCCCGGGCCGCCGTCGACGACCAGGGCGCCGGCGGACCCGGCCCGGATGACGGCGTCCTGGTCGGCCTGGATGGTGCCGAGCACGTCGCGCATCCGCGGTGACCGGCTGCTGCCCAGGCTGGCGATGAAGGCGGACTGGTCGTCCAGCGCGGCGGCGTGCCCGTCGAGGCCGTCCGGGGTGAACACCTCGTCCCAGTAGTCGCTGACCCGGCCGCGGGTCCACCGGTACCGGCGGCGGCTGGCCAGGCCCATGGGGTTGGCGTGGGTCGCCCCGAAGAACGGCTCGGCCGCGGGCGAGCGCCAGTCGACCAGCAGCCGCCGGCCCGCGCCGTCGGTGAGGCCGAGCCGCCCGACGTACACGGGATCGCTGCCGTCCGTGCCCACCATGCGCCCCAGGCAGAGGTCCAGCCCGAAGCGGCGCAGGGTGCGCAGGCGAGCGGTCAGCCGGTGGACCTCCAGGTCCCGGTCCAGCGCCTCCTGGCCGGTGCCGCCGGGCGCCCTGCGCTCGACGTCGAGGCGGTCGGACAGGTCGGCGATCGTCTGCTCGAGGCTCTCCGCGAGAGCGGCGAAGTGCCGCTCGTCGCCGGCGATCAGCGCCGGGTCGGCTTTGGCGGTGAGGCGGTCGGGGAGGTCGAACGCGCTCGTGGTCAGGGGTGTCACGTCAGCAGGGCTCCGCTCGGGGACGCACGACTCGGGACGGTGGTCTCGGCGTTCGGGGACGCGGCGCTCGACGGTTCGGCAGCGTTTCCGCAGCTCCAGGCCACGGCCGGGCGATTCTGCGGCACGGCCGGGGTCTTGCCGCAAGACCCCGGGTGCGCTGTAGCTTGGAGGTGGCGGAGAGGGTCTCCTCCCCCGTCCTCGTCTCGTCCGCCGGGACGGACGACCTCCTCGGTCATCGGGCACCGCACCGGTGCGTGTCCGGGCCGGCGGGTATGGGACCCGCATGGGAGTGCGCAACGCGGCGGTCGCGGCGGCAGGCCAGTGGACCGACCCCGACGACGGCATCCGCTACCCCGCCGGCGAGGTCCACGCATGGGAGCGCGGGCGCAACGAGACCGTCTGCGGGCTGTCGCTGAGCAGGTCCCGGCTGGCCCGCTTCCCCCACGTCGGCTGGGCCGACGTCCAGCCGGAGTCGGGCCGGCACGCGGAGGAGGTGGCGGCCGTCTGCCGCCGCTGCCGGGCGGCACTGGGCGCCCGCCGGGACGAGCGCGGCTGGACACGGACCAACCCGCGTCCCTGACCGGCAGGATGCCCGTCGTGGCCTCGACCCGGGTCGCCCGGCACATCCGGGCACCGCGCGCGGCGGTCTACCGCGCTCTGCTGGACGCCGACGCCGTCGCCCGGTGGAAGGTGCCCCCGGGGATGACCGCGCAGGTGCACGAGTTCACCGGCGGGGAGGGCGGCACGTTCCGGATCTCGCTGACCTACGACGAGCCCGGGCCGGCCGGCAAGACGACCACGCACACCGACACCTATCGCGGCCGGTTCGCCCGGCTGGTGCCCGACCAGCAGGTCGTGGAGGTCGACGAGTTCGAGTCCGACGACCCCGCCCTGCGCGGCGAGATGACGATCACGATCACCCTGGCCGACGCCGACGGCGGCACCGACCTGGTCGCGGTGCACGACGGGCTGCCCGACGTCGTCTCCCCCACCGACAACGAGACCGGGTGGCGGCTGTCCCTGGACCGGCTGGCGGCGCTCGTCGAGGACTGACCCCCGCGGTCAGGTCACCGCGACCGGGCGCTCACACGCCGAGCGCCACCCCGTCCTGTCGCGGGTCCGCACCGCCGGCCAGCGCGCCGCGGGACTCGTCCAGCGACACGACCAGTGCGCTGCCGCCGGCACCCCACGCCCCCACCTCCTGGACGACGTGGCCCCGGTCGGCCAGCCCGGCGAGCACCTCGGCCCCGAGGCGGGTCTCGCACCGCAGGGTCTCCGGGGCGCCGAGGGCGTCGGCGTCACTGCCCGGGTGCACGGTGAACCGCGGCGCGGTGACCGCCGCCTGCGGGTCCAGGCCGCTGTCGACCAGGTGGGAGAGCACCTGGGTGTTCCACTGCACCTGGCCGTCCCCGCCCGGCGTGTTGCCGGCGTGCCGGAACCGGCCCGCGGCGTCGGTGAGCACCCAGGCGTTGAGCGTGTGCAGCGGCTTGCGGCGCGGGGCGAGGGCGTTCGGGTGGCCGGGAACGAGGTAGGCGCCGCGGCCGAGCCGGTCGTTCAGCGCGATCCCGGTGCCGGGGATCGACAGCCGGGCGCCGAAGGTGAACGCCAGCGACCAGATCGCGCTCACCGCGCGGCCGTCGGCGTCCACGGCCACGCAGCTGGTGGTGTCCCCGGCCGTGCTGGTCTCCCCGGTGACCGCCGGCTCGGTGGACAGCCGGGCCCGGGCCGCGGCGAGGGCGTCGGGCGTGAGCAGCGCCCGCCAGGCGTCGCGGTCCGAGCCGCAGGAGTCGTGGCGGTCGCGGAAGGCGCGCCGCGCGGCCAGCGCCATCAGGTGGACGGCGTCGGCGCCGAGGGTCGGCAGGCCGGGCAGCTGCCCGTCGAGCAGGCCGGCCTGCTGCAGCACCATCCACCCGGGCGACGGCGGCGGCGTCTGGGAGAGCACGAGGTCGCCGTAGGGCGCGCTGATCGCCGGCTGGGCCGGGGCGTGCGCCCCCAGCGCCCACTCCTCCCCCGAGAACGGGGCCCCTCCGGCGCGCAGCACGGCGACCGCCTGCTCTGCCAGGCCGCCGCGGTAGAACGCCAGCGGGTCGCGGGCCAACAGCTCGATGCTGTCGGCCAGCTCGGGCGCCGGCAGCCGGTCCCCGACGGCGGGCACCGTGCCGGTGGGCAGCAGCCAGCGGCGCAGCCCGTCGTCGACGGACAGGGCGCCGGCGTGCTCGGCGATGTCGCCGCGGTTCTTGACCGTGCACGGCAGCCCGGCGCGGGCCGCGGCGACCGCCGGTGCCCAGAGGTCGGCGAGCGACCGGGTGGCACCCTCGGCGTGCAGGGTGGCCAGCGCGGCGGGGGCACCCGGGGTGGCGACCGCGCGGGCACCGCCGAGCGGCAGCGCGGTCAGCCCCTCCTCGAGGTAGCCCTCCGCGGTGGCGCCGTCCGGGCCGTAGCCGCTGCCGTTCACCGTCCACACCCGGCCGTCGGGCTCGCGGACGACGGCGAACGCGTCCCCGCCGACGCCGCACTGGCCGGGCAGTGCCAGCCACGCCATCGCGGTCATCGCGAGCGCCGCGTCGACCGCCGTCCCGCGGTCGGCGAGCACCCGGGCGCCGACCTGGCTGACCACCGGCGAGCTGCTGGTGACCATGCCCCCGGCGGCCAGCGTCGGCCCGCGGCCGGCCTCCTGTGCCGGCGTCCAGGCGCCCATTCAACCCACCGCCGGAGAGGGGCGACGCCGCCGACCGCGACCGAGCCCGCAGATGCCGACCAGCACCTGCCCATCCTGCCCCGCACCGGGGCGGTGGGGATGGTCTCGGTGGGGGGCGGCGCATCCTCCCCCGGCGCGCCGGGTACCCCGGGTCCCCCTGCGACGACGGAGGACGCGATGGCGACCCGGGCCGAACACTCTCTGCAGGTCGACGTGCCGGTGCGCACGGCCTACGACCAGTGGACGCAGTTCGAGGACTTCCCGCACTTCATGGGCGGCGTGACCGAGGTCCGCCAGCTCGACGACCGCCGGCTGCACTGGGTGGCCCAGATCGCCGGCGTCCGGCGGGAGTGGGAGGCGACCATCCTCGAGCAGGTGCCCGACTCGAGGATCGCCTGGGCGGCGACCAGCGGCGCCACCAACGCCGGCTCCGTCCGGTTCGAGCCCGCGGGTCCGGAGTCGACGGTCGTCCACCTGACGCTGGAGTACGACCCCGAGGGACTCGTCGAGCAGGTCGGCGACGCGCTGGGCGTCGTCGAGCGCCAGGTGCGCGCCGACCTCGAGCGCTTCAAGGCCCTGGTCGAGGACGAGGCGTACCCGACCGGCGCCTGGCGGGGCTCGATCGACGCGGGCGCCGGCGTCGGGACGCCGGGCGTCGAGGCCGCCGCGACCTCGCGCGGCGACAGCGGGAAGGCCGGGGTGTCGGGGACCGCGGTCGCGGCCGGCGCCGTCGCGGTGGCCGCCGGTGCCGCCGCCGTGGGTGCCGCGGTGGCGGCGAGCCGCTCCGGTGCGGACGACGAGCCCGAGGACAAGCCGGGACCGGTCCCCGTCCCGCCGTCGGAGCGGGCCGCCGCCACGGCGCCGGAGCCGGCCCCCGTCCCCTCCCCCGACTCGTCACCGGCGGCGGTGGGCGTGCCGTCGGAGGTGCTCGACGAGGGGCCCGAGCCGATCGCGCAGCGCACCCTCGACCCCGGCGTCGGCCGCGACGAGGACGGCACCGCCGACCGCCCCCACTGACCGTCGGCCCGGCCGCCGGCTGTCGTCAGGCGCTGACCCCGGCCCGACTCCGCGCCGCCGTCCGCTCCTCGCTCGCTGGCGCTCGCTGCGATGCTCCGCCGGCTGTCGTCAGGCGCCGGTGCGGGGCCCCTCCCACAGGTCGATGCCGGCGTCCACGGCGTGCTGGTCGATCGCGGCCAGCTCCTCGTCGCTGAAGGCCAGGCCCTGCAGCGCGCCGACGTTCTGCTCGAGCTGCTCCACGCTGCTGGCGCCGATGAGCACGGTGGTCACCCGCGGGTCGCGCAGGGCCCAGGCCAGCGCCATCTGGGCCAGGCCCTGCCCGCGCTGCCCGGCGATGTCGTTGAGTGCGCGGACGTGCGTGAGCGCCTGCTCGGTGAGCAGGTCGGTCGACAGCGACTTGTCCTGGCTGGCCCGCGAGCCCTCCGGGACGCCGTCCAGGTACTTCGTCGTCAGCATGCCCTGGGCCAGCGGGGAGAAGGCGATGCAGCCGGCGCCGACCTGCTCGAGGGTGTCGAGCAGGCCCTCGGTCTCGATCCAGCGGTTGAGCATCGAGTACGACGGCTGATGGATGAGCAGCGGCGTCCCGAGGTCGGCCAGGATCGCCGCGGCCCGCGCGGTGTCCTCCGGGCCGTAACTGGAGATGCCCACGTACAGCGCCTTGCCCGCCTGGACGGCGCGGTGCAGCGCGCCCATCGTCTCCTCGAGCGGCGTGGTCGGGTCCGGCCGGTGGGAGTAGAAGATGTCGACGTACTCGAGGCCCATCCGGCGCAGCGACTGGTCGAGGCTGGCGAGCACGTACTTCCGCGAGCCACCGCCCTGGCCGTAGGGCCCGGGCCACATGTCGTAGCCGGCCTTGGTGGAGATGACCAGCTCGTCGCGGTAGGGCGCGAGGTCGTCGGCGAGGTGCCGGCCGAAGTTGGTCTCCGCCGAGCCGTAGGGCGGGCCGTAGTTGTTGGCCAGGTCGAAGTGGGTGATGCCCAGGTCGAAGGCCCGGCGGAGGATCGCGCGCTGGCGGTCGAACGGGACGTCGTCCCCGAAGTTGTGCCAGAGGCCGAGGCTGATCGCGGGCAGGTCCAGGCCGCTGCGGCCGGTGCGCCGGTAGGTCATGGAGTCGTAGCGGGCGTCGGACGCGCGGTAGGCCATGACCGCGATCCAACCAGCGCCCGCGCTGCCCGGCTCAGTCGCGGCCGAGGGCGGCGAGGCGCTCGGCCCGGGCGGCGCGCAGCAGGTCGGCCAGCCGCGGGTCCGTCAGCGTCTCGGGCCGTGCACGCGGAGCTTGCGGAAGGACGCGCCGGTGCCGTCGAGCAGGCCGGCGGGGTCGAGCGCGGCGCCGTGGTTGAAGCCCAGGTCGAGGACCCGCCCGTAGACGGCGAGGTGGGCGTGGTGCTCGGTCCTCTTCCTGGGCCCGACGCCGTAGCCGACGGTCGCCTGGCGCGGCCAGACGACGCGGACGACGTCCGGGTCGGTGCGCCGGACCAGCTCGTCGGCAGCGCGGACGAGGGCGGCCACCTCGGGGCCGACGGCGGCGAGCAGCGCGTCGAGGTCGTCGGACACGGTGCGCCCTCCTCCCCTGGTGAGGCCGGTCGGCCCTGGCGCAGGCCCGGTCAGGGCCTAGGGTCGGGGACGACAGTCTCCGCCGCCGTCCTCCGGGAGATGACCGTGCTCCGCTTCCTCGGACTCCTGCTGGTCGTCTGGCTGGTGATCACCGTCATCGGCGCCGTGGTGGAGGGCCTGTTCTGGCTGGCGGTCGTCGGCCTGCTGTTCTTCCTGGTCACCGCCGCGTTCGGCTGGGGGAAGCAGAAGAACCGGCTCTGACCGGGGTCACCGCCGCAGGGCCACCGGGACGCCGGCCAGCTGGCGGGACACCCCGCGGGCGGTGGCGATGACCGCGGGCACGTAGCTGGGCGCCGAGGTGTCCTCCGGGGGGACGACGACCGACACGGCGGCCACGACGACTCCGCCGCGGCCGACCACCGGCGCGGCGACGGCCAGCGCCGGCAGCGGCATCGTGCTGGTGGCCACGGCCACCCCGGAACGGCGCACCTCGGCGAGGATCCGGCGCAGCCGACCGGGCTCGGTGACGGTGCGCGGCGTGAACCGCTCCAGCGGCCCGGCGAGGACGGCGTCCTGCTCCTCCTTGGGCGCCCACGCGAGCAGGACCAGGCCGACCCCGCTGGCGTGCAGCGGCAGCCGGCCGCCGATGCGCGTCGCCGTCGGGACCGCCGACCGCGTGGCGAAGTGCTCCACGACGAGGGCCGCACCGGCGTCCCGCACGGCCAGCTGGACGTTCTGCTCCGTCGCCTCGTAGAGGTCCTCGAGGAACGGCCGCGCGGTGTCCCGCAGGGCGCTCGCACGCGGCGCCGTCGCGGCCACCTCCCACAACCGCAGGCCCGCGCGGTACCGCCCGTCGGGCTGGCGCTCCAGGCCGCCCCAGGCCGCGAGCGTCTGCACCAGCCGGTGGGCCGTCGACAGCGGCATCCCGGTCTGCCGGCCGACCTCGGTGGCCGAGAGCCCGGCGGGGGCGGCACCGATCGCGTCGAGCACCGCGCAGACCTTCGACGCGACGCTGCGCGACTCCTTGTCGGACACCCGGCCTCCATCGTCTCTGCCGCGAGTTCTCCCGACTATAGGGAGGACTGTTGTCGGGGACACAGTGATCCGGGTCCCATGTCCTACAGCGACCGGGGAGGCGATCCCCGGTACGACGACCCCGGGCGCGGGCCCTCGCCCGCCCCGTCTCCCCTTGCCGTCCGGCGTGTCCGGACCCTGTCCGCGGAGTTGACGTGTCCATCGACGTACTCGCTGTCGTCGTGCTGCTCGTGGTGTTCCTCGTCGGCACCGTCAGCACGGTCAACATCGGCGCCCTCGCGCTGGTCGGGGCCTTCGGCCTCGGCACGCTGGCGCTCGGGGAGGACCTCCCCACGATCCTGTCCGGGTTCCCCGCGAACCTGTTCATCCTCCTGTTCGGCATCACCTACCTGTTCTCCGTCGCCGCCGCGAACGGCACGACGGAGTGGCTGGTGATGTCGATGGCCCGCCTGGTGCGCGGCAACGCCCGGGTCGTGCCGCTGCTGCTGTTCGCCGTCACCGCCGCGGTCACCTCCGCCGGGGCCCCCGGCCAGGCGGCGGCCGGGATCATGGCGCCGATCGGCATCAGCCTCGCCCGCGAGTTCGGCATCCGCCCCCTGCTGGCCGGCCTGATGGTCGTCACCGGCGTCGGGGCGGGCACCTTCTCGCCGCTGTCCACCCTGGGGATCATCGCCAACGAGGCCGTGGCCAGCGAGGGCTTCGACGTCAGCCCGGTGACCCTGTGGCTGGGCACCCTGGCCTTCAACGTCGTCCTCGCGGTCGCGGTGTACCTGGTCATGGGCGGCCTGCGCGCCACCGGGGAGCGGCTGGACGACGCCGTCCGCGCGCCCGGGAGCCCGGCCGACGGCAGCGGCACCCCGCTGGAGTCCGCGCCCACGGCGGGGACGGGCGCCGGCGGGGCGGCGACCGCGGTCCGGACGGCGGCTCCCGCGCCGGTCCGCCCCCGGCTCGACGCCGCCCGGGCCACCACGCTGGTCGCGATCGCGCTCGTCGCGGTGGGCTCGCTGGTGTTCGACCTGGACATCGGGATGCTGGCGATCGTCGCCGCCGTCGTGGTGCACACCGTGTTCCCGCGCAAGGAGAACACCGCCCACATCAGCTGGAACGTCATCCTGCTGGTCTGCGGGCTGGTCACGCTGATCGAGGTGCTCGACCGCGCCGGCACGATCACCCGGATCGGTGAGGGCGTCGCCGGCGTCGGCTCCCCGGTGGTCAGCGCGCTGCTGCTGTGCGGGGTGGCCGCGCTGGTGTCGGCCTTCGCGTCCAGCACCGGCGTGATCGGCGCGATCGTGCCGCTCGCCATCCCGCTGATGGCGCTGGGGCACCTGTCCCCCACGGCGCTGCTGATCGCCATCGCGCTGTCGGCCACGGTCGTCGACGCGAGCCCCTTCTCCTCCGTCGGCGCGCTGGTCGTGGCCAGCGCTCCCGAGGACCAGCAGCGCTCGGTGTCGCGGAAGCTGCTCACCTTCGGCCTGGCGATGATCGTCGTCGCGCCGCTGGCCGCCGTCCTGCTGTTCGTCCTGCCGGCCCAGCTGGGCTGACTCCCACCCACCCACGGAAGGAGTGCGACCCATGGCCGCGCCCGTGTTCACGATGGCCTGCCAGGCCTACGACCGCATGCAGCCGCTGCGCGACGGCACCGTCCGCGTCGGCGGCGCGGAGCTGAACTTCCTGGACCTGCCGGTCGAGGAGACGTTCTTCCGGATGCTCAAGTTCGGCGAGTTCGACATCGCCGAGCTGTCCCTGTCCAGCTACGTCATGACGCTGAGCAAGGGCGCGCCCTTCGTCGCGGTGCCGGTCTTCCCCTCCCGGGCCTTCCGGCACAGCGGGATCTACGTCCGCGAGGACTCCGACTTCAAGGACCCGGCCGAGCTCACCGGCGCGACCGTCGGGGTGCCCGAGTACCAGATCACCGCCTCGGTGTGGATCCGCGGCACCCTCGCCGAGCACCACGGCCTGCCGGTGGAGTCGGTGCGCTACCGCACCGGCGGGCTCGACGAGCCGGGCCGGACGGAGAAGGTGCGGCTGGACCTGCCGCCGGGGGTCGAGGTGTCCCCGATCGGCCCGGCCGACACGCTGTCCCAGCTGCTCCTCGACGGGGAGCTCGACGCGGTCTACAGCGCCCGCAACCCGGGCCCGTTCAACACCCCGGGCGGCGGCGGGATCCGGCGGCTGTTCGCCGACCCCGCGGAGGTCGAGCGGCAGTACTCCGCCCGGACCGGCATCTTCCCGATCATGCACACGCTGGTGATCCGCCGGGAGGTCTACGAGCAGCACCGCTGGCTGGCCCGAGAGCTGGTCAAGGCCTGCGCGACGGCCAAGGACGTCGGCCTGGCCGGCATCGGCGAGACCGCCGCCCTGCGCTACGCCCTGCCGTGGCTGTGGGCCGAGGTCGAGCGCACCCGCGCCACCCTGGGCGAGGACTGGTGGCCCTACGGGCTGGAGCCCAACCGGACCACGCTCGAGACGTTCCTGCGCTACCACGCCGAGCAGGGGCTCTCCCCCCGGCGGTACGAGCCCGAGGAGCTCTTCGCCCCGGAGTCGCTGGCCGCGTTCGTCATCTGACCCGCGCGTGGTCTGACGTGCGCGCAGCGCCCCCGGCCCGAACGGGCCGGGGGCGCCCGTGCGCTCAGTGCCGGTGCTGGAGGACCCCGCGGATGGTCGTGCCCTCGCGCTGGTCCCGGTAGCCCCGCTCGATCTCGTCCAGGGCGTACCTCCGGGTGATGAGCTCGTCGAGCCGGAGCCGGCCCTGCTCGTAGAGGCCCAGCAGCCGCGGGATGTCCCGGTGGGCGTTGCACATGCCGAAGAGGGCGCCCTGCACGCGCTGCTCGAAGACGGTGGCGATGTTGCCGGGCAGGCTCACCGTCTTCTCCAGCGTGTGGTCGGCCAGCCCGGTGAGCACCAGCGTGCCGCCCTTGCCCAGGCAGCGGTGCGCCCCGGCGATGATCCCGGTGTCCGTGACGCCGGTGGTCACGATGACGACGTCGGCGCCGGTGCCGCGCGAGAGCTCCCGGGCCAGCGCCGCGGCCTCCTCGGTCGTGGCGACGGCGTGCGTGGCGCCCAGCGTCCGGGCGAACTCCCGGCGGAAGGCGACCGGGTCGACGGCGACCACGTGCTGGGCCCCCACGCCCGCCGCCCCCTGGACGGCGTTGCAGCCGACCCCGCCGGTGCCCACGACCACGACCACGTCGCCCGGCCGCACCGGCCCGGCGTTCACCGCGGACCCCCAGCCGGTCGGCACGCTGCACGCCATGAGCGCGGCGACGTCCAGCGGGTGGTGGTCGTCGATCTTGACGCACGAGTACTGCGACAGCAGCGACGTCTCGGCGAATGCCCCGACGATGCAGAACCCGCCCAGCGGCTCGCCGTCCAGCGTGAACGGCCAGCCGCCGCCGGGGAGCCGGCCGGTGGCGATGGTCGCGCCCAGGTCGCACAGGTTGGACCGGCCCGAGGCGCACCAGCGGCAGTGGCCGCAGGTGGGGAGGAAGGCGGTCACCACGTGGTCGCCGGGCGCCAGGCCGGTCACGCCCGCACCGACCGCCCGGACGACGCCGGCGCCCTCGTGCCCGCCCACGATCGGATAGCGGGCGCTCTCGAACCGCAGGTGCTCGTCGGAGTGGCACAGGCCCGCGTAGGCCATGTCGACCAGGACCTCACCCGGGCCCGGGTCCCGGACCTCCAGGTCGACGACCTCCCAGTCGCCGGGTCCCCGCAGCACGGCTCCGCGTGTCCTCATGCACCGTCTCCTCGACTCGCGTCCGGACGGCGCGACGACCGCGTCCCGCGCACCGCCTCCGGTGGCCCCCCGGCCACGGGGACACCCTGCCGCACCGGTCCGGGCCTGTCCGCGCTCGGGCTCGACCCGAGGTGGACCGCTGATTCCGGGACCAACGGCCCTGCGCGGGGCACCGCCCGCTCGGCACCGTGGAGACGGCTCACCCGACACCCGTCCCGAGGAGCACCGCGTTGACCGTTGCCGCGCAGCCGCCCCGCCCCAGGACCGCCCCCACCGCCGTCGCGCGCCCCCGCCGCATCCCGGGCGGCACACCCGACGGACGGCGCTGGGAGCTGCTCGTCGAACCCACCGGGGTCACCGTGGTGATGTCCGCCGTGGCGGTCGCGGAGGCGCACGTGTGGGAGCCCGACGGCGAGGTCGTCGTCGAGTTCTGGGCCGACGGCCCCGACCTGCCGGACCCGCTGAGCGCCCAGCTGGTCGAGCAGGCCTTCGCCCACCCCGCCGTCCGGGCGCACCGGCCCATCCTGGTCTGCGCTCCCCGGCAGGACGGCACGCTGGTGCAGGAGGCACGGCGGCGGATCGAGGGCGCACGAACGCGGGCCGCCGGGACGACCTGCCTGATGGAGGGCCGCGTCGGACCGGGCCCGATCGTCCCCCGGCCGCGGGCCGCCGGTTCCTGAGCCGCCCGGGCCGCGTCTCGTCGGTCGCCGGCGGGATCGGCGTGCGCGCCGGTCCTCGCCTGCAAGACTCTGCCGTCGACCGAGAGGACCGGTGTGCGATGCCCGAGAACGAGCCGGTGGTGGTGGACGTGCCCGGGGCCGGCCGTTTCGAGGTGCGGGTGGACGGCGAGGTCGCCGGCTTCGCCGAGTACCGGCGGACCGCGTCGTCGGTCGCCTTCACCCACACCGTCATCGACCCGGCCTTCGAGGGCTGGGGGCTGGGCTCGGTGCTGGCGCGCGGCGCCCTGGACGCCACGCGGGCGGCGGGCCACGCCGTCCTGCCGTTCTGCCCGTTCATCCGCGGCTACATCCAGCGGCACCCGGCCTACCTCGACCTCGTGCCCGCCGAGCGGCGGGAGCAGTTCCGGCTCGCCCCCTCCGCCGACCGCTGACGCCCCGACCCGAGAGGACGCACCCCGATGACGACCACCGCCCCCGACCCCGCTGCACTGGAGGCCGAGCGGGCGCGCATCCGCGCCGCGTACCTGCGGCCGGCCGGCGAGCGCCCCGCCACCACCGCCCGCGGCCTGCACCACACCGCGCTGATCAGCAGCGACGTCGAGCGGACCGTGCGCTTCTACCAGGACGTCCTGGGCTTCCCGCTGACCGAGCTGATCGAGAACCGCGACTACCCCGGCTCCTCGCACTTCTTCTTCGACATCGGCAACGGCAACCTCATCGCCTTCTTCGACTTCCCCGGCCTGGACGTCGGCCCCTACGCCGAGGTGCTGGGCGGGCTGCACCACATGGCCATCAGCGTCGACCCCGAGCGCTGGCAGGAGCTGGTGCGGCGGCTGACCGCCGCCGGGGTGCCGCACGAGGTGCACAGCGGGGTGTCGGTGTACTTCCGCGACCCCGACGGCGCCCGCATCGAGCTGATCGCCGACCCGCTCGGGGAGATGTACGGCCACCAGGTCCTGTGACCGCCCCCCGGCGGCGGCCGGACCGCTCGCCAGCCGCCGCCGGGACCGCTGTGCCACCGCCGGGACCGCTGTGCCACCGCCGGGACCGCTGTGCCGCCGCCGGGACCGCTGTGCCACCGCCGGGACCGCTGTGCCGCCGCCGGGACCGCTGTGCCGCCGCCGGGACCGCTGTGCCGCCGCCGGGACCGCTGTGCCGGAGAGCACGTCCGCGGAGTCTCTCGCCCCGACCTGCCCGTCCTCCCCATGCACACCAAAGCGTGACGACCGTCACGGCGACAGTTCACATGACCCAACGTAACGTTTTGGCTGCGTTCCGCAGATGGGAGCGTGGCGCCGGTCCGCCAAACCCTGCCCACCGGTAGCCGTCTCCAGAACCTCAGGGCAGGGGTGGGGGACCCACGTTCCACGGCGCTCCGGCCGAACGGCCGGGCGCGCCTCGGGGTGAAGCCGCGACCCGCGGCCGGGCACCGATCGTCCGAACCCGACAGCTCACCTCGCCGGCGGTGATCGGAGATCACCCATGGCCAAGCACCGTGCGCCGCGCTATGTCCGGACCAAGAAGGTCATCGCCAAGGCCCCCGTCGCGGCAGGGGCCACCGTCGTCGGACTCGGCGTCCTGAGCACCCCGGCATCCGCCGCCACCACCCACGACTGGACCGGCGTCGCCGAGTGCGAGTCCGGCGGCGACTGGAGCATCAACACCGGCAACGGCTACTACGGCGGGCTGCAGTTCAGCCAGTCCACCTGGGCCGGCTACGGCGGGACCGAGCTCGCCCCCCGCGCCGACCTCGCCACCCCCGCGCAACAGGTCGAGATCGCCGAGAAGGTCCTCGCCGGGCAGGGCATCGGCGCGTGGCCGACCTGCGGGAAGCAGCTGACCGACGGCACCACGCCGGCCGCTGCCGGGACGCCGGCACCCGCGCCGGCCGCCGCTCCCGCGGCCCCGGCTGCCGCCCCGGCCCCGGAGGCCGCTCCGGCCCCGGCCGCCGCCCCGTCGGACGTCTACACGGTCCAGCGGGGCGACACGGTGGCGGGGATCGCCACCACGTTCCACCAGCCGTGGCGGGAGCTGTACCAGCGCAACGTCGGCGTCATCGGCAGCGACCCGACCCTGATCTTCCCCGGTCAGGTGTTGCTGGTCGCCGGCGCCGCGCAGGCCGCCGTCGCGCCCGTCGAGGTGGGCACCGTCGGCAACTCCGCGCCCGTGGCTGCCGCCGCCCCGGCTCAGGCCGTGGCCGCTCCGGCACCTGTTCCAGCGGTCGCGCAGATCACCAACAGCGCCGGCGCCGTGCGGCCGCAGGCCCAGGCGGCCGCCGACGCGGTGGTCAGCAACGTGGCCGGCGCCGCCGGCATCACCATCGGCGGCACCCGCGGCAGCGCGGTCGACCCGCACGGGCACCCGTCCGGGCTGGCCCTGGACTACATGGTCCTGTCCGACGCGGCCCTCGGCGACGCCATCGCCCAGTACCAGGTCGACCACTGGGACGAGCTCGGCGTCGAGTACGTGATCTGGCAGCAGCGGATCCTGACTTCGCCGACCGGCACCTGGAAGGCGATGGCCGACCGTGGCGGCGTGACGGCGAACCACTTCGACCACGTCCACGTGAACTACCGCGGCTGACCCCTCCGAGCCCGGGTCTCCGACACCACGGCAGCGACCCCCCATCCGTCCGCGGGTGGGGGGTCGCTGCCGTCGCGGGTGGGGGGTCGCTGCCGTCCGCCGCTGGGGGGCGCTGCCGTCCGCGCCCCGGGATGCGGCCCCGGCCGGGCCGACTCCCCCACCCGGGGTGGACCCCCGTCGGGGACGGGACCCCGCCGATCACCGGCCCGTAGAGTCCGGGACGTGCCCTACCGCCATGTCCCGATCGCCGCTGCGAAGGCCGATCTGTTCAAGGCCCTGGGTCATCCCCTGCGCGTGCTGGTCCTGGAGCAGCTGACCCAGGGAGAGCGGACCGTCGGGGAACTCGCGACCCAGCTCCAGGTGGAGATGTCGCAGCTCTCCCAACAACTCGCGGTCCTCCGGCGGGCTCAGGTCGTCCTCGCCCACCGCTCGGGCTCGGCGGTGCGCTACTCGCTGCGGGACCCGAGGACCTCGCAGCTGCTGGCGGTGGCGCGGCAGCTGCTGGTCACGGAGCTGACCTCCACACGAGACCTCCTCAGCGACCTCCTCGAGACCACCGACGCACCGGGCGCGACGATCCCGCCGGCCGAGGCCCCGACCCGGGCAGCGCCGCCGACGTCATCCGGATCGCTGGAACAGGGCGTCCGCTCCGGTCAGCTGTAGCACCCGGTCGACCCGCTCCGAGGCGGACCGCAGCACGAGCGTCCGACCCTGCCGGTCGGCCACCTGGGCCAGCTCGACCAGCAGGGCGACACATGCCGCGTCCAGGAAGGTCACCTCGCCGGCCTCGATGGCCGCGATCGGCGGCAGCCCGCCGGGGTGTTCGCGCCGGAGACGCTCGACGACGTCCACGTCGACCTCGCCCCGCAGCCGGAGCACCCGTCCCCCGGCCTCGGCCTCGATGCTGGCCGAACCGTCGGGACCTCCGCGCACACGCCACCCCCGGCCATCCCCCGCAGCGCTCGCCGATGTGTGAACATCGTAAAGTAGCCAACCGGGCGGGCGTCCATCGTTGCACCAGGCACGGCCCGGCGGCGGGGCGCTCGTGGGCCCGCGGCCCGCGGCCGGCCCAGACTGCGCCCCCTCGTCCCGACGGCTCCCGCCGGCGAGAACGCGACCGGATCCGTCCAGCAGCGGGCGATCCTCGGAGGACGACGTCGCGCTGGTCGCCATCCGGCTGCACCGTCAGGACCGTCCCCGGCCCGACGAGGCCGGTCCGCGGTGGGTCCCGGACGGCATTCCGGACGACGACGCCGGTCGCTGACCGGCGACCATCCGGGAACGCGGTCGATCACCTGGTTCCGGCGTGGTGGGCAGCCGGTGCAGCGGCCCTCGCGGTGCAGCGCCCCTCGCGGTGCGCCTCCCTCGCGCTGCAGCGCCCGCCGGGTGCCTGCACGTCGCGGCCGGTGACGGCGGCTCGGGCACGTCTCCGGCCGGCGCCGAGACGGGACCGCCCCGGCCGCACGAGGCGGCCGGGGCGGCACGACGAGGTCCCGAGCAGGCGGGCCTCCGGTGGGTCCGGTCAGCGCACCCGGCACCGACGTCCCGGCGTGCGCCGGGGAGCGCACCGGGTGGGCCTGGATCAGAACCCGGCCTGGCTCACCCCGTACTCGGCCTGCTCGGGGGTGAAGCCCTCGTACTCCAGCTGCTCGATGAGCCCCGAGCGCGAGAAGGACGAGTAGTCGAGGTAGTCCCTGGCGGACTGGGCGGCCTGCTCGTTCCAGTCGACGTCCAGGCGGTCGACGGCCCACGTCGCGTCACTGGTCGAGTAGCCCTCGTACTCGAGCTGCTCGATGAGCCCGGAGCGCGAGAAGGACGAGTAGTCGAGGTAGTCCCCCGCAGACTCCAGCGCGTTCTCCTGGCCGACCGTGAGATCGGGTGCCGGATCGGGCGCAGGAGCCGGGGCAGGCGCGGGAGCGGGCGCAGGTGCCGGTGCGGGAGCCGGAGCAGGCGCGGGGGCCGGCGGAGGAGTCGGGGCGACCTCCTCGACCGGCGGCGCGGTAGCAGAGGAAGGCTCCGAGGCCGGAGCCGGCGAAGGAGCCGGGGCGACCTCCTTGATCGACGGGAGCGGAGCGGAGGAAGGTCCCGACGCGGGTGCCGACGTCTCCACCACGGGCGCGCTGGAGCTGGCGACGGGGGCGCTGTCGGTGTCCTCCTTCGGCGCGACGGCTGCGCCCAGCACCGCCACGGCCAGCACCCCGGCCGGGATGAGGAACCGCTTCTGCCTGAACCAGGGGTGCCTCGGCGGCGTGGGCAGGCTCGGGCCGGGCTGGGCGGGCGGCTGCCAGGAGCCCTGCGGGATCCCGTACGGCGGCTGGGGCTGGGGAGCGCCGACCTGCTGCCTGGGCGACTGGGATGGAGGGCCGACCGGGGGCCGGTTGTCGGCCGGGGGCGTGGGGCCGGGCTGGCCGCCGTGGTCGTGGGGGTTCGGCTGAACCCCTCCTGGCTGGGTCACGAAGGGACACTCCTGCGTTGCTGACACGATGATCCTGGATGCGCTACTGAGGAGTATCGACACCGTCGGTGACCCCTTGACCCCAGCCACGGAGTCACCGACGAGCGCCGGGTGGCCTGCTCACTCCTGCGCCAGACACGCCACCGGCCCGGCTCCTGGAGGGAACCGGGCCGGTGACGACCTCAGTGGTCGGGGAGTCCCGCTGGCGGAGACCGGGACAGTGCTGCCCGAACTCGGGACGACGCCGCCCGGACCGGCGCGGACAACACGTCCCGGCCGACTACATCAGCTGCAGCCGCTGGTGGAGCCGCAGCCCTCGCAGACGTAGCAGCTGCCGGCCGGACGCATCTTCGTGCCGCAGGTCATGCACAGCGGCGCGTCGGTGGCCGTCCCGGTGACCAACTCCAGCAGCTCGGCCGAGGAGTGCGCCTCCTTGACCGACTTATCCGCCTTGGGCTCGGGCTGGGCCGGGCCCTCGGCCGGCGCGGAGGTGCGCAGCGCCTCCAGGTCGACCTCCTCCTCGACGACCTCCGGCGTGGAGGCCGAGGTGCCGTAGCCGGAGACCTGGGCGGCGCGCTCCTCGGCGCTGAAGATGCCGAGGTTGGCCCGCTTCTCCACCGGCAGGTGGTCCAGCGCCAGGCGACGGAAGATGTAGTCCATCACCGACTGGGCGATGCGGATGTCTGGGTCGTCGGTCATGCCGGCCGGCTCGAAGCGCATGTTGGTGAACTTCTGGATGTAGGTCTCCAGCGGCACACCGTGCTGCAGCGCGATCGAGATGCCGATCGAGAAGGCGTCCATGACACCGGCCAGGGTCGAGCCCTGCTTGCCCAGCTTGAGGAAGACCTCGCCGAGGCTGCCGTCCTCGTACATGCCGGCGGTCATGTAGCCCTCGGCCCCGGCGACGGAGAACGACGTCGTCATGCTGGTCCGCTTCTTCGGCAGCCGCTTGCGCACCGGGTGGGCGAGCGCAGCCGGAGCCGCCACCTCCGCGGCCGCGGCCGTCGTGTCGGCCTTCTTGGCCTTGGCGTCGGACAGCGGCTGGCCGACCTTGCAGTTGTCCCGGTAGATGGCCAGCGCCTTGAGGCCGAGCTTCCAGCCCTGGAAGTAGATGTTCTCGACGTCCTCGACGGTCGCCGTCTCCGGCATGTTGACCGTCTTGCTGATGGCGCCGGAGATGAACGGCTGCACCGCGGCCATCATCCGGACGTGGCCCATCGGGGAGATGGCCCGCTCCCCCATCGCGCAGTCGAAGACCTCGTAGTGCTCCGGGCGCAGGCTCGGGGCGTCCACGACGTGGCCGTGCTCGGCGATGTACTCGACGATCGCCTCGATCTGCTCGTCCTGGTAGCCCAGGCTGCGCAGGGCCCGCGGCACGGTCTGGTTGACGATCTGCATCGAGCCGCCGCCGACCAGCTTCTTGTACTTGACCAGCGAGAAGTCCGGCTCGATGCCGGTCGTGTCGCAGTCCATCATGAAGCCGATGGTCCCGGTGGGGGCCAGCACGGAGGCCTGGGCGTTGCGCCAGCCGTTGTCCGCGCCGATCTCCAGGCACTCCTGCCACTGGGCGGTCGCGGCCTTGAGCACGTCGGCGTCGTCGGCGCCCACCGGACGGATGGCGTCGTTGGCCGCGGCGTGCTTGCGCATGACGCGGGCGTGGGCGTCGGCGTTGCGGGCGAAGCCCTCGTACGCGCCCACGATGCCGGCCAGCTCCGCCGAGCGGCGGTAGGCCGTGCCGGTCATCAGCGAGGTGATCGCCGCGGCGAGGGTCTGGCCGCCACGCGAGTCGTAGGCGTGACCGGTCGCCATCAGCAGGGCGCCGAGGTTGGCGTAGCCGATGCCCAGCTGGCGGTAGGCGCGGGTGGTCTCACCGATGGGGTCGGTCGGGAAGTCCGCGAAGCAGATCGAGATGTCCATCGCGGTGATGACCAGCTCGACTGCCTTGACGAAGTTCCTCGAGTCGAACGTCCCGTCGTCCTTGAGGAACTTCATGAGGTTCAGCGACGCGAGGTTGCACGAGCTGTTGTCCAGGCTCATGTACTCCGAGCACGGGTTGGACGCGTTGATCCGGCCGGTCTCGGGGTTGGTGTGCCAGTCGTTGATCGTGTCGTCGTACTGGATGCCCGGGTCGGCGCACTCCCAGGCGGCCTGGGTGACCTTGCGGAACAGGCCCTTGGCGTCGATGGTCTCGATGACCGAGCCGTCGAGCCGGGCGCGCAGGCCGAACTCGGTGCCGTCCTCGACCGCGCGCATGAACTCGTCGGAGACCCGGACGGAGTTGTTGGCGTTCTGGTACTGGACGCTGGTGATGTCCTTGCCGCCGAGGTCCATGTCGTACCCGGCGTCGCGCAGCGCGCGGATCTTGTCCTCCTCGCGCGCCTTGGTCTCGATGAACTCCTCGATGTCGGGGTGGTCGATGTCGAGGACGACCATCTTGGCCGCGCGACGGGTGGCACCACCGGACTTGATCGTGCCCGCGGAGGCGTCGGCACCGCGCATGAAGGACACCGGGCCGGAGGCCGTGCCACCGGAGGACAGCAGCTCCTTCGACGAGCGGATCCGGGAGAGGTTCAGGCCGGCGCCGGAGCCGCCCTTGAAGATCAGCCCCTCCTCCCGGTACCAGTTCAGGATCGAGTCCATCGTGTCGTCGACGGCCAGGATGAAGCAGGCGCTGACCTGCTGCGGCGCGCTGGTGCCGACGTTGAACCACACGGGGCTGTTGAAGCTGAAGTACTGGTGCAGCAGCATCCAGGTCAGCTCGTGCTCGAAGATCTCCGCGTCACCCTCGGTGGCGAAGTAGCCGTGCTCGCGGCCGGCCTGGCCGTAGGTCAGCACGACCCGGTCGATCAGCTGGCGCAGGCTGCTCTCCCGCTGCGGGGTCCCCACGGCGCCGCGGAAGTACTTCGTCGTGACGATGTTGGTCGCGTTGATGCTCCACTCGGCGGGGAACTCCACGCCGCGCTGCTCGAAGTTGATCGAGCCGTCCCGCCAGTTGGTCATGACGACGTCACGACGCTCCCAGGTGACCTCGTCGTACGGGTGCACACCGGCGGTGGTGAAGACGCGCTTGACCTTCAGGCCCTTCCCCCGGGTCGGCGCCTTGGCGGCGCGACGCGTGCGGCCGGTCAAGCGATCCTCGGTCTCGGTCACGGAGCTCTCCCTCTGTTGCGGGTGGGCAAGGCGGCTGGGGAAGAGAGCCGCACTTGTTCTATCGGGTGGTGCTGACAGTTCTCAGGTGCCGGCGGCGCTGCCGGTGGAGGCGGCCTGGCCCCGCCCACTCCCCCGCCGGCGCACGGCCGGGGAGGTGTCCTGCATGCCAGGGAGCGGCGGGGTCCCGGCGGCGACGTACCGGGCCCGGAGCTCGGTGATCTCCTTCTCGAAGTCCTCGAGCGAGGTGAAGGCGCGGTAGACGCTGGCGAAGCGCAGGTAGGCGACCTCGTCCAACTCCCGCAGCGGCCGGAGGATGGCCAGCCCGACCTCGTGGCTGGGGACCTCCGCCGCGCCGGTGGCGCGGGTCGCGTCCTCCACCTGCTGGGCGAGCTGCTGCAACTGGTCCTCGTCGACCGGCCGGCCCTGGCAGGCCCGGCGGACGCCGGCCACCACCTTGGTCCGGTTGAACGGCTCACTGACACCGCTGCGCTTCACCACGGCGAGGACGGCCTCCTCCACCGTGGTGAACCGCCGGCCGCACGCGGGACACGACCGGCGCCGCCGGGTGGTGGCCCCCTCGTCGGCCTCGCGTGAGTCGATGACCCGGCTGTCGGCGTTGTGACAGAAGGGGCAACGCATCGCGGCTCCCCTCCCCTCGTGGTGGTCCGTCGCGCCCCCGCCCGACCGGCGGGCGCGGCGGCCGCGAAGCGGCCGGGGCACCCGAGCCGGGAAGCCGGCTGTGGACCCTCCTGGGGACATCCGGTGGACGTCCCGGGGAGAACCTGAGGACCGGCTGTGGACGGGCTTACAGCGGTGCAACTACTAGATGTAGGGGAACCCTAGGCCCGGCAACACAAGATCTGCAAGCCGGGACACGCCCCCGAGACACGGCCGTGACCAGGGGCGCTCTGCTGCCCCACCCGCCACGGCGACACGCCGCGACACGCCCCGCAGGAGTCGCGCGGCGGCGGCGGAGCGGTGTATGCGCGCGTCGGCACCCGACCCCGGAGGGCGGCCGGGCCTCAGCCGCGGACGGCGCCGTCGGGACGGGTCAGGCGGGGGCGGGGCACCCGCTCACCCAGCCGGAGGGGGCGGGTCAGGCAGTCGCCCTCGGCGCGCGGCGGGACCGCGACCGCCGGGAGGCCGACGCGGGTGTCGTCGTCCGCGGCCCGGTGTCGCCCGGCTCCGCCCGGTGCCCGGTGGCGCCCGGCGAGGGCGGCATCGAGCGCCGGCATCTCCGCGGTGACGTCCCCGCCGTGACGGCGCCGGCGACGGCCCTGCGCCGGGACGCCGGACGCCGTTCGCTCCGGAGCGCCGAGCACGCCGGCGACGAGCCGCTCACGGGCGGCGGCGCGGGCCAGGTCGAGGATCGGCGCGGCGGCGTCGTCCCCACGCCCAGCGGGAGGCGACGCCTCCACGACGGGCGACTCCGGCAGCCGCAGGTCGGACAGGGCGACCCAGGTCTCGCGCACACCGCCGGCGACGGTCAGCCGGACCCACACCTCGCAGGATCCGCCGGCGTCGTGGCGCCAGCCGAGGATCGACCCCGGCAACCAGGCGCCGGCCACGGACACCTCGACGGCCTGGGACTGCTGGGTGAAGACCGCTGCTCGGCTTCCGGACATCCGCGACACGCCTCTGACGTTAGGTGCCCTTTTGACCACGCAGCGTCAACGCCTCCGTACGGAGGGTTGACGAACCTGACCGCCTCGCCTTGTCGCTGTCTGGCCCCGCGGCGTGCCGGGCCCGGAGGAGGAGGGACGGGACGCCCTCAGGGCAGCAGGAGGACCTGTCCCGGCACGACGCGGGCACCGTCGAGCTCGTTGAGCTCCTCGATCACGTCGACCACGGCCCGGACGTCCTCGTCGGGCCCGGCGAAGTCTGCGGCGATGGACCACACCGTGTCCCCCGCCTGGACGACCACGCTGCGCTCCCCCACCAGCCGCAGGTCGCCGGGGTCATCGGCGACGAGAGGTCCGAGCCAGGACCCGAGCGCCACGCCGACCCCCAGCGCGAGGACCACCGCCAGCCGGCGCGCCCTGCGGGTCAGCCGCACCCCCGGACCCGGCCGGTGCCGCACCCGGCCGCAGCCGCCGCGCACGGGCCGCCCCGCCGGGGGACCGGGCACCGCGGCCCCCGCCGGCCGGGTCGGGCCCGGCCGCGTCTGCCCGGGTCGCACCGGACCCGGCCGGGTGGCGGACGAGTCGACGGGCGCGGTCGCACCGTCGTCGGTCGCCCGGACCGACTCGGGCCGGCATGCGCCCACCCGGGACACGGTCGCCCGCGACGCCGGAGGCCGTGGCCGGCGCCCGGCCGCACCGTCGTCGGCCACCGGGACCGCACGGAGCCGGGGCCGCCAGGGCACCTGTACCGCGTCGTCGAAGTCCAGCACCGCCTGCCGCATGCCCGCCACGACCACTCCTCCCACCGCTGCCCGGACCGTCGAACGCCTGTTCGATTCGAACGGCTGTGCGATGTCTACCGGATGGGTCCGACGAACGCCATCGCGCCCTGCCGGGCAGTTCGAACACGTGTTTGATCGAGAGGGCCCGGCACGCTACGGTCGGTCCCGAACGACGAGACGTGCTGCGACAGCAGCCGGCGAGGAGGCGACGGTGGCGGAGAAGAGCGGGACGTCGGGGAGCCGCCGGAGGACGACCGGCGCGCCGGCGGCCACCGAGACGGCGGCCGTGCGGACCTTCCCCGACCGGAGCGAGGCCGGGGACGGCCTGACCCAGCGCCAGCGGCGCGTCCTCGAGGTCATCCGCGACTCCATCGACCGCCGCGGCTACCCGCCCTCGGTTCGCGAGATCGGTGAGGCCGTCGGCCTGTCCTCGGCCTCCTCGGTGGCCCACCAGCTCACGGTCCTGCAGAAGAAGGGCTGGCTGCGCCGCGACCCGAACCGGCCCCGGGCCCTCGACGTCCGCCTGCCCGGCGACGCGCCGGCCGAGCTCGTGTCCACCGCCGCCCCGGCCGGCACCGACGAGGCGCCCGCCCCCACCTACGTCCCGCTCGTCGGCCGGATCGCCGCCGGTGGCCCGGTGCTCGCCGAGCAGGCGGTCGAGGACGTCTTCCCGCTGCCCCGCGAACTGGTCGGCGAGGGCACCCTCTTCATGCTCAAGGTCGCCGGCGACTCGATGGTCGAGGCGGCCATCTGCGACGGCGACTGGGTCGTGGTGCGCCAGCAGCCGACGGCCGAGAACGGCGAGATCGTGGCCGCCATGATCGACGGCGAGGCGACGGTCAAGACCTACAAGCGTCGTGACGGCCACGTGTGGCTGCTGCCGCACAACCCCGCCTACGAGCCCATCCCGGGTGACGAGGCCACCATCCTGGGTCGCGTCGTCACCGTGCTGCGCCGGGTCTGACCCGCAGGCGCCGCCCCGGGCTCAGGGGCGCCGGCGCAGCCTCCCGCCGACCCACACCAGGGCGGCGGCGACCACGGCCGCGATCGCGGCCGCCGCGACGGCCGGCATGCCGCCGTCGTCGGCGCTCAGCAGGTCGGGGAGGGAACCGTCCGCCGACGTCGACGCAGCGGCGTCGCTCGGGAGCTCGCCCAACGGGACGACGATGACGTCGGCCGGCAGTCCCTCGCTGGTCACGACCAGGCCGGAGGCGTCGGCGGTGAAGCTGACCGCCTCGCCCTGCGGCGACGCGGGCAGCGGCAGCCGGACCGGGTCGGCGGCCAGTGCACCCGCCACGTCGGAGCCCGACAGCGGCCAGACGTAGGCGTCGGTGTAGGTCCGCAGGGCCAGCAACCGGCCGTCGGGCGAGACCGCTCCCCCGGTGACCATGAGCTGCCCGGCGCGACCGACCGGACCGCCCGGGGTCCCGGTGAGCGTGAACTCGACACCCGCCACCTCGGTGAGGCCAACCGTGCCGGCGTCGACCAGCGCGCTCACCGGGCGGTACACCGAGCTGGCTCCGAGCACCTCCTTGGTCACCAGGTAAGGCGTGCCGTCCGGCGCGAGGAGCAGCGCCTCCACGTCCCGGGGTCCCTCCGGGAAGGCCAGCCGGTACACCGCGGTGCTGCCGTCCGGCCGCAGGGCCAGCAGCGCCACCGTCTCCCGCGTGCCGTTGTTGTCGCCGGTGTCGGCGAGCCACACGGTCCCGTCGGCGCCGACCGCGAGGTCCTCGGGGTCGTAGGGGTCGACCGGCGCGCTGCGCACGTCGACCACCTGGCAGCCGGCGTCCAGGACGTGGACGTCGAGCCGCTCCCCACCGTCGTTGAGGGCCAGCATGCGGTCGCCCACCACCACGAGGCCGGAGAGCTCCGCCAGCCGGGGGTCGGTGACCTGGCACTGCGTGCGAGGCGCCGTCGCCTCCTCGGCGGAGACCGGCTGCGCGGCACCGAGGACGGCGGTCAGCGCGAGGACCGTCCCCGCAGCCAGGTGCCGGCCCGGCGTGCCGCTACGCGGAGGGGTGAGCAGCTCGGGCACCGACCCAGCGTGACAGCAGGACTGCGTCCAGTGCATGGACCACGCCCAGCAGGAGGATGCCGACCGCCGCCCCGACCACCGCGTCGGTGACCCAGTGGAAGTCCAGGGACACCATGGCCACCCCGGTGGCGACCGGGCCGAAGACGCTGAGCAGCCGGAAGGCCCGCTGCACGCCCGCGGCGAGCCGGAACTCCACCGCCTGCCACCGGGCGACACCCCACATGAGGACCGCGTTGGCCACGTGCCCCGACGGGTAGGACGCACCGTCGCGGTGGAAGAACGACCCGGGATAGGCCGGTGCGGTGCGCCCGGTCCCGTACTTGAAGCCGTAGACGACGACGGTGAGCAGCGCGAGCGCGACCAGCACCCGGAGCAGCGGCACGGCGGTCCGGCGCCGCCACACCAGGTAGCCGGTCAGGACCGCCAGGACGATCAGGATGAAGCCGCGCCCGCCCAGCTGGGTCACCGCCCACACCGGCCAGTACGCGGCCGACTCCTTGAGCTGCCAGGAGCTGACCACCTCGGAGACCCGCAGGTCCATCCGCTCGAGCACACCCCGGCTGAGCAGGTCCGCGGTCACCGCGACGGTGACGAGCAGGGCGAGGACCAGCAGCCACCACGATGGCCGGCCGTCGGAGACCACCCGCTGCGGCGGGGCGGGCACGACCTCGCCGTCCGGCGCGTGCTCGCCCGGACGCCGCCGCACCGCGCCGCTGGTCACGCTCTCACGGTACCGGGACGTGACCCGATCGTGACCTCGGACGACCGACGCGGGCGCGCCGTCCCGGTCAGCCGACCGGGACGGCGAACCCCTCCAGGCTGGCGGCGAGTGCTCCGTCGACCCGGGCGGTCAGCCGGGTCCCGCCGGCCTCGTGCTCCTCGCGGAGGACCTCGCCGTCGCGGTGCACCCGGGCGACGAGGTCGCCGCGGTCGTAGGGCACCAGCACGTCGACGTCGACATCGGGCCGCGGCAGCCGCGCGGCGACGATGTCCCGCAGCTGCTCGATCCCCTCACCGGTGCGCGCGGACACCCACACCGCACCCGGCAGCGCCCGGCGCAGCGTGAGGACGTCGTCCTCGCTCATGGCGTCGACCTTGTTGACCACGATCAGCTCCGGCACCGCCGCCGCATCGATCTCGCCGAGGACGACGTGGACGGCGTCGATCTGACCCAGCGGGTCCGGGTCGGATCCGTCGACGACGTGCAGCAGCAGGTCGGCGGCGGCCACCTCCTCCAGCGTCGACCGGAAGGCGTCGACCAGCTGGTGCGGCAGGTGCCGCACGAAGCCGACGGTGTCGGTGAGCGTGTACTCGCGGCCGTCGGGCGAGGTGGCCCGGCGCACCGTCGGGTCGAGGGTGGCGAACAGCGCGTTCTCCACCAGCACACCGGCGCCGGTGAGCCGGTTGAGCAGGCTGGACTTGCCGGCGTTGGTGTAGCCGGCGATCGCCACGCTGGGGACGGCGTTGCGCCCGCGACTGCTGCGCTGCGTGGCGCGTGCGGTCGCCATGCCCGCGATCTCCCGGCGCAGCTTGCTCACCCGCGCCCGGATGCGCCGCCGGTCGGTCTCGATCTTGGTCTCACCCGGACCGCGGGTCCCGATGCCGCCACCACCGGCGACCCGGCCACCGGCCTGCCGGGACAGCGACTCACCCCAGCCGCGCAGCCGCGGGAGCATGTACTGCATCTGGGCGAGCTCGACCTGCGCCTTGCCCTCACGGCTGGAGGCGTGCTGGGCGAAGATGTCGAGGATCAGCGCGGTCCGGTCGACCACCTTGACCTTGAGGATCTTCTCCAGCGCGTTGAGCTGGCCCGGCGTCAGCTCTCCGTCGCAGATGACGGTGTCGGCGCCGGCCGCGGCGACGATGTCGCGGATCTCGGCGGCCTTGCCCGAGCCCACGTAGGTGCCCGCGTCGGGCTTGTCCCGCCGCTGGCTCACCGCCTCCAGGACCTGCGACCCCGCGGTCTCGGCCAGCGCGGCGAGCTCGGCCAGGGACCGGTCGGCGTCGGCCTGCGTCCCCTCGGTCCAGACGCCGACCAGCACGACGCGCTCCAGGCGCAGCTGGCGGTACTCGACCTCGGTGACGTCGGCGAGCTCCGTGGACAGACCCGCGACGCGGCGGAGGGCGCCGCGTGCCTCGAGGTCGTAGGAGCCGGTCGTCTCCTCCGGCTCGTCCCACTGCCCGGCCGGCGCGGGACGGGTGGCCTCCTCGGCCGGTTCGGGGGCGGCCCGTAGGGCCCGGTCCCCGGCGCCGTCGATCGCGGCGCGGTTCTGTGCTGTCGTCATCGTGTCCAGCGTGGCACGCCCCACCTGCCGGGGCATCTGAGTTGTCATCGCCGGGTACAACACCGCGGGCGTCCGAGACCATCCCGACGCGTGACCTCGTCGTCCCCGGGTAGGGCCCGGTCCCGACGATCGCGAGGAGGCCGGAGCATGACCGAGAGCAGCGGCAGCAGCAGCCTGGGCAGCGGCGAGGAGCTCGACGACCCGGGTCGCGACCCCAAGGGCCTCAACCCGCCGCGCAACCCGCTGGGCGCCGGCCCCGACCAGGACAGCGGTCGCGGCGAGCCCAAGGGCAGCCCCGGGATCGCCGGACAGTCGATGATGCCCGAGTCGCCGGAGGAGACGGAGAACACCAGGGACCAGGGGGCCTGAGCCGGCCGGTCAGCTCGCGAGCCACTCCGGCGTGAGCTCACCGGCGGCCACGACCACGGCCGGGCCGGTGAGCACCGTCGTCCCGTCGACGCGGACGGTGAGCCGGCCGCCGGGGACGTCCACGGTGACCGTGCCCGTGTCGGCGCCGCCGGCCTCCAGCGCCGCCCAGGCGGCCGCGCACGCGCCCGTCCCGCACGACCGGGTCTCCCCCACGCCACGCTCGGACACCCGCAGCCGGATGTGGGCGGCCGGCGCCAGGACGTTCACGAACTCGACGTTGACCCCGTCGGGGAAGAGCCCGGTGTCCACGCCCGGGGCGACGGTGAGGTCGAGGGTGTCGACGTCGACGTCGGTCAGGCAGGCCAGGTGCGGGTTGCCCATCGTGACGGCGCGGCCGGGGAACGCCGCGCCGTCCAGGTGCGCCGCGCCGGTCCCGAAGGGCCGGGCGGGGCCCATGTCGACCCAGTAGCCACCGTCGGGCGCGGCGCCGACCCGGCGCGGCCCGCCGCGGGTGCCCACCAGGACGCCGGACTCGCACGCGGCGCGGTCCAGCAGCCCCTCGGTGACCAGGACGTGCAGGAACAGCCGGATGCCGTTGCCGCACATCTCGGCGTGCGAGCCGTCGGCGTTGCGGTGGTCCATGAACCACTCGCAGCGGTCGAGGTCCTCCCCGAGGACGGCCGGCGCGTCGGGGACGTGCACGCTGCGGACGACGCGCAGCACGCCGTCCCCACCGAGGCCGGCCCGGCGCTCGCACAGCCGGCGGACCATCGCGGCGTCCAGCCGGTCCTCCGGCCAGGCCGTGCCGTCGGGGTCGGGCAGGACGACGAAGTCGTTCTCCGTGCCGTGTCCGATCAGCACCCGGTTGGCGGTCACCGGCCGATCGTATGCGCGGCGATCAACGCGTCGGCCGCGTCGACGAGGTCGGGGCGCGCGGCGTCCAGCCAGGTGGTCGCGGCGTCGCGGCGGAACCACGACCGCTGCCTCCGGACGAATCGGCGCGTGGTCGACACGGTGCGCTCGCGGGCCTCCTCGGCGGTCAGCTCGCCGTCGAGCTGGGCGAGCACCTGCGCGTAGCCCAGCGCCCGCGAGGCGGTGGGACCCTCCCGCAGGCCGTCGGCAGCCAGCGTCTCCACCTCGGCGACGAACCCCGCGGCCCACATCCGGTCGACGCGGGCGGCGATCCGCTCGTCGAGGTCGGCCGGGTCGCGGTCCAGGCCGACGACCACGGCCGGGTAGTGCGGCCGGGGCTCGGGCAGCTGCGCGCGGAAGGGGCCGCCGGTGATCTCCACGACCTCCAGCGCGCGCACGATCCGCCGTCCGTTGCTCGGCAGGACCGCCGCGGCCGCGGCCGGGTCGACGGTGGCCAGCCGGGCGTGCAGGGCCGCGGGGCCGACATCGGCCAGCTCGCCCTCCAACCGGGCCCGCACCGCCGGGTCGGTGCCCGGGAAGTCCAGCTCGTCGAGGACGGCGCGCACGTACAGCCCCGACCCCCCGACCAGCAGGGGCACCGTGCCCGCTGCCCGCAGCCGGTCGACCTCGGCGCGGGCCAGGCGGCGGTACTCGGCGACCGACGCCGCCTGCCGCACGTGCCAGACGTCGAGCAGGTGATGCGCGACGCCGCCCTGCTCGGCGGCGTCGGGCTTGGCGGTGCCGATGTCCATGCCGCGGTAGAGCTGCATGGAGTCGGCGTTGACCACCTCACCGCCCAGCCGCCGCGCCAGGGCCACCCCCAGCGCGGTCTTGCCCGTGGCGGTGGGGCCGACCAGGGCGACCACCGGCGGCTGCGCCGTCACGGGACCAGCCAGTCGGCGACGAGGTACCCGACGCCGAAGGGCGCCGCGTCCGCGAGCAGCCGCCCCCGCACCTCCCGGCCGGCCAGGACGGCTCCGACCGCGCGCCAGGTGGGGACGCCGGCGGCCAGCAGGCGCTCCCCCTCCGCGGGATCGAGCCCGGCGAGCGCCGCGGCGTCCCCGGAGGCCAGCGCAGCGGCGACGGCGGCGTCAAAGGGCCCGGCGGCCTCGTCGAGGTACCCGGGCGCCTTGACCGTGCGGCGCGCCGACCCGTCCCCCATCGCCAGGACACCGACCGGACCGGGCAGTTCGGCGAGGGCGTCGGCGAGGTCGTCAGGCGTCACCCCCAGCCGGAGGCCGGCGTACCCGGCCTGGTGCAGCAGCCAGGCGCCCACCGTGTGCGCCAGCGGAGTGCGCCGGCCACCCGGCCGCTCCGGCCCCGCGAACGGCACGTCGAGGTCCACGCCGAAGCCGCGCAGGTCGCCGCCGTCCCCCGGGCCGAAGCGGCTCCCGCCCCCGCTCCCCACGACGACGACCACCTCGGGCCGGTGGGCGAGCGCGGCATCGACGGCCTCGGCGCAGGCGGTCCGCAGCTGCCGGGTGTCGGCTCCGGGCCGGCCCTCCACCTGGGGCAGCAGCAGCGGCGGGCAGGGACAGAAGGCGACGGTGAGGGGACCCGCGGCCCCCTTCCCGTCGGATCCGGCCGGGCTGGAGCTCACCGGAGCAGTGTCCCGGATGCGACGTGGGACACTGCGGTGCGTGTCGAGCACGGAGAACGCCGCAAACACCTCGCAGCAGGTCCCCACCACGGACACGGCCGGTTCCGAGGCGGTCACCCCCGAGGCGGGGACGGCGGCCGCGGCCGCCCCCGGCGACGCCGCACTGGCCGACCCGGCCGCGGGGACGCCCGAGGTCGCCCCGCCGTCCGAGCAGGGCGCGGAGGCTCCCGCCGCGACCGAGGACGCGCCAGGCGCGGCCGTGCCGGAGGAGGTCGTGCCGGTGGAGGTCGTGCCGGGAGACCTCACCCCGGGTGCCGTCACCCCGGGTGCCGTCACGCCGGGAGCCGTCGTCCCGGAGACGGCTGCCCCTGCGCTCGCCCCGGCGCGGCCGGCCGCCCCCGTGCAGCCGGCCGCCGCGGCGTCGGACCCGTCGCAGTGGGGCCGCGTGGACGAGGACGGCACCGTCTACGTCCGCACCGCCGAGGGCGAGCGCGCCGTGGGCTCCTGGCAGGCCGGCGACCCGGCCGCCGGCCTGGCGCACTACGCCCGCCGCTACGACGACCTCGCCACCGAGGTCTCGCTGCTCGAGGCGCGGCTCAAGGCGCACACCGGCAATCCCAGCGAGCTGAAGTCCAAGGCCCAGGCGCTGGCCGAGCAGATCCCCGCCGCCACCGCCGTCGGCGACCTCGACGGGCTCGCCGCGCGGGCCCGGGCGATGGTCGAGACCGCCGACTCCGCGGCCGCCGAGTCGCGGGCGGAGAAGGCCGCCGCCCGCGCGGCCCAGGTCGCCCGCAAGGAGGCGCTGGCCGCCGAGGCCGAGCAGATCGCCGCCGAGTCGACCTCGTGGAAGGCCGCCGGCGACCGGCTCAAGGCCATCGTCGAGGAGTGGAAGACCATCCGCGGCATCGACCGCAAGACCGACGAGGCGCTGTGGAGTCGGTTCGCCGCCGCCCGCGACGCCTTCAGCCGCCGCCGCGGCGCACACTTCGCCGCCCTCGACGCCCAGCGCAGCGAGGCCCGGGCGGCCAAGCAGGAGCTCATCCGGGAGGCCGAGCGGCTGTCGGCCTCCACCGACTGGGGCGCGACCAGCGCCGCCATGCGCTCGCTCATGGACCGCTGGAAGGCCGTCCCCCGCACCGGCCGGGACGGCGACGACGACCTGTGGAAGCAGTTCCGCGCCGCCCAGGACGTCTTCTTCGCCGCTCGCGCCGAGTCGGACAAGGCACGCAACAGCGAGCAGCTGGCCAACCAGCAGGCCAAGGAGGAGATCCTCACCGAGGCCGAGAAGCTCGACCCCTCCACCGACCTGCGCGGAGCGCAGAACGCGCTGCGCAAGCTGCAGGAACGCTATGACGCGATCGGCCACGTGCCGCGCGGCGCGATGCGTCAGCTGGAGGACCGCATGCAGGCCGTCGAGCAGCGCGTTCGCGGCGCGGTGGACTCCTCACGCGCCCGGGTCGCGCCGGAGAACCCGATGGTCATCTCGATGCGCCAGGCGGTGACCAAGGCCGAGGAGCAGCTGGCCAAGGCCGAGGCCGCCGGGAACGCCGCGCGCATCGAGGAGGCGCGGGCCAACCTGGCCACCCGCCGCGAGTGGCTGGCCGAGGCCGAGAAGGCCGCGTCCCGCCGCTGAGAGAGGACCCCCTCCTCCCCACCCCTCGCACGCTCGGGGCGGCGCCCCGGGGGGCCGCTCGGGGCGGCGCCCCGGAGAACGCCGCGGGTGGGCTACGCCGGGGCGCCGATCCGCGGCATGCCCAGCAGCACGCCGGGCGTGGTGGGCCGGGTGCCGGCCTCGGCGGCGTCGCCGGCGCGGGTCCGCCGGTGCGACAGCAGCGGCCCGTCGGCCACGAGGTGGTGCGGCGCGGCCTGGGTGACGACGGTCTCGACCACGTCGCCGGGCCGGACGCCGTCGGCCGCCGTGAAGTGCACCAAGCGGCCGTCACGGGCCCGGCCGGTCAGCCGCCCGGTGCGGGCGTCCTTGCTGCCCTCGCCGGCGGCGACCAGCAGCTCGACGGTGCGACCGACCTGGGCGCGGTTCTCCGCCCAGCTGATCTCCTCCTGCAGCGCGACCAGCCGCTCGTAGCGCTCCTGGACGACGGCCTTGGGCAGCTGGCCCTCCATCTCGGCCGCGGGCGTCCCGGGCCGCTTGGAGTACTGGAAGGTGAAGGCGCTGGAGAACCGGGCCTGGCGGACGACGTCGAGGGTCTGCGCGAAGTCCGCCTCGGTCTCCCCCGGGAAGCCGACGATGATGTCGGTGGTGATCGCCGCGTCGGGCATCGCCGCCCTCACCCGGTCGATGATGCCGAGGTAGCGCTCCTGCCGGTAGCCGCGGCGCATGCGGCGCAGCACGTCGTCCGACCCGCTCTGCAGCGGCATGTGCAGCTGGTGGCAGACGGCGGGGGTCTCCGCCATCGCCTCGATGACGTCGTCGGTGAACTCGCGCGGGTGCGGGCTGGTGAACCGCACCCGCTCCAGCCCCTCGATGGTGCCGGTCGCGCGCAGCAGGTCGGCGAAGGCACCCCGGTCGCGGAACTCCACGCCGTAGGCGTTCACGTTCTGGCCGAGCAGGGTCACCTCGAGCACGCCCTGGTCCACCAGCGCCTGGACCTCGGCGAGGATCTCGCCCGGACGGCGGTCCTTCTCCTTGCCGCGCAGCGACGGGACGATGCAGAACGTGCAGGTGTTGTTGCACCCCACGCTGATGGAGACCCAGCCGGAGTAGGCGGAGTCGCGCTTGGCCGGCAGCGTCGACGGGAAGACCTCGAGGGCCTCGGCGATCTCCACCTGCGCCTCGGCGTTGTGCCGGGCCCGCTCCAGCAGGGCCGGCAGCGAGCCGACGTTGTGGGTGCCGAAGACGACGTCCACCCACGGCGCGCGCTGGACGATCTGGCCGCGGTCCTTCTGCGCCAGGCAGCCGCCGACGGCGATCTGCATGCCGGGGCGCGCGTCCTTCACCGGCCGCAGGTGGCCGAGGTTGCCGTACAGCCGGTTGTCGGCGTTCTCCCGCACCGCGCAGGTGTTGAGGACGACGACGTCGGCGTCCTCCCCCTCGGCGGCCGGCGCGTAGCCGGCCGCCTCCAGGAGCCCGGACAGGCGCTCGGAGTCGTGCACGTTCATCTGGCACCCGTAGGTGCGCACCCGGTAGGTGCGCGCGGCTGCCGCCAGCTCGGTTCCCATGACGGGTCGAGGGTACGGCGCGCGGGTCCCCCGGCCGCCGTCGCTCAGACGCCCGGGCCCGGCTGGTCCTCGTCGAAGGCCGCCTGCGCCTTGCCGGTCTCGGTGTCCGGGGCGTCGGCGAGCAGCGCTCCGGGGTCGTCGTCGTCCCAGGCCTGGTCGGTCGTCCCGGGTTCGTCGACGAAGGCAGGGACGTCGTCCGGGGGCGGGTTCTCGCGGTCGCCGGCCATGGCTGCTCCTCGCGTCCGGCCGCCGCGGACCTCCCGCGGCGGGCCCGGCCCGGTACCCGTCACCCGGCCGCATGACGCGCACCACCGCCTCCGAGGGGTTGTTACGCCTTCGTGATCGACCGGTTCGGTCCCCGTCGCGTCCCGGCCCTAGGGTCGCCAGCGTGACCAGCCCCGCGAACACCGACGCGCGCACGACGGGAGGGCCTCTCGTCCGACTGTCCGGCGTCAACAAGTGGTTCGGCGAACTGCACGTGCTGCAGGACATCGACCTGTCCGTCGACCGCGGGGAGGTGGTCGTGGTCATCGGCCCCTCCGGGTCGGGCAAGTCCACGCTCTGCCGGACGATCAACCGGCTGGAGTCCATCCAGCAGGGCGAGATCACCATCGACGGCCAGCGGCTGCCCGACGAGGGCAAGGCGCTCGCGCGGCTGCGCAGCGACGTCGGGATGGTGTTCCAGAGCTTCAACCTCTTCGCGCACAAGACGATCCTCGAGAACGTCACCCTGGGCCCGGTCAAGGTGCGCCGGCAGGCGCGCGGCGAGGCCGAGCGGCGGGCCCGCGAGCTGCTCGACCGGGTCGGGGTGGGCGCCCAGGCCGACAAGTACCCGGCGCAGCTCTCCGGTGGCCAGCAGCAGCGGGTGGCCATCGCCCGCGCCCTGGCCATGGACCCCAAGGTCATCCTGTTCGACGAGCCGACCTCGGCGCTGGACCCCGAGATGATCAACGAGGTCCTCGACGTCATGACTGCGCTCGCCCGCGACGGCATGACCATGATCGTCGTCACCCACGAGATGGGCTTCGCCCGCCGCGCGGCCAACCGGGTCGTCTTCATGGACGGCGGCCGCATCGTCGAGGCGACCGACCCGGAGTCGTTCTTCACCAACCCGCAGTCGGACCGGGCCAAGGACTTCCTCTCGAAGATCCTCAACCACTGAGCCCGGTAGGAAAGGAACGCACATGCGCATCACCCGCTACGCCGCCGCCGTCGGGGCGCTGGGCCTCGTGCTGGCCGGCTGCTCCAGTGAGGCCGGCCAGCAGGCTGAGGACGAGGCCCAGAACACCGCCGAGGTGGCCGAGGACGTCCAGTTCGAGGCCGGGACGACGATGGCCGAGCTGGCCGAGTCCGGCTCGATCACCGTGGGCACCAAGTTCGACCAGCCGGGGTTCGGTCTGCTCAACCCGCAGACCCAGGACCCCGAGGGCTTCGACGTCGAGATCGCCAAGATCATCGCCGGTGAGCTGGGCATCGCGGAAGACGGCATCACCTGGACCGAGACCGTGTCGGCGAACCGGGAGCCGTTCATCCAGAACGGCCAGGTCGACATCGTCGTGGCGACCTACACGATCAACGACACCCGCAAGCAGGTCGTCGACTTCGCCGGGCCGTACTACGTGGCCGGCCAGGACATCATGGTCGCCGCGGGCAACCCCGAGGGCATCCAGGGGCCCGACGACCTCGCCGGCAAGACGGTCTGCTCGGTGGAGGGTTCCACGCCGGCGCAGAACATCCGGGACAACTACCCGGAGGCCAACCTGACCACCTACGACGTCTACTCGAAGTGCGCCGACGACCTGGCGAACGGCAACGTCCAGGCGGTGACGACCGACAACGTCATCCTCACCGGCCTGGTCGCCGGCAACCCCGAGGGCTTCGAACTGGTCGGGAACCCGTTCACCGAGGAGCCCTACGGCATCGGCCTGGCGCTCGGCGACACCGAGTTCCGGAATTGGATCAACGACGTCCTCGAGGAGTCCTACGAGGACGGCCGGTGGGCCGAGGCCTGGGACCGCACGGCCGGCTCGATCACCGGGGAGCCGGCTCCGGAGCCTCCGGCGGTCGACCGCTACTGAGTCCCCCGCGGCGTCGCCGGGTCCCCGAGCCCGGCGACGCCGCGTCCACCACTGACCTCCCGAGGGCGCGGTGCAGTTCATCCGAGACAACTTCGACCTGCTGTGGAGCGCGTTCCTGACGACGCTCTCCCTGGCGGTCGTCAGCGGCGTGTGCTCGCTGGTACTGGGCACCGTGCTCGCCGGCATGCGCGTGAGCCCGGTGCCGCCGCTGCGCGGGCTGGCCACCTTCTACGTCGAGGTGTTCCGCAACACCCCGCTCACCGTGGTCTTCTTCTTCCTCGTCTTCGGGCTGGTCTACGTCGACCTGCAGTTCCCCAGCCGGTTCATCGCGGCGGTCACCGCCCTGTCGCTCTACACCGCGGCCTTCGTGTGCGAGGCGCTGCGCTCGGGCATCAACGCCGTCCCGCCGGGCCAGGCCGAGGCGGCCCGGGCCCTGGGCCTGGACTTCGGGCAGACGCTGCGCACGGTGGTCCTCCCCCAGGCGTTCCGCACCGTCGTCCCGCCGCTGGGCAACGTGTGGATCGCCCTGGCCAAGAACACCTCGATCGCCGCGGGCTTCGCGGTGACCGACCTGACCGCCGCCCTCCAGCGGTTGTCGAACGTCAACGCCGACCAGTTGCTCGCCGTGTTCGCCGCGGTGGTCATCGGCTACCTGGTCATCACACTGCCCTCCGCGTGGGCGATCCGGGCCGTCGAGAAGCGGGTGGCGATCGTCCGATGAGCAGCACCGTCCTCTTCGACCTCCCCGGACCGCGGGCGCGCCAGCGGCAACGGGTCGGGACCGTCGTCGGCGTCCTCCTGGTCCTGGGCCTCGTGGCGCTGGCCCTGTGGCGGCTGGGCGCCAACGGTCAGCTGGAGCCTGAGCGCTGGGCGATCCTGTTCGACCCGGCCACCGGCGTGCCGCAGGCCCTCTGGGACGGGTTGCTCAACACCCTCGCGGCGGCCGCCGTCGGCATGGTGCTGGCCACCGTCCTGGGTGCGCTGCTCGCCGCCGGCCGCCTCTCGGACCACGCCTGGGTGCGGGTCCCGGTCACGGTGGTGATCGAGTTCTTCCGCGCCGTGCCGCTGCTGCTGCTGATCCTGTTCTGCCTGCTGTTCCTGCCGACCATCGGCATCTCGATGACGGCGTTCCGGGCGCTGGTCCTGGGGCTGACGCTCTACAACATGGCCGTCCTGGCCGAGATCTTCCGGGCGGGGATCCTCTCGGTGGACCGCGGCCAGCGTGAGGCGGCCTTCGCCCTGGGCATGCGCAAGACCCAGGTGATGACCCTCGTACTGCTGCCACAGGCGGTCCGCCGGATGCTGCCGGTGCTCGTCGCGCAACTGGTCGTCCTGCTCAAGGACTCCTCGCTGGGCTTCATCGTCGGCTACCTGGAGCTGCTGCGGACCGCGCGCAGCCTCGTGGAGTTCTTCAACTTCGAGTTCGGCAACCGGTACACCTTCCAGCTCTACGTGGCCGCCGGCCTCATCTACATCGTGGTCAACCTGCTGTTGTCCTGGCTGGCCCGGTACGTCGAGCGGCGGACCCGGCGCAGCGCGAAGGCGGCGGCCACGACCGAGGCCGAACTGCCCGCGGACGTGCAGATGGGCGGCGGAGGCGGCGCGGTCCCGGTCTGACGGCGACGGGCGATCTCGCTGGGACCCGTGGGGCGCCGGCGGTCACGTCCGGCCCCTCACCTGCCGAGTCCTGTTCCGTGGACACCGCTCTCCGCCCCGCCGTCCCGCCGCTGCCGGCCGCCGTGCGGGTGCCCGACGGCATCACCGATGCGGCTCAGGAGTTCGTGACGCGCCTGCGCGCGGCGGCGCCGGACTTCGCCGCTGCCGCCGGTGCCGACAGCGCGGTGGTCCGCGAGGTGGTCCCGCCGGCCCGTCACCGCCGGTCACGCTGCCGGGTGGTGCTCCGCTCCGCCGGCGGCCAGGAGGCCGACCTGACCTTCCTCGGCCCGGTCAGCCGGGTGCCCTCCTCCCCCGAGCGTGCGTTCGACCTGCAGATCCAGACCTGGCTGGCCCACGGCCGGGGGACCGACGGCGACTGGCTGGTGCCGGACGACGAGGCTCACGACGGGGTGGCGGTCGACGTCTCGGCCTGGTCGGCGACGGCCCGCCCCGTGGGCTGACCCGCTCCCACCCACCTCGTCGCGCGTCGGGCGCGGGAGGAGCCGACCCCGACACGGTCGCCCTGCCGGGGTGAGCGACGTCGGCCAACTCCGCCGCACGCCAGGTCCCGCGCGACACCCACGTCGCATGGCATTGGGTCGCGTCCGGGGAGATGCGGTCTGGCGTTGCCGCCCGGTCCTGGGCGCCTGAGTCCGCGAGCCGCTGGTTCGAGCGCCTGCGCATTCAGGCACGCAGGTGCAGGCACGCAGGTGTCCACGCACGCACGTGTCCAGGCACGCACGTGTCCCGGCACTCGAGACGTCAGGCGCTCAGGGCAGCCAGGCGTCGAGCCCCAGGTCGCTGTGCGGGCCGGGCTCAAGGGAGTGCTCGCCGGTGCGGTCCTCGTCGAGGGCCTCGCGGACGACCCATCCCGCCAGCCCCGATCCGTACCCCTTGCGGGCCAGCATGCCGATGAGCCGGCGCTCGGCGGTGGCCCGGTCGACCCGCCGCAGGCTCGGCAGGCGTCGCTGCACCAGGCGTCGCGCGGTCGCCCACTCGTCCTCGTCGTCGACGAGCGCGACCGCCTCCTCGGCGACCTCCCCGTCGACACCCTTGGCGCGCAACTCGGCCTTGAGGGCGCGTCGGGCGAGGCCGCGTCCGGCCTGCCGGGAGGTGACCCAGGCGCGGGCGAAGGCGGCGTCGTCGATGAGCCCGACCTCTCCGAACCGGTCCAGCACCCGCTCAGCGGCCTCGTCGGGAACACCGCGCTTGGCCAGGAGCTCCTCGAGCTGCCGGCGGGTCTTCGGGGCGCCGGTGAGCGCGCGCAGGCAGATGGACCGGGCGACCTGTTCGGGGTCACCCGGGTCGTCCTCGGGATGCGGGCCGCCGGCCGGCGGGGCGGCGTCCGTACCGTCCGGGTCAGGGGACGGAGCGGATCGCCGCCCACGCCGGCGTCCGGGAGCGGAGCGCCCCCGGGCCTCGGGCCAGCTGCTCACGGTCAGAAGTCGACCGGCTCGTCAGCGGACGCGGGGGCGTCGAGCTTCGGGCCGATGCCGAGCTTCTCCTTGACCTTCTTCTCGATCTCGTCGGCGAGGTCGGGGTTGTCGCGCAGGAAGCTGCGGACGTTCTCCTTGCCCTGACCGAGCTGATCGCCCTCGTACGTGTACCAGGCGCCGGACTTGCGGATGAAGCCCTGCTCGACACCGGCATCGATCAGGCCGCCCTCGCGGCTGAAGCCGGTGCCCCAGAGGAGGTCGAGCTCGGCCTGCTTGAACGGGGCGGCCACCTTGTTCTTGACGACCTTCACGCGCACCCGGCTGCCGACGGCCTCGGTCCCCTGCTTGAGGGTCTCGATGCGCCGGACGTCCAGCCGGACCGACGAGTAGAACTTCAGCGCGCGGCCACCGGTGGTGACCTCCGGGGAGCCGTAGACGACGCCGACCTTCTCGCGCAGCTGGTTGATGAAGATCGCGGTGGTACCGGAGCTGTTCAGTGCACCGGTGATCTTGCGCAGCGCCTGGCTCATCAGCCGGGCCTGCAGACCGACGTGGCTGTCACCCATCTCGCCCTCGATCTCGGCGCGGGGCACCAGGGCGGCGACCGAGTCGATGACGATGATGTCGAGCGCGCCGGAGCGGATCAGCATGTCGGCGATCTCGAGCGCCTGCTCACCGGTGTCGGGCTGGCTCACCAGCAGGGCGTCGGTGTCGACACCGATCGCGCGGGCGTACTCCGGGTCGAGCGCGTGCTCGGCGTCGATGAACGCCGCGATGCCACCTGCGGCCTGGGCGTTGGCCACCGCGTGGAGGGCGACCGTCGTCTTACCGGAGGCCTCGGGGCCGTACACCTCGATGACGCGGCCGCGCGGGAGGCCGCCGATGCCCAGTGCGATGTCGAGGGCGATGGAGCCGGTCGGGATGACCTTGATCGCCTGCGCGGCGTTGTCGCCCAGCCGCATGACCGAGCCCTTGCCGAACTGCTTGTCGATCTGGGCGAGGGCCATGTCGAGGGCCTTGTCGCGGTCGAGCGTTGCCATGGTGCTCACCTTCGGGAAGTCGCGTGGAGCGGGTCGGTGTCGACGCTAGGGCGGGGGTCTGACACTTCCGGGGGAACCGGTGGACCTGTGGACGGGCACCCGGCCTGTGGGCTGCCGGACCAATCTAGCCCGAACGTGTGTTCGACTGCCAGGGTGACACGCCGGGACGACGACTCACCGCTCCTTCTGCGGGACGTCGTACTCCTCACAGATGGCCAGCCACACCGTGCGCACCGGGAGTCCCGCCTCGATCGCCTCGACCGCGGTGCGCCCGCCGAGGGAGGCGAAGACGTGGTCGCGGGCCACGCTCTCGGCCCGCATGGAGCCGAACTGGGAGGTGAGGCGGGACCAGAAATCCTGCAGGCGCACGTCCTCGACGCTAGCGCGCGCTCGCGGAGGACCGCCGGAGCCGGCGGGCTCCTACGCTGGTCGCGTGTTCCCCAGCACCGGGTCGTCGACCTGGGACCTCGTCCTCGAGATCGGCATCGTGCTGTGCCTCGTGGTCTCGCTGGTCCTGCTCTACCGCAACTACCGGGGTCGCTGAGCGGGGTCCGGCACCAGGCCGGCCCGGGCCCAGACCAGCACGAGCGGGACGACCAACGCAGCCGACACCGCCGCCACGAGCCCGTAGCCCCCGAAGGTCAACAGCGGGCCACCGGCGACGCCGGCCAGCGCCGCACCCAGTCCCATGAGCAGGTCCGTCCCGCCCTGCGCCGTGGGCCGCTGCTGCTCCCCGACCGACTCGGTCACCAGGGTGGAGCCGGCGATCAGCCCGCAGGACCAGCCCAGGCCCAGCAGCAGCAGGCCCGCCCCCAGCTGGAGGGCCGCGTCGGGGGCGGCTGTGCCGGCGAGCGCCGCCGCGGCCAGCAGCAGCGCCGCGGCCACGGCGACGACGGCGCGGCGCCCGACCCGGTCGGCCAGCTGCCCGACCAGTGGGGAGAACAGGTACATGCCGGCGACGTGCACGCTGATGACGAGGCCGATGACGCGCAGCGTCGTCCCCTCCGGGCCCCCGGCGTGGCCCATGTGCACGGGCGTCATCACCATCACGCCGACCATCACCGAGTGGGAGACGACGACCGCGGTCAGGCCCAGGCGGCCGCCCGGGTCGGCCCACACCGCACGCAACGCCGTCGCGGTCGCCCGCCGTGGGCGGACGGCACCGCCGGTCACCGCGCCCCTCAGCCGCCGGGCCAGCAGCAGCGGGTCCGGTCGCAGGAGGACGAGGAGGCCGACCGCCACCACCGCGAAGACCGCCATCGAGATGGCGAACGCGCCGGTGAGCGAGGGCAGGCCGAGCGAGTCGCCGAGCAACTCGCCCGGGCCGGCCAGGTTGGGGCCGAGCACGGAGCCGACGGTGGTCGCCCACACGACCAGCGACAGCGCGCGTCCCCGGTGCTCCGGGGCGGCCAGGTCGGCCGCGGCGTAGCGCGCCTGCAGCCCGCAGGCGGTGGCGGCGCCGAAGCCGAACAGGCCCAGCAGCAGCAGCGGCAGGGAGGACAGCAGCGCCGCCGCGACCGTGACGACCGAACCGAGGACGGCGACGGCGTAACCGACGGCCAGCCCCACCCGGCGGCCGGACCGGTCGCTGATCCGCGCCAGGGGGACGGCGATCACCGCGGCCCCGAGCACCCCGGCGGTCTGGCCGAGGCCCCCGGCGCTGTCGGTGCCCGCGACGTCCCGGGCCAGCAGGCCGCCGACGGTGATGCCGACGGTGACCCCCAGCCCCGCGAGGGCCACGCCGGTGCCGAGCACACCGAGGGTCCGGCGCTGGACGGGCACCGGGTCGGGCAGGGCACGCGTCTCCACGGTCACGGCAGACCTGGCCTACAGCCCCATGGAGCGGCCGATGATCTCCCGCATGATCTCGTTGGTCCCGCCGTAGATCGACTGGATGCGGGCGTCACGCCAGGCCTTGGAGACGGGGTACTCGTCCATGTAGCCGTAGCCCCCGTGCAGCTGGAGGCAGCGGTCGGCGACCTTGTTCTGCAGCTCGGTCGTCCAGTACTTCGCCATGGCCGCGTCGACCGGGGTCAGGTCCCCGCTGTCGAGCTGCCGCAGGCACTCGTCGACGAAGGTGCGGGCGATGGTGACCTCGGTCTGCAGCTCGGCCAGCACGAACCGGGTGTTCTGGAAGCTGCTCACCGGCCGGCCGAACGCGGTGCGGCCGGTGACGTACTCGACGGTCTGGGCGAGCACCGTCTCGGCGGAGGCCACCGCACCGACGGCGATGGACAGCCGCTCCTGCGGCAGGTTCTCCATGAGGTGGTAGAAGCCGCGGTTCTCGGTGCCGAGCAGGTTCTCCGCGGGCACTCGGACGTCGTCGAAGAACAGCTCGGCGGTGTCCTGCGCCTTGAGCCCGACCTTCTCCAGGTTGCGGCCGCGGGTGAAGCCGGGCATGTCCCGCTCCACCACGAGCAGGCTGATGCCCTTGGAGCCGGGCGCGTCCGGGTCGGTGCGGGCGACGACGACGACCAGGTCGGCGTTGATGCCGTTGGTGATGAAGGTCTTGCTCCCGTTGAGGACCCACGCGTCGCCGTCCCGGCGAGCCGTGGTGCGGATCCCCTGCAGGTCGCTGCCGGCCGCCGGCTCGGTCATGGCGATGGCGGTGATGAGCTCGCCGCTGCAGAACCCGGGCAGCCAGCGCTGCTTCTGCTCCTCCGTGCCGAGGTCGCGCAGGTAGGGGCCGGTCACGTCGTTGTGCAGTGTGATGCCGACGCCGGTGGCGCCGATCCGCATCAGCTCCTCGTCGATGACCGCCTGGTAGCGGAAGTCCCGGACGCCGCCGCCCCCGAACCGCTCCTCCATGTCGATGCCGAGCAGCCCCTGGGCGCCGGCCGAGATCCAGACGTCCCGCGGGACGATGCCCTCCTTCTCCCACTGGTCGTGGAAGGGCACGATCGTCTTCTCGGCCCAGGCCCGGACCATGTCACGGAAGTCCTCGTGCTCGGCCTCGTACAGGGAACGGCGCATGGCCGTCAGTGTGCCCGACGCCGCCCCCACTCCCGGAGCACGTCGCTGCCGGCGGGAGAGGCGTTGCCACCCCCTCGATCGCGGCCCGGCGAACTGTCGTAGCTGCGGGCGACACTGGTGCCCGTGTCCGCTCTCGACCGGTTCTCCGAGGCCACACGCGCGTGGTTCACCGGGGCCTTCGCCGAACCCACGCCCGCGCAGGAGGGTGCGTGGCAGGCGATCAGCAGCGGCGGGCACGCCCTCGTGGTGGCTCCGACCGGCTCCGGGAAGACCCTCGCCGCCTTCCTGTGGTCGTTGGACCGGCTGGCCAGCAGCCGGGCGCCGGAGGACGAGCGGGCCCGGTGCCGGGTCCTCTACGTCTCCCCCCTCAAGGCCCTCGCCGTCGACGTGGAGCGCAACCTGCGGGCGCCGCTGGCCGGCATCGGGCAGGCCGCGGCGCGGCTGGGGCTGCCCCGCCCCGAGATCTCCGTCGGCATCCGCTCCGGGGACACTCCGGCCGACCAGCGCCGGGCCTTCGCCCGCCGGCCAACCGACATCCTCATCACCACGCCCGAGTCGCTCTTCCTGCTGCTGACCAGCTCGGCCCGTGAGGCCCTGCGCGGGGTGGAGACGGTGATCGTCGACGAGGTGCACGCCGTCGCCGACACCAAGCGCGGAGCGCACCTGGCGGTGTCCCTCGACCGGCTCGACGAGCTGCTCGACCGGCCGGCGCAGCGGATCGGGCTGTCGGCGACGGTGCGGCCGATCGAGGAGGTGGCCACCTTCCTGGCCGGCGGCCGGCCGGTGGAGGTCGTGGCCCCGCCCGCGGCCAAGGTCTGGGATCTCTCGGTGGTGGTCCCGGTCGAGGACATGAGCACCCTCGGGCAGCCGACCGGCGAACTGGACGGCTCGGCGGCCGGCAACCAGCCGCGGACGTCGATCTGGCCGGCGGTCGAGGAGCGGGTGCTCGACCTGGTCGAGGCCCACCGCAGCACCATCGTCTTCGCCAACTCCCGGCGGCTGGCCGAGCGGCTCACCAGCCGGCTCAACGAGCTCGCCTACGAGCGGGCCACCGGGGAGACGGTCCCTCCCGGCACCAACGCCGCCGCCCTCATGGCGCAGGCCGGCTCCGGAGGTGGCGTGCCGGAGGGCGTGCAGCCGGTCGCCGCGGCCCACCACGGCTCGGTCTCCCGCGAGCAGCGGGCGGTGGTGGAGGAGGCCCTGAAGTCGGGTCGGCTGCCGGCGGTGGTCGCCACCTCCAGCCTCGAGCTCGGCATCGACATGGGGTCGGTGGACCTCGTCGTCCAGGTGGAGGCGCCGCCGACCGTCGCCTCGGGTCTGCAGCGGGTCGGGCGGGCCGGGCACCAGGTGGGTGCGGTGAGCCGGGGGGTGCTCTTCCCCAAGTACCGGGGTGACCTGGTGCAGTGCGCGCTGGTCGCAGAGCGCATGCGGGCGGGGGCCATCGAGTCGATCCGGTACCTGCGCAACCCGCTCGACGTCCTCGCCCAGCAGGTCGTCGCGATGGTCTCCGAGGGGCCCCGGACGGTCGAGGAGGTGGCGGCGCTGGTGCGGCGGTCGGCGCCGTTCGGGTCGCTGCCGGACTCCGCGCTGCACGCGGTCCTGGACATGCTGGCCGGCCGGTACCCCTCGGACGCCTTCGCCGAGCTGCGCCCACGGCTCACGTGGGACCGGGTCACCGACACGCTCACCGCTCGCAGCGGCGCCCAGCGGCTGGCGGTCACCAGCGGCGGGACGATCCCCGACCGGGGGCTGTTCGGCGTGTTCCTCGTAGGCGGGGAGGGCTCCGGTGGTCGACGGGTCGGCGAGCTCGACGAGGAGATGGTCTACGAGTCCCGGGTGGGCGACGTCTTCCTGCTCGGCTCCTCCTCGTGGCGGATCGAGGAGATCACCCACGACCGGGTCCTCGTCAGCCCGGCCCCGGGCCAGCCGGGGAAGATGCCGTTCTGGCACGGTGACGCACCCGGACGACCGCTCGAACTCGGCCGCGCGCTGGGCGCCTTCCTGCGCGAGGTCGGATCGGCGACGCCGGCGGCCGGCCTCGAGCGGGCGCGGGCCGCCGGGCTCGACGAGTGGGGTGCGGCCAACCTGCTGGCCTACCTCGCCGAGCAGAAGCAGGCCACCGGGCACCTCCCCGATGAACGCACGCTGCTCGTCGAGCGCTTCCGCGACGAGCTCGGCGACTGGCGGCTGGTCGTCCACTCCCCCTTCGGCGCCCAGGTCAACGCCCCCTGGGCGCTGGTGCTGGCCGCCCGGCTGCGTGAGCGGTACGGCGTGGACGTCGCCTCGATGCACTCCGACGACGGCATCGTGCTCCGACTGCCCGACACCACCGGGGAACCACCCGAGGCCGACCTCGCCGTCCTCGACCCGGACGACGTCGAGCGCGAGGTGACCGCGGAGGTCGGCAACTCCGCCCTGTTCGCCAGCCGCTTCCGCGAGTGTGCCGCCCGCGCCCTGCTCCTGCCCCGCCGCGACCCCCGGCGTCGCACGCCGCTGTGGCAGCAGCGCCAGCGCGCCGCACAGCTGCTGTCGGTGGCCAGCGAGTTCTCCAGCTTCCCCATCACCCTGGAAGCTGCCCGCGAGGTGCTGCAGGACGTCTACGACGTGCCGGGCCTGGTCGAGCTGATGCGGGACGTGCGTTCCCGCCGGGTCCGGGTCGCCGACGTCCAGACCCAGTCCGCCTCGCCGTTCGCCCAGTCGCTGCTGTTCGGCTACGTCGGGCAGTTCCTCTACGAGGGCGACGCCCCGCTGGCCGAGCGGCGCGCGCAGGCGCTGGCCCTCGACACCGGGCTGCTGGCCGAGCTGCTCGGCCGCTCCGAGCTGCGCGAGCTGCTCGACGCCGAGGCGCTCGCCGAGGTCGAGAACGAGCTGCAGCGCCTGCCCGCCGACCGCCACCCCCGCGACCTCGACGGTGCGGCCGACCTGTTGCGCATCCTCGGCGACCTGACCCCCGCGGAGGCCGCGGCCCGCGGTGTTCCCCGCGCCTGGCTCGACGAGCTGGTCGCCGCACGGCGTGCGCTGGTCGTGCGGGTCGCCGGCGAGGAACGGCACGTCGCCATCGAGGACGCCGGCCGGCTGCGCGACGCGCTCGGCACCGCGCTGCCCGTCGGGGTCCCGGAGGTCTTCACCGAGCCGGTTCCCGACCCGCTGGGCGACCTGGTCGGCCGCTACGCCCGCACCCACGGCCCCTTCCAGCCCGCCGAGGTGGCCGACCGGCTCGGCCTGGGCGTCGCCGTGGTCACCGCCACGCTGCAGGGGCTGGTCGGCACCGGGCGACTGGTCACCGGCGAGTTCCGTCCCGGCGGCACCGGGCAGGAGTGGTGCGACGCGGAGGTGCTGCGCTCGATCCGCCGGCGCAGCCTGGCCCGGCTCCGGCAGGAGGTGGAGCCGGTGCCGATCGACACCCTCGCCCGGTTCACCCCGTCCTGGCAGTCGGTGGGCAGCCGGATGCGGGGGCCCGACGGCGTGCTGGCCGTCGTCGAGCAGCTGGCCGGCGCGCTGGTGCCGGCGAGCGCGCTGGAGTCCCTGGTGCTGCCGGCCCGGGTGCGGGACTACTCCCCCGCGATGCTCGACGAGCTGACCAGCGCCGGTGAGGTGCTCTGGGCCGGGGCCGGCGGGCTGCCCGGTGGGGACGGCTGGATCAGCCTCGTCCCGGCCGACCTCGCCCCGCTGCTGCTCCCCGACCCGCTGGAACCGGCCGACGAGGGCAGCGTCGCAGCGGCCGTGCTCGAGCGGCTGGCCGGCGGGCAGGCGATGTTCTTCCGCGGCCTGTCCGACCTGGTCGGCTCCACCGACGACGCCGCACTCGCCGACGTCGTGTGGGACCTCGTGTGGGCCGGTGCCCTCACCAACGACACGCTCGCCCCGCTGCGCACCCGGCTGTCCGGCGGCGGCACGCACAAGCGGCAGCCGGCTCCGCCGCGGGCCCGGTTGGACCGCACCCGGTACGGGCGCCCCCGGCTCGGCCGGCCGGCCATGCCGACCCGCACCGGGCCCCCGACGGTGGCCGGCCGCTGGTCGCGGCTGCCCGACAGGGAGCCCAACCCCACGAAGCGGACGACCGCCCGGGCCGAGGCGCTGCTGGAACGGCACGGCGTGCTGACCCGCGGTGCGGTGATGGCCGAGCAGGTCCCGGGTGGCTTCTCCGCGGTCTACCCGGTGCTCCGGGCCTTCGAGGAGAACGGTCGGGCCCGGCGCGGCTACTTCGTCGAGACCCTCGGCGCCGCCCAGTTCGGCACCCCGGGCTCGGTGGACCGGCTGCGCAGCTTCGCCTCGCCCGACCGGGTCCCCTCGGGGGCGGTGGTGCTGGCCGCGACCGACCCGGCCAACGTCTACGGGGCGGCGTTGCCGTGGCCGGAGCGGTCGACCGGCGGGGACGACGGTGGCAGCGCCCTGGACGGAGGCGCTGCCGTGGACGTCGGCGAGGGCACCGGCGGCGGACGGCGGTCCGGCGCCGGGCACCGGGCCGGTCGCAAGGCCGGCGCCCTGGTGGTGCTCGTCGACGGCGACCTGGTCCTCTACGTCGAGCGGGGCGGCAAGACGTTGCTGTCGTGGACCGAGGACGAGACGGTGCTCAAGGAGGCGGCGACGGCACTGTCCGGGGCGGTGGCCGCCGGTGCGCTCGGCCGGATGGTGGTGCAGAAGGCCGACGGCGCGTCGGTGCACGAGTCCACCCCGCTGTCGGCGGCGCTGCAGGCCGCCGGCTTCGCCGCGACCCCGCGGGGCCTGCGCGTGCGCGCCTGAGAGCGAGGAGCCGGGTCGACCTCGGTCGCGCTGCCCGCGCAACCGGACCGGCCTCGGTCGCCCCGCGCGGACTGCCGGCCCGGCGTCGGTCGCGTCGCGGGACGCGGCCGGCCGGCGTCAGGCGCACTGCGCGGACAGCCGGGCCGGCCCCGGCCGCGCTGCGCGGACTGCCAGCCCGGCGTCAGTCGCGCTGCGGGCGCAGCCAGCCGGCGAACAGCCGGGTGAGCGCCGGCATGACGACGAAGCCGAGCAGCACGACGACGATGCAGGCCGACAGCAGCAGCCGGAACGGCCACGGCCAGCCGGCGACGTGCGGCATGACCAGCAACTGCAGCGTCGAGGTGATGAGGAAGACCGCGGCGATGGTGAGCACCGTGGACCGCCACCGCGGGCCGGGGGTGGCGGGGCGGGTGAAGAAGCTGTCCAGACCGGCGACCCGGGCATACCGCTCCTCGTCGACCATCTCCTGCATGCGCTCGAGGGCGGCCCGCCGCTCCGGCGACCGCTCCCACCCGGCCAGCGAGGCGTCGTCCTTGAACCGGTAGACCAGGTGGTACTCGGAGCTGCCCAGCCCGGGCTTGAGCAGGGTGCCGCCGAGGTTGCCGGGATAGGTGGCCGCGAGCGCGAGCGTCTCCGCTGCCCACCGCTCGAAGGCCTGCCGCCGCTGGGGGCGCACCACCCGCGCCACCGTGACCGTCACCGGCTCCGGGACCCGCCCCGCGACCTCGGTGCGGGCGAGCCGGGAGCGGAGCAGGGTCGTCACAGCCACGCGAGGTCGAGCGCATCGGCGCGGCCGCGTCATCCCGGCTGTCAGCGGTCTCACAGCAGCTCAGCGACACGCGGGGGACACTGGCGGCGTGCCCGAGGGAGACACCGTCTGGTTGGCGGCGAAGCGGATGCACACCGCCCTCGCGGGCGCGACGCTGCGCCGCGGCGAGCTGCGTGTGCCCCGGCTGGCCGCCACCGACCTCGCCGGCCGCACGGTGTCGGAGGTCGTCCCCCGCGGGAAGCACCTGCTCATCCGCTTCGCCGACGGGTGGACGCTGCGCACCCACTTCCGCATGGACGGCAGCTGGCACATCTACCGGCCGGGCGGGAAGTGGCGCGGCGGGCCGGCCTTCGCCGTCCGCGCGGTGCTGGCCACCGAGCAGTGGGAGTGCGTCGGCTACCGGCTGCACGACGTCGCGATGGTCCGCACCGAGCACGAGGACCAGCTCGTCGGCCACCTCGGCCCCGACGTCCTCGGCCCGGACTGGGACCTCGACGAGGCGCTGCGCCGGCTGCGCAGCCGGCCCGGCGAAGAGATCGGCGTCGCGCTGCTCGACCAGCGCAACCTGGCCGGCATCGGCAACCTCTACAAGGTCGAGTCGCTGTTCCTGACGGGCATCCACCCGTGGACCAGGGTGGCCGACGTCCCGGACCTCGCCGGCCTGGTGGAACGGGCCCGCACGCTGATGCGGGCCAACCTCGAGCACCCCGAGCAGAGCACGACGGGCAGCCTGCGCCGCGGCGAGACCCACTGGGTCTACGGCCTCAAGGGCCGTCCCTGCCGGCGCTGCGGCACGCCGATCCTGCTCGGCGACCAGGGGCCGGGCTCGCAGGAACGCGTCACGTACTGGTGCCCGCACTGTCAGGCGGCCCGCTCCCCCATCGACCCGGCGGCTCGCACCGGGGAGCCGGGCCGGCCCCGGCCCCTGGTCGGCTCGTCCTGACGGACGGGGCCACGCCGGGAGTCCTCGGGTCCTGCCCGCCAGCGTGCGCGGAGCCGCGGCCGGACGGCCGTCACCGGCGGCCTACCGGCCCGGCTCGTCCGGGTCGAGGAGGTCGACGAGGAGGACGGCGAGCAGCGTCTCGGCGCGCCGGCGCAGGGACGGAGGAGGGGTCCCCGCCACGACCGTGGCCAGCCGCGCCGGGGAGACCAGCAGCGCCAGGAAGGACAGCAGGGCGGCGCCGGTCGCCACGACCGACCCGACCAGGCCGACGCCGAACACGCCGACGAGGGCCGGCGACCGCAGGACGAGCCCGGCCGTCATCGCCACGACTCCGAGCGCGCAGCTCACCCACGCCCCCCGGACGGCCCAGAGCAGGAGGCGGTAACCGGGGTCGCCGTGCCCGGCTCCCGGGGCATCGCCGCGCACCGCCACCCGGCCATGGTGGACCCGCGGCGAGGCACCGGGCCACCCAGTCAGCCCCGCAGCCCGGTCCATCGGCACAGATGTTGCCCGGAACAGGTGCCCCCCATAGCCTCCACGGCACGTCAAGGCCGCGTGTGACCCCCACCACACGTATGCGCGAAGGAGGCAGCGATGCCGGACTCCATGGAAGCGGTCGTCTGTCACGGCCCCGAGGACTACCGCCTCGAGGAGGTCCCCGTGCCGAAGCGCGGACCCGGCGAGGCGCTGGTCCGGGTCGAGGCCGTCGGGATCTGCGCCAGTGACCTGAAGTGCTACCACGGCGCGGCGAAGTTCTGGGGGGACGAGAACCGTCCCGCCTGGGCCGAGACCGAGGTCATCCCCGGCCACGAGTTCGTCGGCGAGGTCGTCGACCTCGACGAGGAGGCCGCCCGGCGCTGGGGCATCGACGTCGGCGACCGGGTCACCTCGGAGCAGATCGTGCCCTGCTGGAAGTGCCGCTACTGCCTGCGCGGCCAGTACCACATGTGCGCACCGCACGACCTCTACGGCTTCAAGCGCCGCACCCCGGGGGCCATGGCCTCCTACATGGTCTACCCGGCCGAGGCGCTGGTCCACAAGATCTCGAAGGACCTGCCGGCGGCGCACGCGGCCTTCATCGAGCCCCTGTCCTGCGCCCTGCACGCCGTCGAGCGGGCCGACATCCACTTCGAGGACGTCGTGGTCGTCGCCGGGTGCGGCCCGATCGGCCTCGGCATGATCGCCGGCGCCAAGGCGAAGTTCCCCGCCCAGGTCGTGGCCCTCGACGTCGCCCCGGCCAAGCTCGACCTCGCCAGGCAGGTGGGCGCCGACCTCGCCATCAACATCGCCGAGGAGGACGCCGTCGCAAGGATCAAGGACATGACCGACGGCTACGGCGCCGACGTCTACCTCGAGGGGACCGGCCACCCGTCGGCCGTGCCGCAGGGACTCAACCTGCTCCGCAAGCTCGGCACCTTCGTCGAGTACAGCGTCTTCAAGGACGACGTCACCGTCGACTGGAGCATCATCAGCGACGACAAGGAACTCGACGTCCGCGGTGCCCACCTCGGCCCGCACTGCTGGCCCGCCGCCGCCCGCATGCTCGAGTCCGGCATGTTGCCGATGGACCAGATCGTGACCCACCAGCTGCCCGTGCAGGACTTCAAGGAGGGCCTGGACCTGGTCGGCTCCGGCACCAAGTCCGTCAAGGTCTCCCTGATCCCCGGCTGAACCGGCCGACCGCGCCTCCGCCTGCTCGACCCTCCCCGCTCCACGCCCCGGCACGACTCCGCAGACACCTGGAGACCTCCATGCACGGCAGCCACCCCATGTACCGCCGCGACCTCGGGCACCGCCAGCTGTCCCGACGCTCGATGCTGCAGGCGTTCGGGCTCGGGGCGGCCGGCCTCGCCGGCGTGCCCCTGCTGTCGTCGTGCGGGACCGGGGGCACCAGCACCGGAGGGGGGAACGCGGAGAACGGTGCCGCGGAGGTGACCGGCGGGTTCGACTGGAAGAAGGCCGACGGCCAGACCATCTCGATCCTGCAGACGCCGCACCCCTACCAGCAGAGCTTCCAGCCCCTGCTGGCCGAGTTCACCCAGCTGACCGGCATCCAGGTGAACGTCGAACTGGTGCCCGAGGCCGACTACTTCACCCGCCTGAACACCGAGCTCGCCGGTGGCGCCGGCAACTACGACGCGTTCATGACCGGCGCCTACTTCATCTGGCAGTACGGCCCCCCTGGCTGGATGGAGGACCTGCAGCCCTGGATCGACAACGACTCCGCCACGAACCCGGACTACGACTTCGAGGACATCTACGAGGGCCTCCGCAACGCCACCCGCTGGGACTTCCAACTCGGCAGCCCACTGGGCAGCGGCGGCCAGTGGGCGATCCCGTGGGGGTTCGAGACCAACGTCATCGCGTACAACAAGGCGGAGTTCGACCGCCGCGGCATCCGGCCGGCGGAGACCTTCGAGGAACTCCAGCAGATCGCCGTCGACCTGACCGACCGCGCCGCCGGACGCTACGGGATCGCCTTCCGCGGCTCCCGCTCGTGGGCGTCGATCCACCCCGGGTACATGACGCAGTACACCCGGGAGGGAGCCCGGGACTACAACGCGGACGGCGATCAGCTCCAGGCCGTGATGAACTCGCCGGAGGCGGTGGACTTCACCCAGGCGTGGGTGACCCTCGCCAGGGACGCCGGCCCCGCGGGCTGGACCACCTACGAGTACCCGGACGTCACCCGCGACCTCGGCAACGGGGCGGCGATGATGGCCTACGACGCCGACAGCGCCACCTACCCGCTCAACGTCCCGGGGGCGAGCGCCCAGGCCGGCAACATCGCCTGGCACCCCGGGCCGGCCGGCCCCGACGGCAGCTACGCCACGAACCTGTGGACGTGGTCGTGGGCCATGAACTCCGCCTCCCAGAACAAGCTCCCGGCCTGGCTGTTCATCCAGTGGGCGACCGGCTCGGACGCCATGTCCAAGGCCGTCCAGCAGGGCACCTTCGCCGACCCCACCCGCGCCTCGGTGTTCGACGGCGCGTTCAAGCAGACCCTGGGGAACTTCCCCGGCTACCTGGAGACCTTCGAGACCGTCATCGACAGCACCGCGATCCAGTTCACCCCGCAGACCCACTTCTTCGAGACCACCGAGGAGTGGTCGGTCGCGCTCCAGGACATCTACGACGGCGCGGACGCCAAGCAGCGGCTCGACGACCTCGCGGAGCGCAGCACCGAGATCGTGAACGGCTGACCGGGGAGACAGTCGGCGACCAGCAGCGCACCCGTTGCGGAAGGGCAGCTCGTGACCACGACCATCCCGGGCCGGCCGCCCGGCGAACAGCAGGCCCCGTCCCCGGGCGCGGGTGGAGCGCCCCCCGTGGTCCCGAGCTGGCGTCGGCGACTACGTCCCTACGTCCTGGCGGTGCCGGCGCTCGCCATCACGATCGGGATCCTCTACCCGTTCGTCCTGGGCGCCTACTACGCCTTCATCAACTACTCGGCGGTCAACCCGAACCCGACCTTCGTCGGTCTCGACAACTTCCAGGCAGTCCTCGGCAGCAGCGTCTTCTGGGAGAGCGTCCGGACGACCCTGGTGTTCGCCGTGGCCGCCACCGTGCTGGAGACGGTGCTCGGCGTCGGCATCGCCCTGCTGCTCTACCGGGCGAGCTTCGTCGGGCGGGTCTTCGAGCGGGTGCTCATCCTCCCGCTGATGATCGCGCCGGTGATCGCCGGCGTCATCTGGGGGCTGATGTACAACCCGCAGTTCGGCGTCCTCAACTACGTCTTCGGGCTCGGCAACTTCGACTGGCTCAGCCGGGACAACGCGCTGTGGTCGGTCATCCTCGTCGACATCTGGATCTTCACGCCGTTCGTGGCGATCCTCGTGCTCGCCGGCCTGCGGTCGCTGCCACGGGAGCCGTTCGAGGCCTCGCAGGTGGACGGTGCCGGCTGGTTCTACATGTTCCGCCGGCTGATGCTGCCGATGATGTGGCCCTACATCCTGGTCGCGGTGATCTTCCGGTTCATGGACTCGCTGAAGGTCTTCGACCAGGTGTTCGTCCTCACCGCCGGGGGCCCGGGGAACGAGACCCGGACCCTGCAGATCGGGGCCTACCAGGACTCGATCATCAACCTGAACTACTCGCGTGGGGCGACCTACATGTTCCTGCTCTGGGTGCTCGTCTTCATCACCGCCCGCTGGCTGGTCAGCGTGCTCGGCAAGGCCCAGCGCCGCGCCGCCGGAGCGGAGGACTGACATGGCCGCCGAACTGATGCCCGGCCAGAAGCGCTTCACACCGGCCTCGATCGGCGCGGACGTGCTGCTGGTGCTGTGGTTCGTGTTCTCCCTGTTCCCGATCCTCTGGATGATCCTGCTGGCGCTGAAGACGCCGGCGGAGCAGACCACCACGTACTTCGCCTTCTCGCCGACGCTGGAGAACTTCGGGATCGTGCTCAGCGACGAGGGCACCCGGTTGACCAGCGTCAACTACCCCGGGGCGATCCTCTCCAGCGTCGTCAACTGCGGGGGCGCGGTCCTGGTCTCGCTGCTCATCGGGATCCCCGCTGCCTACGCCGCCGGCCGCTACCGCTTCCGCGGCTCGAACGACCTGATGTTCACGATCCTGTCGTTCCGGTTCGCCCCGGAGCTGATGGTGATCGTGCCGCTGTTCGTGATCTACAACCAGATCGGTCTGTTCGACACCCGCCTGGGCATGATCTGGGTGCTCCAGCTGGTCACGATGCCGCTGGTCGTGTGGATCCTGCGGTCCTACTTCGAGGACCTGCCCGCGGACCTGGAGCAGGCCGCGCTGCTCGACGGGTACACCCGCCGCCGGGCGTTCGTGATGGTCGCCCTGCCGCTGGTGCGGCCCGGTATCGCGGCGGCCGCCCTGCTGGCCTTCATCTTCGCCTGGAACAACTACGTGTTCCCCCTCATCCTCGCCGGTTCGGAGAACGCCACGGTCACCGTCGCGATCTCGCGGTTCCTCGGCGGCGGGGGCCAGGCCTTCTACAACCTCACCGCGGCGGCGGCGCTGATCGGCGCCCTGCCACCGCTGATCCTCGCCCTGACCATCCAGCGATACCTGGTGCGAGGCCTGTCGTTCGGGGCGGTGAAGGCCTGATGGGTGCGGTGCAGTTGCAGGGCGTGACCAAGTACTACGGGTCCACCGTGGGGGTCGAGGACCTCACCCTCGACGTCGGCGACGGGGAGTTCTTCGTGATCCTGGGCCCGTCCGGGGCGGGCAAGACGACGACGCTGAAGTCGGTCGCCGGGCTGGTCGACGTCGACCGCGGCGACGTGGTGATCGCCGGCAAGCCGATGAGCGGCGTCGAGCCGTACCACCGCGGGGTGGCGATGGCCTTCGAGAGCTACGCGCTGTACCCGCAGAAGACGGTGTTCCAGAACCTCGCCTCCCCGCTGCGGTCGGGGCGCACCGGCCGGTACGCGGAGGAGGAGCAGCGGCGGCGGATCGACCTGGTCACCACCACGCTGGGGATCAACCACCTGCTCGAGCGCCTCCCGCGGGAACTGTCCAACGGCCAGCGGCAGCGTGTGGCGCTGGGCCGGGTGCTGGTCCGGCCGGCCGACGTCTACCTGCTCGACGAGCCGCTGTCGCACCTGGACGCCAAGCTCCGCGCCGCGATGCGTGCGGAGCTCAAGCAGCTCGGGGGGATGTCCCACACGACCTCGCTGTACGTCACCCACGACTACCAGGAGGCGCTCTCCCTCGGCGACCGGATCGCGGTGCTGCGCCACGGCCGCCTCGTGCAGGTCGGTACACCGGCGGAGGTGTGGCGTGAGCCGGTGGACAGCTTCGTGGCCAAGGCCCTCGGCCAGCCGGAGATCAACGTGATCGACGCGGTGGTGGAGGACGGCCGGGTCCGCGGGGCCGGCGGTGCCATCGACCTCGCCGTCCCCCCCTTGGACCTCGAGCGCGGCCAGCGGGTCCGGCTGGGCATCCGGCCCCGTGACGTCGAGGTCGTCCGCCCCGGGCGGGGCGGTCCCGGCTGGCTGCGGATGAGCGGCCGGATCCGGCTCGCCGAGCGACTCGGCCGCCAGCTGGAGCTCGACGTCCGGGTCGGCGACGTGGACCTGATCGCGGTCGACTCCACCGTCCAGCACGTCGACGAGGGCCAGGACGTGGAGCTGCAGGTCCCCCTGGAGCACGTCCACCTGTTCGCCGACGGTCCGCCCGGCGAGGACACCCGCCGCCTCGGCGGGGCCATGGAGCCCAGTAGCCGCCTGCGCGGGGGCGTGCAGCCGGTCGGACACCAGGAGCAGCGATGACCAGCACCGGGACCGGACGGCACGCCGGCACCGCGGAGGGACCGCAGCCGCTGGTCCTCGAACAACTGCGCAAGACCTACGTCTCCCGGGGGCGGGAGTCCTTCGAGGCGGTCAAGGGGATGGACCTCTACATCGAGCCGGGCGAGCTCATCGCCCTGCTCGGCCCCTCCGGCTGCGGCAAGACGACGACGCTGCGGATGATCGCCGGGCTGGAGACGGTGACCTCGGGCAGCATCCGGATCGGCGACCGCACCGTCCAGGACCTGCCGCCGGGCAAGCGGAACGTGGGGGTCGGCTTCGAGAGCTATGCGCTCTACCCACCGCTGAACGTCCGCGAGAACCTCGCGTACGGGTTGAAGGCCCGGGGGGTCAAGGACGCCGGCCGCCGCGTCGACGAGCTGGCCGAGCGGCTGGAGATGACCGAGCTGCTGCCGATGCGCCCGGCAAACCTCTCCAGCGGGCAGAAGCAGCGGGTGGCCCTGGCCCGCGCCCTCATACGCAACCCCCCGGTGCTGCTGCTCGACGAGCCCCTGTCGCACCTCGACGCCGCGCAACGGCAGCGGGTGCGCCGGGAGCTGAAGGTGCTGCAGCGGGAGTTCGGCTACACGACGGTGGTCGTGACCCACGACCAGCTGGAGGCGCTGAGCCTGGCCGACCGCATGGCGGTGATGGACAAGGGCGTGATCCAGCAGTTCGGGACCCCCGACGAGGTCTTCGACGACCCGGCGAACCAGTTCGTCGCCGACTTCGTCGGCGAGCCGAAGATCAACCTGGTCGAGGGGACGGTCACCCGCGAGGACGGCGAGGTCCGGGTGCGGATCGGCCGGACCGGGGCACTGCCGACGGCGGCGCAGACGCCGGAGCACGACCGGCCGGTCGTCGTGGGCCTGCGCCCCCAGGACTGCCGGGTCGACGTCCCCGAGGGCGAGCCGGCCATCGAGGGCGAGGTGCGGGTCTTCGAGCACCTGCTCGAGTACGGCCAGGCCACGGTCGACGTGCCGGGCGTGGACGGCCCCGTCGTCGCGGTCACGCCGGCCGACGAGGACTGGGACCACGGCACGCCGGTGCGGGTGTCGGCCCCACCGCAGCGGGTCTACCTCTTCGATGCGGACACCGGCGACCGGATCCGCTGACCGCGGCACCGCCGCACCACACCCGACGGGAGGACACCCGTGACCCGCCTGTACGACGACCCGGCGCAGTTCACCGAGGACATGCTGGCCGGCTTCCTCGACGCGTACGCCGGTCGGGTGGTCGGCGTCCCGGGTGGCGTCGTGCGCGCGACCCGGCCGCGTCCGGGCAAGGTGGGTGTGGTGGTCGGTGGCGGTTCCGGGCACTACCCCGCCTTCTGCGGGGTGGTGGGCCCCGGCTTCGCCGACGGGGCGGTGGTCGGGAACGTGTTCACCTCGCCGTCCGCGGCCGAGGCGACCTCCGTCGGGCGCGCGGCCGATGGCGGCGGCGGCGTCCTGCTGACCACCGGCAACTACGCCGGGGACGTCATGAACTTCGGCCTGGCCGTGGAGCGCCTGCGGGCCGAGGGACGGGACGCCCGCTACTTCGCGGTGACCGACGACGTGGCCAGCGCGCCCGGCTCGGAGATCTCGAAGCGGCGCGGCATCGCCGGTGACTTCACCGTCTTCAAGGCCGCCTCGGCGGCCGCGGAGGAGGGGTACGACCTCGACGGCGTGGAACGCGTGGCGCGGCACAGCAACGCGCGCACCCGGACCCTCGGGGTCGCCTTCGACGGCTGCACCATGCCCGGCGCGCGCGAGCCGCTGTTCACGGTGCCCGACGGGATGATGGGCCTGGGGCTGGGCATCCACGGCGAGCCGGGCGTGGCCGAGCAGCCCATGCCCACCGCCTCGGAGCTCGCCGGGATCCTGGTCGAGGGTCTCCTGGCCGAGACCCCGGAGGGCGCCGGGACCCGCGTGGCGGCCATCCTCAACGGCCTCGGTCGGACCAAGTACGAGGAGCTGTTCATCGTCTGGGCCTCGGTGGCCCGCCGGCTGCGGGAAGCCGGGCTGGAGATCGTCGAGCCCGAGGTCGGCGAGCTGGTCACCAGCCTGGACATGGCCGGCTGCTCGCTGACCCTGATGTGGCTGGACGAGGAGCTCGAGCGCTTCTGGCGCGCCCCCGCCGACACGCCCGCCTACCGCAAGGGCACGACGGCCGCCGACTCGGGGGAGGAACGGCGGTCCGCGTCCGAGGTCGCGGCCGCGGCCTCCGCACCGACCGCCGAGGCCGCCGAGGTCGACGACTCGGGCCGGGAGTGCGCGGCCGTCGTGCTCGCCGCGATCGAGGCGATGGCGCAGACGGTGGCCGACATGGAGGAGGAGCTCGGCCGCATCGACGCCGTCGCCGGGGACGGCGACCACGGCCGGGGCATGGTGCGCGGCACCGGCGCCGCCCGAGACGCCGCCCGGAAGGCGGTCGACGCGGGCGGCGCCGGCCCGGGGACGGCTCTCGTCCAGGCCGGCGATGCCTGGGCCGCCAAGGCCGGCGGCACCTCCGGCGTCCTCTGGGGGGCGGCGCTCACGGCGATGGGCCGGCGGCTGGGCGACACCGGCGCCCCCGACGCCCGCACCGTGGCCGCCGGGGTCCGCGACGCCTACGACGCGCTGGTGCGTCTCGGCGGGGCCCAGCCCGGGGACAAGACCATGCTCGACGCCCTCCTGCCCTTCACCGAGTCGCTCTCCGCCTCCGTGGACGCCGGCCAGGACCTGGGCCCGTCCTGGGACGAGGCGGCACGGCGGGCGCAGGACGCCGCCCGGGCCACCGCCGAGCTGCGGCCGCGGGTCGGCCGGGCGCGGCCACTGGCCGAGCGGAGCGTCGGCACGCCGGACGCCGGCGCGGTCTCCCTGGCGGCCTGCCTGACCACGATCGGACAGCTGCTCAAGGACGTCTGACCCGGTCTGGGAGAGGAGTCGGTGTGCCCGATGGGTTGAGGATCGTGGTGGGCTGCGACGACGCGGGGCTGCAGTACAAGGAGCGGCTCAGGGCCGACCTGGAGGCCGACGACCGGGTGGCCGAGGTGACCGACGTGGGTGTCGGCGCCGACGACACCACCGCCTACCCGCACGTGGCCGTGGCCGCGGCGCAGCTGGTCGCCGAGGGCCGGGCCGACCGCGCGCTGCTGGTCTGCGGCACCGGGCTGGGTGTGGCGATCAGCGCCAACAAGGTGCCGGGCGTCCGTGCCGTGACGGCCCACGACAGCTTCTCGGTGGAGCGCTCGGTGCTGAGCAACGACGCGCAGGTGCTCTGCATGGGCCAACGGGTGATCGGCATCGAGCTGGCCCGGCGGCTCGCCCGGGAGTGGCTCGGCTACCACTTCGACCCCACCTCCGCGTCCGCGGCGAAGGTCGACGCGATCCGCGGCTACGAGGCGGCGACGGGGCAGGCCGACTCGGCGTCGGAGCTGGCGGTGGAGGAGGACATGGCCCGCTCGACCTGCGGCTGACCGCACTGGCCGTGGTCGGGCGCCCTGCTCGGGCTCGGCCAGGGGGTCTGCACAGTCCGACGGGCCGGCCGCGCGTGCGGCCGGCCCGTCGGAGGCGGGGTCGGTCAGGCGTTCTGCTCGGGCGCCTCGGCCGGCTGCGCCGCGGGCTGGGCGGCCGGCGTCTGCACCGAGGGGCTGCCCTGCTCCAGCGCCGGGCCCGCGGCACCACCGGTGACCGCGGCCGGCCCGGACGTGCCGCTGGGCAGCTGGTTCATCGACGCGCGGATCTGATCGAGCCGCGAGGACCCCGCGACGTCGAGCGTGGCCTTCTGGACCTCGAGCATCCGGCCCTCGACGGAGGTCTGCGCCAGCTCCGCCTGGCCCAGCGCGTTGGCGTAGCGGGCCTCGATCTTGTCCCGGACCTCGGACAGGCTCGGCGTGTTGCCCGGCGCGGAGAGCTCGTTGACCTGCTTGAGCGAGGAGGCCACGTGCTCCTGCATCTTCGCCTGCTCGAGCTGGCTCATCAGCTTGGTGCGCTCGGCCAGGGTCGTCTGCAGCCGCATGCGGCTCTGCTCGACCGCACCGCGGGCCTGCTCGGCCGCCTGCAGCGCCTCGTCGTGGCTGCGCTTGAGGTCCTCCATGGCCTGCTCCGCGGCCACCAGCTGGGTCGCGAAGGCCTGGGCCGCGTTCTCGTACTCACCGGCCTTGCCCGCGTCACCGGCGGCCCGGCTCTGGTCGGCCAGCACCAGCGCCTGGCGGGCGGAGGCCTGCAGCTTCTCGACCTCCCCGAGCTGGCGATTGAGCCGCATCTCCAGCTGCCGCTGGTTGCCCAGCACGGCCGCGGCCTGGTTGGCCAGCGCCTGGTGCCGCTGCTGCTCGGCCTCGATGGCCTGCGCGATCTGGATCTTCGGGTCGGCCTTCTCGTCGATCTTCGCGTTGGCGGAGGCCGTGAGGTACTTCCACAGCTTTACGAACGGGTTGGGCATCGGTCCTCCTGCTCAGCGCGGGTTCCTCTGCCGGTCGTCTCCGGCCCGGCGGAGCCGCAGCGGTGGTCGTCACCCACCATCGTCCCAGGTGTGGCCCTCCGTGAGCCACCAGGGACGCCCCTGAGGGCTTCCCCCGTTAGGGTCTCGGGGTGTCCACCGAGACCCCGGTCCTCAGTGTCCTCGGCGAGCTGGTGGTCGACCTGATCCCGGTCCCGGAGGCCGGCGCCGGTCCCCAGGGGACCGCCCCGCAGTACGTCGCCCGTCCCGGCGGCAACGCGCTCAACGTCGCCGTGGCCGCGGGCCGGCTCGGCACCCCCGTGCGGCTGCTGGCCCGGCTGGGCTCGGGACCGCTGGCCGCGCCGCTGCGCCGGCACGTCGAGCTGGCCGGGGTCGACCCCGGCGGGCTCGTGGCGGCCGCCGAGCCGGTGAGCCTGGCCGTCGTCGGGCTCGACGACGACGGCGCCCCCGACTACGGCTTCCACGTCCTGGGCGCGGCGGACTGGCAGTGGACCGACGACGAGCTGGCCGCGGTCCTCCCGGAGCGGACGGCGATCCTGCACGTGGGCTCCATCTCCAGCTGGACCCCGCCCGGCTGCGAGGCGATCGCCCGTCTGGTCGAGAGCGTCGCCGCCAGCGGCCGCGCCCTGGTCAGCGTCGACCCGAACATCCGGCCGATGCTGGCCGAGGGGCAGGTCGGCGCGGCGCTGGGCAACACCGCTCCCGAGGTGCACGCGCGGCTGGACCGGCTGCTCGCCCGGGCCGACATCGTCAAGGTCAGCGCCGAGGACCTCGCCTGGCTCGACCCCGACGCGGGCGACGACCTCGACGCCACGGCGCTGCGCTGGGCCGACCGGGGCGCGGCGCTGGTCCTGCTGACCGACGGCGCTGCGCCCCTGCGGGTGGCCCGGCCCGGCCGCGCCCTGCTGCACCGCGAGCCACCGCGGGTGACCGTCGTCGACACCGTGGGCGCGGGGGACTCGCTGGCCGCGGGCCTGTTCGCCGGCCTCCTCGCGGCCGGGGTCACCACGCGCGTCGCGCTGGAGGAGCTGCCCGACGAGCAGCTGCTGCCGATCGTCGACGACGCCGCCCTGGTCGCCGCCCTCAACTGCACCCGGGTCGGCGCCGACCCGCCGACCCGCGAGGAGCTCGCGGCGGCCCGCCGGTGACCCCGCCCGACGACGTCACCCTGGTCGGCCTGGCCGAGTTGTCGGCGACCGTCGTCCGCGCCCGCCTGCTGGCCGCGCACGACCGCTTCTGGGACGCCGACACGCGCGCCCTCCACGACCCGGTGTGGTTCGACCAGTTCGGCGGCTTCGGTGTGCTGGCCCGCAGCACCGACGACGAGGACGTCGGCTACCTCCTCGGCGTGGTGACCGCCGACCGGCTGGCCTACCTCCACCTGCTCGCCGTCCGGGACGAACGGCGGCACACCGGCCTGGCCGCCCGCCTGGTGCGGTGGTTCGACGAGGTGGCCGTCAGCACCGGGGCCCGGATCGTCCAGGTGGTCGTGCGGCCCGACGACGACACCGCCGTCACCCTCCACGTGGGGTTGGGCGCGAGCGGGCACCCGGCGGCCGACCGCGCCGGCCCTGGTCAGGACCGCCTGGTCCTGACCCGCTCCCTGGCTCGCTAGCCGGTCGTCAACCAGACGGCGGTGTCGGGCGGGAGGTCGTCCCCCACGGCCTCGCTGGTGAGCACGGGGTCCCCCAGCCCGGCCAGGGGCAGCGTCCGCGGCGAGAGGTTCACGACGCACCGGAACGCGGTGCCGCGGTCGAAGGCGAGGACGTCGTCGCCGAGCTCGCGCCACACCAGGGCCTCGTCGTCGGTCAGGCCGGGCAGCCCGCGGCGCAGCCGCAGGGCGGCGCGGTACAGCGACAGGGTGGACGACGGGTCGCGTTCCTGGGCGGCCACGGTGAGGTCCCGCCAGGCGGCCGGCTGCGGCAGCCACGGCTGCACGCCGTCGGCGGTGAACCCGAACGGCGGGCTGTCCCCCGCCCAGGGCAGCGGCACCCGGCAACCGTCGCGGCCGCGGGCGGTGTGCCCGGACCGCTCCCAGGTGGGGTCCTGCAGCACCTCCTCCGGCAGGTCCTCCACCTCGGGCAGGCCGAGCTCCTCCCCCTGGTACAGGTAGGCACCGCCGGGGAGGGCGAGGGTCAGCAACGCCGCTGCCCGGGCCCGTCGCAGACCGAGGGCGAGGTCGGCCGGTGCCGCCGGGTCGAACCCCATGGTGGCCGCGCCGCTGTGCGCCCGGCCGAAGCGGGTGACGTGCCGGGTCTCGTCGTGGCTGGAGAGGACCCACGTCGCGGGGGCGCCGACCGGCTGCAGCGCGGCCAGCGTCCCGTCCACGACCGCGCGGAGGCTGCGCGCGTCCCACGGCGCCTTGAGGTAGTCGAAGTTGAAGGTGGTGTGCAGCTCGTCGGGCCGCACGTACCGGCTCAGCCGCTCGGGGCCGTTGACCACCGCCTCGGAGACGAACAGCCGGTCGCCCGGGTAGGTGTCCCCGATCCGGCGCCACCGGCGGAAGACCTCGTGCACCTCGTCGACGTCCCAGTGGGGGTTGCCCACCCAGGAGCTGGACTCGAACAGCGCCCCGGGACCGTGACCGGCGTCCGGCAGGCCCGGGACCTTGGCCATCGCCGGGGCGGCGTCGACCCGGATGCCGTCCACGCCGCGGTCGAGCCAGAAGCGGACGACGTCGTCGAACTCCTCCTGCACCACGGGGTCGCCCCAGTCCAGGTCCGGTTGCTCGGGGGCGAACAGGTGCAGGTACCACTGCCCGGGCCGCCCGTCGGGCTCGAGGACCCGGGTCCAGGCCGGACCGCCGAAGGCGCTGATCCAGTCGTTGGGCGGCTGCGCGCCTCCGGCGCGGCCGTCGCGGAAGAAGTAGCGGGCCCGCTCCGGGGCGCCAGGCCCGCCGGCCAGCGCGGCGGCGAACCAGGGGTGCTGCACGGAGGTGTGGTTCGCCACCAGGTCGATGACGATCCGCAGCCCGAGGTCGTGGGCGTCGGCGAGGAGCGCGTCGGCGTCGGCCAGCGTGCCGAAGCGGGGGTCGATGTCCCTGTAGTCACTGACGTCGTACCCGCCGTCGGCCATCGGGGACGGGTACCACGGGGTGATCCAGACGGCGTCCACGCCGAGGTCGCGCAGGTGGGACAGCCGGCTGCGCAGCCCGCCGATGTCTCCGGTGCCGTCCCCGTCGGAGTCGGCGAAGCTGCGCAGGTAGACCTCGTAGACGACCGCCGTCCGCCACCACGGACGACGGTCGTCTGAGGCAGACACCGTCCCGTTCAGCGCATCCCCGACCCCGTCGTCAGGCGGCGCCGGCCCGGTGCGCTCCGCCTCCTCCGGTGACGGTGGTGCCCTGCGTCTGCGCCTCCTGGACCTGCTCGACGCGGTCCTCCTCGGCCATCTGGGTGAGCCGGGCACCGGCTTCGGCATCCCGGGTCAGGTTCTCCCCGGTCTGCGGGTCGAACACGTGGACCTTGCGGCTGTCGAGCCAGAACTCGGCCTCGCGGCCCTCCCGGATCCGGCTCGTGGCGTCGATGGAGACGATCGCCTGGGTGCGCAGTTCCTCGGAGTCCAGCTCCCGGGACAGCTCGCGCAGCTGGTTGGTGATCGACTCGGGCGCCTCGTACGGGATGTAGGCGTACTGGGAGTCGCCCAGCCACTCGGTGACGTCGACCCGGGCGCGGAAGGTCGAACCCAGCGGCCGCTTGGCCTCGTCGACCAGCGACGCGTCCTCGAAGTACTCCGGCCGGATGCCGACCAGCAGCAGGTCACGGCCGCCGACGGCGGACGCCCGGCCCTCGTCGAGCACGATCGGTCCGAACGGCGTCCGCAGCTGGTTGCCCTCGAGCGTGGCGGGCAGGAAGTTCATCGGCGGGGAGCCGATGAAGCCCGCGACGAACAGGTTGACCGGCTGCTCGTAGAGCTCCCGCGGCGAGGCGACCTGCTGGATGCGCCCCTTCCGCAGCACGCACACGCGGTCGCCGAGGGTCATGGCCTCGGTCTGGTCGTGGGTGACGTACACCGTCGTGATCCCCAGCCGCCGCTGCAGCCGGGAGATCTCGGTGCGCATCTGGCCGCGCAGCTTGGCGTCGAGGTTGGACAGCGGCTCGTCGAAGAGGAACGCCTCGGCCTGGCGCACGATCGCCCGGCCCATCGCCACGCGCTGACGCTGACCACCGGAGAGGTTGGCCGGCTTGCGCTCCAGGTGGTCCCGCAGCTCCAGGACCTCGGCGGCCTCGGTGACCCGACGACGCACCTCGTCGTCGGGCGTCTTGGACAGCCGCAGCGGGAACGCGATGTTCTCGTACACGGTCATGTGCGGGTAGAGCGCGTAGTTCTGGAACACCATGGAGAGGTTGCGCTCCCGAGGTGCCTTGTCGTTGACGCGGACGCCGCCGATGATCATGTCGCCGCTGGTGATGTCCTCCAGCCCGACGATCATGCGCAGCAGGGTCGACTTCCCGCAGCCGGACGGGCCGACCAGGATCATGAACTCCCCGTCGGCGATGTCCAGGCTGACGTCGTTCACGGCGGGATAGCCGTCGCCGTACTGCTTGACGATGTGACGCATCTCGATGGAAGCCATCTGTACTCGTCCCCTCGGGAGGTCGGTGGGAAGCGGCGGCCGTCAGCCCTTGACGGCGCCGTTGGTCAGGCCGGCGACGATGCGTCGCTGGAAGAGCAGCACCAGGACGACGACCGGGATCGTGACGACCACCGCGGCTGCGGCGATGGCCCCGGTCGGGTCCTCGAACTGCGAGGCGCCGGAGAAGAGGCCCAGTGCGGCGGGGACGGGCCGCGACGCGCTGGTCGACGTCAGGGAGATGCCGTAGGCGAAGTCGTTCCACGCGATGAAGAAGGCGATGATCGCGGTGGTGAAGACGCCGGGTGCGGCGAGCGGGACGATGACCTTGCGGAACGCCTGCCAGTTGGTCGCCCCGTCGACCTGGGCGGCCTGCTCCATCTCCCAGGGGATCTCCCGGAAGAACGCCGACATCGTCCAGATGGAGATCGGCAGGGTGAGCGAGAGGTACGGGATGATCAGGCCGGGCCAGGTGTCGTAGAGCCCGATCTGCCGCCACAGGTTGAACAGCGGCGTGACGATCGAGATGACCGGGAAGATGGCCACGCCGAGCGCGGTGGAGAGGATCAGCTTCTTCCCCGGGAAGTCCAGCCGCGCGATCGCGTAGGCGGCGAACATCGACAGCAGGCACGAGATCGCCGTGGCGATCAGGCAGATGCCGAAGGAGTTCCGCAGCGCCGGCAGGAACAGGTCACTCGCCGAGCCGGTGAGGATCGTCGTGTAGTTCTCCCACGTCGGGGACGTCGGGAAGAACTGCGGGGTGGCGATGTCCGAGGCCGCCTTGAACGACAGCGAGACGATCCACGCGATCGGGAACAGGCAGTACAGGACGATCAGCACGCCGCCGACGATCCACCAGGTCTTCTCCCGCCCGGACATCAGCGTTCCCCTCTCGCCTGGGCCAGGTCGACCCGGAAGCCCTTGATGAAGATGAAGGCGATGAGCACCACGCAGAGGAACAGCAGCACCGAGACCGCCGACCCCAGGCCGATCTCCACCCGCGCGATGGTCTGCCGGTAGGCGAGGAACGACACCGACTCGGTGTTGTTCGCCCCCGCGGTCATGATGTAGATCGAGTCGAAGATCCGGAACGCGTCCAGCGTGCGGAACAGCAGGGCCACCATGATCGCGGCCTTCATGTTCGGGATGGTCACCCGCCACATCCGCTGCCACCACGTGGCGCCGTCCACCTTGGCTGCCTCCTGCAGCACCTCCGGCACCTGGGCGAGGCCGGCGAGCAGGAGGAGGGAGATGAACGGCGTGGTCTTCCAGATCTCGGCCAGGCAGACGACCGCCAGTGAGGACCACTGGCCACCGAACCAGTCGGTGTCCGCCGAGACGCCCGGCAACCAGGCGAACCAGCTGTTGACGAAGCCGGTGTCGATCCGGAAGGCGAACGCCCAGGCGAAGGCCGACACGACCGTGATCACCGCGTACGGGATCAGGATCGCGGCCCGGACCACCGGCCGGATGGAGCTCAGCGCCTTGGCCATCACCAGGGCCAGCGCGAAGCCGAGGAGGAGCTCGACCACCACGGTGACCACGGTGATGAACAGCGTCACCCCCAGCGCCGTCCACCAGACCGGGTCGGAGAGGATCACCGCGTAGTTGGACAGGCCGTTGAACGACCGGTTGGCGGGGTCGGTGAGCCGGTAGTTGAACAGCGAGTAGTAGACCGCCTGGAGGATCGGGTAGGCCGTGACCAGCAGCATCACCGCGAACGCCGGTCCGGCCAGCATCCAGCCGAGCTTGCGCTCGGCCCGGGATCGGTCACTGATGGTCCCGCCGGGCGCGGAGACCGGTGCGGTCTTCTCCCGGGGTGGGAGTGTGGTCTGCGTCATCGGTTCGCCTCCGGACTCACTCCGCTGCTCGCTGGTCCCCCGCTGCGATGCCCACTCGCCCGCCGGCGCACGGTCGTCACAGCAGCTGGTCCCCTGAGAGGACGGCGCTGATCAGTTCCTGCGCCTGCTCACCGGTCTCGGGCGACACCGACGACGGCGGGTGGTAGACGCGCTGCAGGCCTCCGGAGACCTCGTTGTAGTACGGGGTCTGCGGGCGGTTCGCCGCGGCCTCCAGCGAGTCCAGGATCGTGGGGGCCATCGGGAAGACCTCCAGCACCTCCGGGTCGTCGTACACCGCGGCCGACGACGCCGGGTTGCCGTTCGTGGTCATGTAGTAGGCCTGGTTCTCGTCGCTGGTGATGCACTCGGTCGCGTCGTAGACCAGGTCGACGTGCTCGCTGAAGGCCGAGACGGCGAGGTCGATGCCGCCGAACGGCGGTGCGCTCGGCTGGTCGGCGTCCACCTGCGGGTACAGGGCCCAGCCGTAGTCCTCCGGCACGGAGGCGTCCAGCGTGCCCGCCTCCACCGCGGCGAGGGCGCGGGAGTAGACGAACGGCCAGTTGACCATGAACCCGCCGTCGGCACTCTCGAACTCCGTGGCGCTGGTGTCCTCGCTCGAGGTCGAGAAGGCCGGGCCCACCACGCCGGAGTTCGCCACGGTGTTCATCACCTCGGCCGCCCGGTCGGCGGCCGGGGTGGTCAGGCCGAGCTGGATGTCCTCGGGGTCGGTCGAGTTCTCCTCGATGATGGAGCCCCCGGCGGACTCGATGAGCGCGTTGAGCCACACCGTCAGGGACTCGGCGCGCCGGCCCTGGGCGCTGAGGAGCTTCCCCTGGTCCTGCGCAGCGGTGACCAGCTGCTCCCAGGTGACCGGCTGGGTCATGTCCAGCCCGGCCGCCTCCGCGACCGACTTGCGGTACCAGAGCAGCTGCGTGTTGGCCCAGAACGGGACGGCGACCAGCTCGCCGTCCCACGTCGCGGAGTCCACCGAGCTCTGGACGACGCCCTCGGTGACCCGCTGCGCGAGGTCCTCGGGCACGGGCGCGAGGAAGCCGGCCTGGGCGAACTCGGGGATGTAGGGCGGGTCCAGGCTCATGAGGTCGATGGAGGTGTCACTGGCCGCGAGTCGGCGGACCAGCTGCTCGCGCTGTGCGGAGGACTCCCGCGGCAGCTGGGAGACCTCGATCGTGTAGGCCCCGTTGGAGGCGTCGCTGCACCGCTGGGCGATCTCGGCCTGGCCCCCCGAGTCGGGGTTGATGTACCAGGTGAGCGTCGGGATCGCGCCCTCGTTCCCGCCACCGCCGCAGGCAGCCAGCGTGGACGCCAGGACCAGCGCGGCCGCGGATCCTCCGAGCGTCCGGCGGGACCGCGCGCGCCGGCGTGGAGAGCCGCTGCTGGGCGGCCCCTCCCTCACGTCGTTCGACACCGTTCTGTCGCCTCCCGATCGGCGAGCGGCGACCCGTGATCACCGCGGTCCTCGTAACGTGGCTCAGGTCACCAAGGGTGTCAACTCGAACGACACCTCTCCGTAACCACCGCTGCGGGGGGCCGCTCCGCGGGTCAGCCGGAGGGGCTCACGAAGGCCGAGGGCGTGGTCAGCTCCTTGGGCGTGCGGGGCAGGACGGTCTCGAAGTAGGACCGCGCCGCCCGCGTCGTCCCGACGTCCGCGCCGGCCTTCTCGGACAGGAACCAGCGGTGCTCGAGGATCTCGTGGAAGACCTCCGCCGGGGCCAGCCGGCCCCGGAGGTCCGGCGGGATCGCGTCGACGACGGGCTGGTAGGCCTCGGCCAGCCAGCGGTAGCCGGCGACGGTCTCCGACACGGGCTGACCGGTCTTCTGCTCGAGGTTGGCGCGGAACGCGCGCAGGTCGTTGAGCAGCCGGCGGGCCTGCCGCTCCTGGACCTCCAGCCCGGTCAGCCGGAACAGCTCCCGGCGGTTCTCCCCCGGCTCGGCGACCCGGGTCTCCACCCTCAGCTTCGCGCCGCCGTCGGGGGTCGTGACCAGCTCGACCTCGCCGACGTCGAACCCCAGGTCGTTGAGCCGCTGCAGGCGCGCGGCCACCCGGTACCGCTGCTCGTCGAGGGCGAAGACCTCCTCGCGGGTGACCTCGTCCCAGAGCGCCGCGTACCGGCGCGGCAGGCTGTCGGCCACCTCGATGGGGTCGATGTCGGGCGGGAGCAGCTCGCCGAACTGCAGGTCGAGCAGCTCGGCGCCGACGCGTTCCCGGGCCAGGTCGACGTCGTAGTTGCGCTGGCCCGGGGTCAGTCGGGGATGGCGCTCGCTGGTCTCGGCGTCGACGAGGTACGCGGCCAGCGTCCCGGCGTCGAGCCGGAAGAGGGTGTTGGACAGCGAGCAGTCCCCCCAGAACACCCCCGCCAGGTGCAGCCGCACGAGCAGCACGACCAGCGTGTCCAGCAGCTGGTCGGCGGAGTGCTCGGAGGTCGGGCGCGAGAACAGGTACCGGTAGGACATCGAGTACTCGAGGTACCGGGTCACCAGGATGGCGTCCTGCCCGTCCGGGCGGTCGACGCAGATCCCGAGCACGGAGACCGACGGCAGCCCCTCCTCCTCGAACTGGCCGAGCAGGGCGTACTCGTGCCGGGCCAGCGACTCGGCGATCTCCTTGAGTGCGAAGACGCACCCGTTCTGCGCGGTGAACCGGACGACGTGGCGCGAGATGCCGCGCTGCGGGACCTCGAGCAGCAGCTCGGGGTCCCACTGCTCGAGGGGCTGGTGCCAGGGCAGCGCGAGCAGGGCGGCCCCGTCGGTGGCCGGGGGCCGGAAGAGGTACCGCACGGCGGCCTCCGTTGGTCGCAGCAGCCGACCCGCCTCGGCTGGGCGGGGTCCGATCGTCACCCTGCCACCACGGCGCTGCCGCGACCACGCCACCGTCAGGACGGCGGGGCGCCCACCAGGACGACGAGCCGCTCGGCGGCCGCCCGTCGGGCCGGCCCCTCCCCCGGCTGCAGGACCAGGCCGACCAGCCAGCGGGCCACGAGCCCGGCGGTGCCCCGGTCGGTCCCCAGCGCCGTGGCGAGCCGGTCGAGGACCTCGGACCAGCGGTCGGGTGGGGCGGCGAGCAGCCCGGTGAGCACCTCGGGCTCGTCCCGGGCGAGGCGCTGCAGCACGGGGTGCCCGGCGACCTCGTCGGCGAGCTCCGCCAGCGCGGTCGCCGGGGGCCGGCCGGCGGCCACGGCACCCAGGCGGTCCAGCTCCGCGGCGAGCAGCGCGCGGGCCACCTCGTCCTTGGTCCGGAAGTGGTTGTACAGGGTCGCCTTGGCGACGCCGGCCGCCGCGGCGACCGACTGCATGGTGCTGCGCCGCAGCCCCCGCTCGGCGAAGGCGCGGGCGGCGCCGTCGAGCAGCCCGGCGCGGGTGCGACCCATGGCGTTGCCGCCGCGGGTGTGGCTCCCGGGTGCGTGGGCGGGGCCGCGCGGCACCCACGCCGACGTCCCTGGGTCGACCGTGGCCATGACCCCCTGTCTGGCACCGCCGGGGCGGTGAGTCAAGGACGTGCGGCCGCGCCGGGGCGTGTCGCGGGGGTCAGGCCGCCAGCGAGACGGCGGTGCGCGCGGCCGGACGGGCGGAGGCGCCGACCAGCGCGAGGGCCGGCTCGGCCACCGGCTGCGCGGCGGCCTGCTCCTCGGCCGGCTGCTCCGCGGCGGGAGCGGCGGCACCGGGCGCGGGGGTCAGCGGGCGCACCCCGCCGGCGTGCCGCAACTCCAGGCTGACCTCGGCCAGCAGGTCGGCCAGTTCCAGGTCGAGGGCGTCGCAGATCGAGGCGAGCAGCTCGGAGGAGGCCTCCTTCTGTCCGCGCTCCACCTCGGAGAGGTAGCCCAGGCTCACCCGGGCGGCACCGGAGACGTCCCGCAGCGTCCGGCGCTGACGCAACCGGTGGCCGCGCAGGGTGTTCCCGAGCTGGGTGCGCAGCAGCGTCATGGCCGTCTCCTGTCCTGCCTGTACGGAAGCGGCGGCGCCCTCGAGGGCGCCGTGCGCTCACGGTACGCGGCGCCACTGACCGGCACCGCGCCATCCCCGGCGCGTCCGCTCTGGGCGTAACGCCCGGGGACGTCGGTCCCTTCCCGCCGGCCGGCGCCGCGGGACGGACGGCGGCCTCGTACCGGGCCGCGCCGCGAGCGGGCGGGTGACGTGCAGGGGCCCGCTTCAGGCGGTGGCGTCGGTGCGCGAGCCGCCGGCGGCACGGCGTGCCGCGGCCGCGCGCATCGCCCGGGCGCTCGTGCGGCGCAGGGTCAGGGCCCGGTAGACGTAGTCGAGGCCGGTGACGACGGTGATCACGACGGCCGCCACCATGACCCACCAGCGGGCAGTGGCCAGCACGCCCTCGAGGGGCAGGATGTAGAGCCCGATCGCGAGTGCCTGGACGACCGTCTTCGCCTTCCCGCCCCGGCTGGCCGCGATCACGCCGTGGCGGATCACCCAGAACCGCAGCAGGGTCACGCCGACCTCGCGGACCAGGATCGTCAGCGTCACCCACCACGCCACCAGGGACAGCACCGACAGCCCGATGAGCGCGGTGCCGGTGAGCGCCTTGTCGGCGATCGGGTCGGCGAGCTTGCCGAACTCGGTCACCTGGCCGCGCCGCCGGGCGATCATCCCGTCGTAGCGGTCGGTGATGATCGCCAGACCGAAGGCCAGCGTGGCCCAGTAGCGCTGGGCCTCGTCCGTGCCGCCGTCGGTGAGCAGGAGGACGGCGAACACCGGCACCACCGCCAGCCGCAGCACCGTCAGGGCGTTGGGCAGGTTGACCAGCCGCACCGACTGCGGCGGCGTGGCGGCGGGGTCGGCGCCTGGGTTCATCGAGCCACCGCGGGGACCAGCGCGGTGGCGACCAGGTCGACGCCCTCGGTGCCGGCGACCTCCGCGGCGACGAGCTGCCCCGCCACCGCCCCGGCGGGCACCCCGGTCACCGTCGTCGTCCCGTCGGCCTCCGGGTCCTGGTGGGCGGCGTGCCCGAGCCAGGTGCCCGGGCCCTCGTCGTCGCCGAGGTCCTCGGTGAGGAGCACCTCGACCCGCTCGCCGACGCGGTCCTCGGCGCGCTGCGCGGTCAGCTCCTCCACGAGGTCGGTGATCCTCCGCACCCGGGCGTCGATCTCGGCCTGGTCCAGCTTGCCGGGCATGCCGGCCGCCTCGGTGCCCTCCTCGTCGGAGTAGCCGAAGACCCCGACCGCGTCGAGCCGGCCCTCCTCGAGGAACCGCTCGAGCTCCGCGACGTCGGCCTCGGTCTCCCCGGGGAAGCCCAGGATGACGTTGGTGCGGAAACCCGCGGTGGGCGCCAGCGCGCGGGCCCGCTCGACGAGCGCGAGGAAGTCGTCGGTGCCGCCGAACCGGCGCATGCGGCGCAGCAGTGTCGGCGAGGAGTGCTGGAAGGACAGGTCGAAGTAGGGGGCCACGCCGTCGGTGGCCGCGATGACCTCGAGCAGGCCCGGCCGGAGCTCGGCCGGCTGCAGGTAGGCCACCCGCACCCGCGCGATCCCCTCCACGGCGGCGAGCTGCGGGAGCAGCCGCTCGAGGGAGCGCAGGTCGCCGAGGTCCTTGCCGTAGGACGTCGAGTTCTCGCTGACCAGCACCAGCTCGGTCACGCCCTGGGACGCCAGCCACTGCGCCTCACCGAGCACCTCGGCCGGCGGGCGGGAGACGAACGCGCCGCGGAAGGCGGGGATGGCGCAGAACGCACACCGCCGGTCACAGCCCGAGGCGAGCTTCAGCGCGGCGGAGGGACCGCTCGCCAGCCGGCGGCGCTGCAGCCAGCCGTGGCCGGGGATGACCGGCGCGGCGCCGTCGTCCGCCCGGCCGGCGGCCACCGCGGCGGTGCGCGCCACCGGGCTGATCGGCAGCAGCGTGCGCCGGTCGCGCGGGTCGTGCGGCACCAGGGACCGGCCGGCGAGGACGTCGTCGAGCCGGTCGCCGATCGCGGCGTAGTCGTCGAAGCCCAGGACGGTGGCCTCGGGGAGCGCGCCGGCGAGCTCGGACCCGTACCGCTCGGCCATGCACCCGACCGCGACGACCGGGGCGCCGGAGTCGGTGGCCGCGAGGATCGCGTCGACCGAGTCCTTCTTTGCCGACTCGATGAAGCCGCAGGTGTTGACCAGGACGGCGTCGGCGTCGTCGGCGTCCTCGACCAGTTCGTAGCCGTCGGCGGCGAGGCGACCGGCCAGCTCCTCCGAGTCGACCTCGTTCCGGGCGCACCCGAGGGTCACCACCGCCACTCTGCGGGCAGGGTTGGGCGGAGCTGTCACCAGTCCATCCTAGGCGCCCGTCGCCACCCCGCCGGGCCGACGCCGTGTGAGGTCAGCCCGGTCCGCGCGCCTGACCCCGCGCTCGGTCCGCTCCTCGCTCGCCGGCGCCCGCCTCCTCGCTCGCTCTGTCGACTGCTCCCCTCCGCGCCCCGGTCCGCTCCTCGCTCGCTGGCGCTCGCTGCGATGCTCCCGCGGCTGTCGTCAGGCCGTGTCCGCTCAGCCTGACTCCGCGCCCCGGTCCGCTCCTCGCTCGCTGGCGCTCGCTGCGATGCTCCCGCGGCTGTCGTCAGGCCGGGTCCCCGCCGCCACGGAGGGTGAAGACCACCGACTCGAGCTCGTCGGGCTTGACCAGCACGTCGCGCGCCTTGGAGCCCTCTGACGGGCCGACGATGCCGCGGCTCTCCATGAGGTCCATGAGGCGACCGGCCTTGGCGAAGCCGACCCGCAGCTTGCGCTGCAGCATCGACGTCGACCCGAACTGGCTGGTGACCACGAGCTCGACCGCCTGGACGAGCAGCTCGAGGTCGCCGCCGATGTCCTCGTCGATCTCCTTCTTCTCGCCGCCGCCGGCGGTGAAGACCTCTTCCCGGTACTCGGGCTCGGCCTGCCGCTTGGTGAACTCGACGACCGCTTCGATCTCGGCGTCGGACACGTAGGCGCCCTGGACGCGCATCGGCTTGCCCGCCCCGATGGGCAGGAACAGCGCGTCACCCATGCCGATGAGCTTCTCGGCGCCGGGCTGGTCGAGGATGACCCGGCTGTCGGTGAGGCTCGAGGTGGAGAACGCCAGCCGCGAGGGAACGTTGGCCTTGATCAGGCCGGTGACGACGTCGACCGACGGCCGCTGCGTGGCCAGCACCAGGTGGATGCCGGCCGCACGGGCCTTCTGGGTGATCCGCACGATGCAGTCCTCGACGTCGCGCGGCGCGACCATCATCAGGTCGGCGAGCTCGTCGACGATCGCGAGGATGTACGGGTAGGGCCGGTACACGCGCTCGCTGCCGGGCGGGGCGGTGATCTCGCCCTTCTCGACCTTGCGGTTGAAGTCGTCGACGTGCCGGACGCCGGAGGCGCGCATGTCCTGGTAGCGCTGCTCCATCTCCTCGACCAGCCAGGCCAGCGCGGTCGCGGCCTTCTTCGGGTCGGTGATGATCGGCGTGATCAGGTGCGGGATGCCGTCGTAGGGCGTCAGCTCCACCATCTTCGGGTCGACCAGGATCATCCGCAGCTGGTCCGGCGTCGCCCGCAGCAGCAGCGAGGTCAGCAGCGAGTTGATGCAGCTGGACTTACCGGCACCGGTGGCACCGGCGACCAGCAGGTGCGGCATCTTCGCCAGGTTGGCGCAGACGAACTCGCCGTCGATGTCCTTGCCGAGGCCGACCAGCATCGGGTGCGGGTCCTGCTTGGCCGTCCGCGAGCGCATGACGTCGCCGAGGCTGACCATCTCGCGATCGCTGTTGGGCACCTCGATGCCGACGGCCGACTTGCCCGGGATCGGCGCCAGGATGCGGATGTTGTCGTTGGCGACGGCGTAGGCGAGGTTGCGGGTCAGCGCGGTGATCTTCTCCACCTTCACCGCGGGCCCGAGGGTCACCTCGTAGCGGGTCACCGTCGGGCCGCGGGTCATCCCGGTGACGTCCGCGTCGATGTTGAACTGCTCGAGGACGCTCCGGATGGCCTCGATGGCGACGTCGTTGGCCTTCGAGCGGGCCTTGGGCGGGTCACCGGGACGCAGCACGGTGACCGACGGCAGCATGTACTCGCCCTCGACCGGCTCGATGCGCAGCTGCTGCGGCTCGTCGATCGGGGGGAGGTCCTCCGGCGGAGCCGTGCGGTCGACGACCACCGGCCGCGCCGGCACCGGGTCGGGCTCGGGCGCCGACCCGACATGCACCGCCTCGGGCGCCTCGTCGTAGGCGGCGTGGTCGATGGCCGGGAGGGTGTCCACCGGCCCGGTGTCCATCAGATCGTCCGCGAGGGAACGGCGGCGGGAGCGCGGCGCCGGAGCCGGGACCGGCTCCTCGTCGTCCTCCCAGTCCTCGTCGTAGTCGTCCTCGTCGGAGGTGTGGCCCAGCAACCGGTCGCCGAGCTCGCGGAGGCGATCGGGGATCTGGTGCACCGGCGTGGCGGTGAGCACGAGCAGGCCGAAGAAGGCCAGCAGGACCAGCAGCACGACGGTGACGACGCTGCCGACGCCGGCGACCAGCGGTGTGCCGACCGCCCAGCCGGTCAGCCCGCCGGTGCCGGGCCGGCCCTCGGCGGGGACGGCACCGTCGCCGACGACCTGCGCGATGCCCAGGACCGACGCGACGGCGCACAGCCAGCCGATCGCCAGGCGGCCGCGGGCCTCGGGGCGCGGGCCGCGGCGGAGCAGCCGGAGGGCGGCGAAGAAGAGGACGACCGGCAGCACCATCACCAGCGCGCCGACCACCCAGCGGACGCCGCCGGCCAGCGCGGCCCCGACCGGGCCGATGCCGTTGGTCCAGGCCGCGGCGCCGAGCACGACGGCCAGACCCAGCACCGCCAGGCCGACACCGTCGCGGCGGTGCTCCGGCGCGAGCGGCTCGGCCTCCTCGGGCCGGGCCACCGAGCGGGCCAGCCCGCCGGCCCCGCGGGCCAGCAGGGACCAGCCACCGCTGATGACGCCCCACAGACCGGGGCCGGAGTTCTTGGGCGCGGACTTCCGGGCGGCGGGCTTGCGGCCGCCGGAGGCGGGCCGCTTCGCGGGCGGGCGCTTCCGGGACGCGGTCGAACCCGAGCCGGAGCGTCCGCGCGCCGGCGACTTACCCGACGCGCGGGTCGTCGTCGTGCGAGCAGGCATGCGTCAGACGGTAATCGCCGCAGGTGCGCGCCGACGGCAGGCGACGCCTCGTGTCCGGCACCTACGGTCAGGGCATGCCGACTCCTCCCCCGCTCCCCCACGGCAGCTGGCCCACCCCGATCACCTCGGAGCTCGTCGTCCGCGCGGCCGCCCGGCTGGGAGAGGTGGCCGTCGACGGCACCGACGTCTGGTGGTCGGAGTCACGGCCCGGGGAGGGCGGCCGGTCGGCCCTGGTCCGCCGGTCCGCGGACGGCGTCGTCGAGGACGCCCTGCCGCCGCCGTGGAACGCCCGGACGCGGGTGCACGAGTACGGCGGCGGCGCGTGGACCGTCGCCGGGGGCACCGTGTGGTTCACCGGGTTCACCGACCAGCGGCTGTACCGGCTCGACGCCGGAGCGGGCGCGCCGGTCACGGTCACGGCGGAGCCCGACCTGCCGGCGGGGGTCCGCTACGCCGACCTGACCCCGACGCGGGGCGGCGCGCTGCTCGCCGTCCGGGAGACGCACACGGCCGGCGGTGCGGCGGCCGACGTGGTCAACGAGATCGTCCGGATCGGGCCCGAGGGGACGGAGGAGGTCCTCGTCAGCGGCCCGGACTTCGTCTCCGACCCGCGCCCCTCGCCCGACGCCCGGTCCCTGGCCTGGCTGCAGTGGGACCACCCGGACATGCCGTGGGACGCCGCGCAGCTCGTCGTCCGCACCGACGACGGCACCGAGACCGTCGTCGCGGGCGGGCGTCGGGACGGCGGCGCCGCGGAGTCGGCCGTCCAGCCGACGTGGGCCGCCGACGGCAGCCTGTGGTTCTGCCTGGACCGCACCGACGTGTGGGCGCTGTACCGCTGGCGGCCGGGTGGGGAGGTCGACCTGGTGCTCGACCTCGGCGCGGACATCGCCGGGCCGCAGTGGGTCTTCGGCGCCCGCCGCTTCGCGCTGCTGCCCGACGGCCGCGTCGTCCTGGCCTACGCGCGGGAGGGCGCCGACCGGCTCGCCGTCCGCGAGACCGACGGGACGGTGCGCGAGCTCGACGTCCCCTACGCGGCGTTCCGGTACGTGACCGCGGCCGACGGCGCGGTGGTGTGCGTGGCCGGGGGCCCGGCCAGCGAGCCGGTGGTGCTGCGGGTACCGGTGGAAGGCGGTGCCGCCGACGTGTTGCGGCCCGCCCGCGACCTCGGCCTGGACCCGGCGTGGTTCGCCAAGCCGGAGCACCTGACCTTCCCCACCCCGGACGACGGCACCGGCATCGACGTGGCGCACGCGCTGGTCTACCCGCCCACCAACCCCGAGGTGACCGCACCGGAGGGGTCGCTGCCGCCCCTCCTGGTCGTCGTCCACGGCGGACCCACGGCCGCGGCGGCCCCGGTGCTGAACCTCGAGGTGCAGTACTGGACCTCGCGGGGGTTCTGCGTGGCCGACGTCGACTACCGGGGGTCGGCCGGCTACGGGCGCCGCTACCGCGAGGCCCTGCGCGGCGCGTGGGGCGTGGTCGACCTCGACGACGTCGTCGCCTGCGCCCGGTTCCTCGCCGACAGCGGCCGGGTCGACCCCGCCCGGATGGCCATCCGCGGCGGCTCGGCCGGTGGCTACACCACGCTGGCGGCGCTGTGCCTGCGGCCGGGCGTGTTCTCCGCGGGCGCCAGCCACTTCGGCGTCGCGGACCTGGGCGCGCTCGCCGCGGACACCCACAAGTTCGAGTCCCGCTACCTCGACTCGCTGGTCGCCCCGTGGCCGGAGGGCGCCGACGTCTACGCCGAGCGCTCCCCGGTCTCGCACGTGGCCGCGTTCGACACGCCGCTGGCGGTCTTCCAGGGCGAGGAGGACCGCGTCGTGCCGCCGGAGCAGGCGGAGGCGATCGTGACGGCGCTGCGGGAGAAGGGGGTGCCGCACGCCTACCTGCTCTTCCCCGGGGAGCAGCACGGCTTCCGGCGGGCGGAGAACATCCGCGCGGCGCTGGACGGCGAGCTGTCCTTCTACGCGCAGGTGTGGGGCTTCGACCTGCCCGAGGAGGAGGGCATCGCGCCGATCGAGCTGCGGTGACGTCGTCGTCCTACCGGACGACACCGCGGCCACGTGCGTCCCCCGTCGCGTTGAGCCGGACCCGGCCCTCCTCGGGGACCCTCCGGGGCCCACTCGTCGAGCCGATCAGACCTCCAGGACGGTGGGGATGATCATCGGCCGGCGGCGGTGGGTGTCCGACACCCACTTGCCGATCGTCCGGCGGATCACCTGAGAGAGCCGGTGGGCGTCGGTCTCGCCGTCGGCGAGGGTGCGCCGCAGCGCGTCCTCGACCAGCTGCAGGGCCGGGTCGAAGACGGTGGGGTCGTCGGCGAAGCCCCGTGCGGACAGGTGCACCGGCCGCACGATCGTGCTGGTCGAGGGCTCGATGACGACGGTGAGCGCGACGAACCCCTCGTCGCCGAGGATGCGCCGCTCCTGCAGCGACTCCTCCCCCACGTCGCCGACGTTGAGCCCGTCGACGTAGACGTCCCCGACCGGGACGCTGCCCACGATCGCGGCCTTGCCGTCGACCAGGTCGACCACGACGCCGTTCTCGGCGAGGAGCACCCGGTCGGCGCTCATCCCGGTCTCCTCGGCCAGGGCGGCGTGCGCCCGCAGGTGCCGCCACTCGCCGTGCACCGGCATGAGGTGGCGGGGCTTGGCGACGTTGAGCAGGGTGCGCAGCTCGCCGGCCGGCGCGTGGCCCGAGACGTGCACCCGCGCGGTCTCCTTGTGCACCACGGTCGCGCCCAGGCGGGCCAGCCCGTTGATGACCTTGTAGACGGCGGTCTCGTTACCAGGCACCAGCGACGAGGCGAGGACGACGGTGTCGCCGGCCTCGATCGTCACCTGGTGGTGCTGGCCCCGCGCCATCCGGCCGAGCGCGGACAGCGGCTCCCCCTGCGAGCCGGTGGAGACCAGCACGACCTGGTCCGGCGGCATGGCCGCGGCCTCGTCGAGGGACACCATCAGCCCGGGCGCCACCCGCAGGAGGCCCAGGTCGCGGGCCACGCCCATGTTGCGGACCATCGACCGGCCGACGAAGGCGACCTTGCGGCGGTGGGTCTCGGCGCAGTCGAGCACCTGCTGGATCCGGTGCACGTGGCTGGCGAAGCTGGAGACGATCAGCCGCTGGGTGGCGCGGGCGAAGACGTCGTCGAGCACCGGGCCGATCGACCGCTCGGAGGTGACGAAGCCGGGGATCTCGGCGTTGGTGGAGTCGGCCAGCAGCAGGTCGATGCCCTCGACCCCGAGCCGGGCGAAGGCGCCCAGGTCGGTGAGGACGCCGTCGAGCGGCAGCTGGTCCATCTTGAAGTCGCCGGTGTGCACCAGCCTCCCGGCCGGCGTGTGGACGGCGACCGCGAGGGCGTCGGGGATCGAGTGGTTGACCGCGATGAACTCGCAGTGGAAGGGCCCGGCCACGTGGTCGTCCCCGGCCGCGACCTCGACCAGCGTCGGGTCGATGCGGTGCTCGCGCAGCTTGGCCGAGACCAGGGCGAGGGTGAACCGCGACCCGACCAGGGGGATGTCACCGCGCATCCGCAGCAGGTACGGGATGGCGCCGATGTGGTCCTCGTGCCCGTGGGTGAGGACGACGGCGGCGATGTCCTCGAGCCGGTGCTCGATGACCCCGAAGTCCGGGAGGATCAGGTCGACGCCGGGCTGCTCGGCCTCGGGGAACAGGACGCCGCAGTCGATGACCAGCAGGCTCCCGTCGTACTCCAGGACGGCCATGTTGCGGCCGATCTCGCCGAGTCCGCCCAGCGCCATCACGCGCAGGCCGCCGGCCGGCAGCGGGGGTGGTGCCTTGAGGTCGAGGTGGGGCTGGGTGATCGGGCCGCCGGGGGCCGCGCTCACAGCGTCACCCCGCCCGCGGCGAGGTCCTCCCGCAGCGTGGCGAGCTGCTCGGGGGTGGCGTCGACCAGCGGCGGGCGCACCGGCCCCGCGGGCATGCCGAGCGCGTTCAGCGCCGCCTTGACCAGGATGACGCCCTGGGTCCGGAAGATGCCGGTGTAGACCGGGAGCAGGCTCTCGTTGACCGCCCGGGCCTTGACCAGGTCCCCGGACTCCACCGCGCCGATCAGCTCGGCCAGTCGCGGGCCGACCAGGTGGCCGACGACGCTCACCACACCGACCGCGCCGACGGCCAGGAGCGGCAGGTTGAGCATGTCCTCGCCGCTGTAGTAGGCCAGGTCGGTGCGCGCGAGGGTCCAGGCCACCGCGCCGAGGTCGCCCTTGGCGTCCTTCACCGCGACGATCCGCGGGTGCTCCGCGGCCCGGACCAGCGTCTCCACCTCGATGGGCACGACGGTGCGCGGCGGGATGTCGTAGAGCATCACCGGCAGGTCGGTGGAGTCCGCGACGGCGGTGAAGTGCCGCAGCAGGCCCGCCTGCGGGGGCTTGTTGTAGTACGGCGTCACCACCATCAGGCCGTGCGCGCCGAGCCGCTCGGCGTCCCGGGCCTTGTCGATGGAGTGGGCGGTGTCGTTGGTCCCCACACCGGCGACGACGGTCGCCCGGTCGCCGACCGCGTCCAGGACCGCCTCGAGGACGGCGCGCTGCTCGGCGTCGCTCAAGGTCGGTGACTCCCCCGTCGTCCCGCAGACGACGAGGCCATCGTGGGCTCCGCGGTCGACCAGGTGGGCAGCCAGTTCCTGGGCGCCGGCGAGGTCGATCGAGCCGTCCTCGGCCAGCGGGGTGACCATCGCCGTCAGGACGCGCCCGAAGGGCCGAGCGGGGTCGCTGGTCATGGGGTGAATCTACCGATCGGGGACGGCCGTGTTCCGCCCCGGCGCGGCGGACGCCGTCCCCCGGCGGTACTCCGACACCGCGTACCGCAGCCCGGTGGCCGACGTCGACCAGCCCTCGGCGGGGTCGCGGGAGACCCGGCGCCACTCCGGTCCGGGCACCGGCGCCCACGTGTCGCCGTCCACCTGCGTGTCGACCTCGGTGACGACCAGCCGGTCGGCGTGCGGGAGGAAGGCGGCGTAGACCCGGCCGCCGCCGATGACCCACAGGTCCCCGACGTCGGCGAGGACCTCCTCGACCGAGCCGGCGCGGCGGGCGCCGTCGGCGGACCAGCACGGGTCGGTGGTGAGGACGAGGTTGGCCCGCCCGGGCAGCGGGCGGAACCGCTCGGGCAGCGATTCCCAGGTGCGCCGGCCCATGACGACCGTCGAGCCGGTGGTGAGGGTGCGGAAGAGCCTCAGGTCCTCGGGCAGGTGCCAGGGCAGCGCGCCGTCCGCGCCGATGACCCCGCCCGCGGCCTGCGCCCAGATCAGCGCGACGCCCACCCGGTCACACCGCCACCGGGGCCTTGATCGCCGGGTGGTGCCGGTAGTCGTGGAGGGTGAGGTCCTCGTAGGCGTAGTCGAACAGCGAGGGCGCGGGCGCGAGCTCGAGCGTCGGGAAGGGCAGCACCTCGCGGGAGAGCTGCTCGGTCACCTGCTCGACGTGGTTGCTGTAGACGTGGCAGTCCCCGCCCACCCAGATGAAGTCCCCGGGGGCCAGGCCGACCTGGTCGGCGACCATGCGGGTCAGCAGCGCGTAGCTGGCGATGTTGAACGGCACGCCCAGGAAGAGGTCGGCGCTGCGCTGGTAGAGCTGGCAGGAGAGCCGGCCGTCGGCGACGTGGAACTGGAACAGCGCGTGGCACGGCGCCAGCGCCATCTCCGGCAGCGCGGCCACGTTCCACGCCGAGACCAGCATCCGGCGGGAGTCCGGATCGGTGCGCAGGGTCTCCAGGACGGCGGTGATCTGGTCGACGTGCCCGCCGTCCGGCGTGGGCCACGAGCGCCACTGGACGCCGTAGACCGGCCCCAGCTCCCCCTCGGGCGAGGCCCACTCGTCCCAGATGGTGACGCCCTTGTCGCGCAGCCAGCCGACGTTGGAGTCGCCGCGCAGGAACCACAGCAGCTCGTAGGCGACCGACTTGAAGTGGACCCGCTTGGTGGTGATGAGGGGGAAGCGCTCGGAGAGGTCGTACCGCAGCCGCTCGCCGAAGAGGCTGACCGTGCCGGTGCCGGTGCGGTCCTGCTTGGGGGTGCCGCGCTCGAGCACCCGGCGCAGCAGGTCCTCGTACTGGGTGTCGATGGGGCCGTCGGTCGCGCTCGTCACGCGCCCGAGGGTACGGCCGGCCCCCGACAGGGTCCCGCACCCGGACCGCTCCTGCCCCACGGGTCAGACTCGTCCCGTGGAGTGGTGGAGCGCGCTTCTCGCGGTCGCCGGCGGCCTGCTCGTGCTGTGGGCCGCGCTCCTGCTGGTGCTGTGGCGGACGCGGCCGCCCGACCTGACCGTCCGGGAGGCGCTGCGCCTGCTGCCCGACCTGGTCCGGCTGGTGCGCAGGCTGGCCGCCGACCGGTCGCTCCCCCGCGGGGTGCGGCTGCGGCTGTGGCTGCTGCTGGCCTACCTGCTGTCGCCGATCGACCTCGTGCCCGACGTCGTCCCGGTGCTGGGCTACGCCGACGACGTCGTCGTGGTGGCCCTGGCCCTGCGGGCGGTGGTGCGCGCCGCGGGCGCACCGGCCCTGGCCCGGGCCTGGCCGGGCGGTCCGGCGGGGCTCGCGGTCGTGCAGCGGCTGGCCGGCCGCTGACCGGCCCCCTCAGCGCAGGGCGACGGCCAGGTCCCCGGCGAGGTCCCCCCGCTCGGCGACGGTCACCGACCCCAGCTCCAGCCAGCCGGCCATGAGGGCCAGCTCGGCGGCGAGGGCGTCGGCCACCTCGGCGCGGTCGACCCCCTCCTCGGCGAAGGCCGACTGGACCCGCAGCACCCCCGCCTGGCGGTCGGCCTTGAGGTCCACCCGCGCCACGAGCCGGTCGCCGAGCAGGAACGGCAGCACGTAGTAGCCGTGCACCCGCTTGGCCGCCGGCGTGTAGATCTCCAGGCGGTAGCGGAAGCCGAAGATGCGCTCGACCCGCGGCCGCTCCCAGACCAGCGAGTCGAACGGGCTGAGCAACGCCCGGGCCCGGATCCAGCGGGGCCGGCGCGCCTCCGGGTGCAGGAAGGCCGGCCCGCCCCATCCGGCGACCTCGACGGGCAGGAGCTCGCCGGCGTCGGTGAGCTCGGCGATCGCGGCCCGGGTGGGCGCGGGCTTGAGCCGGAAGTAGTCGCGCAGGTCCCGCTCGGTGGCCACGCCCAGCGCGCGGGCGGCGGTGCGCACCAGCTCGCGCACCGCCTCGGCCGGCTCCGGGGTCGGCGCCTGGAGCACGGCGGCCGGCAGGACTCGTTCGGTCAGGTCGTAGACCCGCTCGAAGGCCGTGGTGCGGCCGCGGGTGGTGAGGACGCCGGTGTAGAACAGCCACTCCAGCGCGACCTTGCCCGCGTGCCAGTTCCACATGCTGCCCGGCCGGTCGGGCCGGGGTTCGGCGAGGTCGCTGGCCTTGAGCGGGCCACCCTCCCGCACCCGGTCGAGCACCTCCGCGACGTAGCCGGGCCGCTCCCGCTGGATGCGCACCATCGAGCCCCAGGCGTGCTCCTCGGCAGCGGCCATGCGCCAGCGCAGGTACGGGTGCAGGCGCACGGGGAGGAAGGACGCCTCGTGCGCCCAGTACTCGAACAGCGCCCGGCTGCGGCCGGCGAGCGCGTCGATGGCCGCGCGGGGGTAGGGCCCGAACCGGCTGAACGCCGGCAGGTAGTGCGCCCGGGACAGCACGTTGACCGAGTCGATCTGCACGACGGCCAGCCGGGAGGTCATCCGCCGCAGGTGCCGGCCGTCGACGACGCCGTCGGGCCGCGGGTCGGCGAACCCCTGCGCGGCGAGGGCGATGCGGCGCGCCAGCGGAGCCGGCAGACGGTCGACGACGGGGAGGCCCACAGCGGGCGATCCTGCCTGCTGGGTACGACAGGTGCCGCGCGGCCCTACGCTGCCCGGCGTGGACCCGACCTCGCCGTTCCCGCGCCTGACCGGTAGCGCCGAGGTCTCCGTCCGGCCCGCCCGCCCGGCGGATGCCGCCGACGTCGCCCGGATCCAGGCCGTCACCTGGCGGACGGCGTACCGGGCCGCGCTGCCCGCCGACGTCCTCGACGCATGGGACGAGGAGGCGGCCACGGCGGCGTGGCGCGCGGCGGTGGTCGCCCCGCCGACGCCGGCGCACGGCGTGCTCGTGGCCGTCGAGCACGAGACCGTCGTCGGCTTCGCCGCGTACGGTCCGCCGGAGGCCGCCGACGTCGACGGCGCGGCGGTCGGGCCGACGACCGAGGTCGCCACCCTGCTCGTGGAGCCCCGGTGGGGACGGCGCGGGCACGGCAGCCGCCTGCTGGCCGCCGTGGCCGACCTCGCGCGGGCCTCGGGCGCGGTGCGGCTGCAGACGTGGCTGGCGGAACAGGACCGGGTGTCGGCCGACTTCTTCGAGTCGGCCGGCTGGGCACCGGATGGCTGGGTGCGCACGCTCGACACGGGCGGCGCACCGCTGCGGGAGCGGCGCTGGCACGCCCTGCTGGACGAGACGGACAGGAGCCGATGAGCTTCGAGGGGTTCCCCGACGAGGGGCTGGTCTTCTACGAGGGCCTGGAGGCCGACAACAGCAAGACCTACTGGACCCGCCACCGCGCCGTCTACGACGACTGCGTGCGGGCGCCGCTGCAGGCCCTGGTCGAGGAGCTGGCGCCGGAGTTCGGCACCGCCAAGGTGTTCCGCCCGTACCGCGACGTCCGGTTCAGCCATGACAAGACGCCGTACAAGACCCACCAAGGTGCGGTGGTGAACCCGGAGGGCCGGGGCGCCGGCGCCTGGTACGTGCAGATCTCCACCGACGGCCTCATGGTGGCCGGCGGGTGCTGGCGGCTGGAGTCCGACCAGGTGGCCCGGTACCGCCGCGCCGTCGCCGACGACCTCCAGGGCGGGCGGCTGCGCGCGGAGGTGGACCGGCTGTCCTCGGGCGGCTGGGACATCGAGGGGGAGCAGCTCAGGCGGGTCCCCTCCGGCTTCGCCGTGGACGACGACCGCACCGACCTGCTGCGGCACAAGTCGTTGCACGCCGCTCGCCGGTGGGAACCCGCTGACTGGCTGCACCACCGCCGAGCCCTCGAGGAGGTCCGGACGGCGTGGCGGGACCTCGTCGCGCTCAACACCTGGTTCGCCGACAACGTCGGGGCGACGACGAAGGAACCGCGGGCCCGGCGCTGAGGGCCTCCCCAGGCCGGGCGCCGGCTCGCTGCGGAGTGCCCCTGCCATGGCGTGGCGGGGGATGCGCGAAGGGGCCCCAGCGGTTGCTGGGGCCCCTTCGTGGAGTGTTGTCCGGCGGCGTCCTACTCTCCCACCCCGTCTCCGGGGCAGTACCATCGGCGCTGAGAGGCTTAGCTT
>NZ_JBJGYV010000010.1:0-158476 GCF_054050175.1 Geodermatophilus sp. SYSU D00697
CCGTACCCCTGTCGCGCTGAGCCCCTGCCGGCCCTCGTCGGGGAGGCCTCCGGCCCCCCGCTCCTCGAGCCGACCACCGCGGCCCGTACCCCTGTCGCGCTGAGCCCCTGCCGGCCCTCGTCGGGGAGGCCTCCGGCCCCCCGCTCCTCGAGCCGACCACCGCGGCCCGTACCCCTGTCGCGCTGAGCCCCTGCCGGCCCTCGTCGGGGAGGCCTCCGGCCCCCCGCTCCTCGAGCCGACCACCGCGGCCAGGTTCCGTACCCCTGTCGCGCTGAGCCCGTCCCGGCCGAGGCCCTCTGCAGGGTCCCGCCGCGAGCGTGCGAGCGGTGGGGGGCAGGGGGTCCTTCTACTCGTCGTCGTCCGTGCCGCCGCGGGCCAGCCAGGTCGCCAGCCGCTCGACCGGCACCTCGAAGTCCGGGAACTGGTCGACGAACGCCTGCATCTGGTCGGCGAGCCAGGCGAGGGTGACCTGCTCGTCGCCCCGCCGCTCGGCCAGCTCCTCGAGACCCCTGTCGGTGAAGTACACGGCATGGAACCTACGACGCCCGGCTCCCGAGGCGTTCGGGAACCGGGCGTCGCGGGGCGCGTGGTCTCAGTCGGCGAAGGCCTGCGCGACCAGCTGCTTCTGCTCGACCTCGTGCACCTTGGCCGAGCCGACGGCCGGGCTGGCAGAGGCGCGGCGGCTGATGCGGCGCAGCGGCCGGCCCCCGAGGTGCTCGGGCAGGTTGACCGCCATGAACTGCCAGGCGCCCATGTTGGCCGGCTCCTCCTGCACCCAGACGACGTCCTGCGCGTTCGGGTAGCGGTCCAACTGCTGGCGGATCTGCTCGGCGGGCAGCGGGTAGAGCTGCTCGACCCGCACCACCGCGGTGTCGGCGGTGCCGTCGGACTCCCGCTGGGCGAGCAGGTCGTAGGCGACCTTGCCGCTGCACAGCAGCACCCGGCGAACGGCCCCGTCGTCGAGCGGCTCGCCGCCGACACCCGGGTCGGGCAGCACCGGCCGGAAGGTCTCCTCGGTGAAGTCCGCCACCGGGCTGACCGCGGCCTTGGCCCGCAGCAGCGACTTGGGCGTGAACACGACCAGCGGCCGGTGCACGTCCGACAGTGCCTGCCGGCGCAGCAGGTGGAAGTAGTTGCCGGGCGTCGAGCAGTTGGCGACGGTCATGTTGTTCTCCGCCGACAGCTGCAGGAAGCGCTCGATCCGGCCGCTGGAGTGGTCCGGCCCCTGGCCCTCGAGGCCGTGCGGCAGCAGCAGGACGACGCCGGAGCGCTGGCCCCACTTGGCCTCGCCGGAGCTGACGTACTCGTCGATGACCATCTGGGCGCCGTTGACGAAGTCGCCGAACTGCGCCTCCCAGAGCACCAGGGCCTTGGGGTTGGCCAGCGAGTAGCCGTACTCGAAGCCCAGCGCCGCGTACTCGCTGAGCAGCGAGTCGTAGACGAAGAACTTCGCCTGGTCCTCGGAGAGGTGCGCCAGTGGCGTGTACTCCGCGGCCGACTCGCGGTCGATGAGCACCGAGTGCCGCTGCACGAAGGTGCCGCGGCGGGAGTCCTGGCCGGCCAGGCGGACCGGGACGCCCTGCATGAGCAGCGACCCGAAGGCGAGCAGCTCGCCCATCGCCCAGTCGATGCCGCCCTCGCTCACCATGGCCGCGCGCCGCTCGAGCATCCGCTGCAGCTTCGGGTGGACGGTGAAGTCCTGCGGCAGCGAGACGTGCGCGTCGCCGATCGCCTTGAGCACCTCGGTGGAGATCGCGGTGGCCACCGTGGTGGACTCCTGCGCCGGCTGGTCCATCGCCGGCTGCGGCTTGGAGGTCTCCTGCGCGTCGTGGGTCTCGGCGAAGGCCCGCTCCAGCTGGCCGCGGTAGTCCTTCAGCGCCTCCTCGGCCTCGGCCAGCGTGATGTCGCCGCGGCCGATGAGCGCCTCGGTGTACAGCTTCCGGACCGAGCGCTTGCGGTCGATGATGTCGTACATCAGCGGCTGGGTCATCGACGGGTCGTCGCCCTCGTTGTGCCCGCGCCGGCGGTAGCACACGAGGTCGATGACGACGTCCTTCTTGAACGCCTGCCGGTACTCGACCGCCAGCCGCGCCACGCGCACGCAGGCCTCGGGGTCGTCGCCGTTCACGTGGAAGACCGGCGCGCCGATCATCCGCGCGACGTCGGTCGAGTAGAGGCTCGACCGGGACTGCGCCGGGCTCGTGGTGAAGCCGACCTGGTTGTTGATGACGACGTGCACGGTGCCGCCGGTGCGGTAGCCGCGCAGCTGCGAGAGGTTGAGCGTCTCGGCCACGACGCCCTGACCGGCGAAGGCCGCGTCACCGTGCAGCAGGACCGGCAGGACGGTGAAGCCCTGCTCGCCCTTGTCGATCATGTCCTGCTTGGCACGGACGACGCCCTCGAGGACGGGGTTGACCGTCTCCAGGTGCGAGGGGTTGCTGGCCAGCGAGACGGCGATCTCGGCGTCGGGCCGGAACGGGTTGCGGAACGTGCCCTCGGCGCCGAGGTGGTACTTGACGTCACCGGAGCCCTGGACGGTGCCGGGGTCGATGTTGCCCTCGAACTCGCCGAATATCTTCGCGTAGCTCTTGCCCAGCACGTTGGCCAGCACGTTGAGCCGGCCGCGGTGGGCCATGCCGATCGCGATCTCGTCGAGCTCGTGGTCGGTGCCGGCGATCAGCACCTCGTCCAGCAGGGGGATGACCGACTCGCCGCCCTCGAGGCTGAACCGCTTCTGACCGACGTACTTGGTCTGGAGGAAGGTCTCGAACGCCTCCGCGGCGTTGAGCCGGCCCAGGATGTGCTTCTGCTTCTCCCGCTCGGGCTGGTCGGCCTTGACCTCGACCCGGCGCTGGATCCACTCCCGCTCTTCGGGGTCGGTGATGTGCATGTACTCGACGCCGACCGTGCGGCAGTAGGAGTTGCGCAGCACCCCGAGGATGTCGCGCAGCGCCATCAGCCGCTCGCCGGCGAACCCGCCGACGGGGAACTTCCGGTCGAGGTCCCACAGCGTCAGGCCGTGCTGGAGGATGTCGAGGTCGGGGTGGCTGCGGACCTTGAACTCGAGCGGGTCGGTGTCGGCCATGAGGTGGCCGTTGCGCCGGTAGGCCTCGATGACCTCGATGACCCGGGCTTCCTTGTCGATCTGCCCCTCGCGGGTCACCCGCACGTCGGGCATCCAGCGCACCGGCTCGTACGGGATGCGCAGCGAGCGGAAGACGGCGTCGTAGAACCCGTCCTCGCCGAGCAGCAGCTGGTGCAGCCGGCGCAGGAAGTCACCGGACTGGGCGCCCTGGATGATCCGGTGGTCGTAGGTGGAGGTCAGCGTGATGATCTTGCTGACCGCCATCTCGGTGAGCGTCTCGGGGTTCATCCCCTGGAACTCGGCCGGGTACTCCATGGCCCCGACGCCGACGATCGTGCCCTGGCCGGCGGTCAGCCGCGGCACAGAGTGGTTGGTGCCGATGGTGCCGGGGTTGGTCAGGCTGATCGTGGTGCCCGAGTAGTCCTCGAGGGTCAGCTTGCCGGCGCGGGCGCGGCGGATGACGTCCTCGTAGGCGGCCCAGAACTGGGCGAAGTCCATCTCCTCGGCGGCCTTGATCGAGGCGACGACGAGGGAGCGGGAGCCGTCGGGCTTGGGCAGGTCGATGGCCAGCCCGAAGTTGACGTGCTCGGGCTGCACCAGGGTCGGCTTGCCGTCGACCTCGGTGTAGGAGGCGTTCATCTCCGGGAAGTCGTCCAGCGCCCGCACCAGCGCGTAGCCGATGAGGTGGGTGAAGGAGACCTTCCCGCCGCGCGCCCGCGCGAGGTGGTTGTTGATGACGATGCGGTTGTCGGCCAGGAGCTTGGCCGGCACCGCGCGCACGCTGGTCGCCGTCGGCACGGTCAGCGACGCGTTCATGTTCTTGACGATGCTGGCGGCAGCGCCGCGCAGCGGGGTCTGCTTCGGACCCTCACCGGTCGCCTTCGGCGCGGCCTTGGCGGCGGGCCCTGCGGCCGGCTTCGTGGCGGGAGCCGCCTTCTGCTGGCCCGCGGCGGTGTCCGCGGCGCGGTGCACGACGGTGGCCTCGGTCTTCGGCTCGACGGGGGTGGCGCGGGACGGCTCGCCGCTGCTCCCGGCCGGCTGCTGCGGCGCGGCCGCGGGGGCCTGGGGGGCGGCGGGCGCCGATGCCGCGGGGGCGGCCTCCTGCGACGGCGCCGGGCTCGCGTACGAGGTGGCCGGCGGCTGCGTGGCCGGGCCCCCGTTGGGGGAGGCGGCGGCCGGCTGCTGGCGGTCGTCGCTGGCCGAGACCGGGCTGCCGGGCCGGTAGTCGGCGAAGAACTCGTGCCACGCCTGGTCCACGCTGGACGGGTCGGCGAGGTACTGCTGGTACATCTCCTCGACCAGCCACTCGTTGGTGCCGAAGCCTGCCACCGCTGAGGAGGAAGGAGTGGAGGACGGCCGGGATGAACTCACGCTTGACACGGGGTCGAGTGCCTTCTTCGTCGTCGGTGGACGTCTCTGGACCGGGTGGTGAGTCTACGCCCGCACCTGTGCGTGGACAGGACGCGGCGCAGCCCCGTCCAGGGCACCACCCCCAGCTCGCGAGGGGGTGGGGGGACGCGGTCCTCCCTCAGTCGGTGGCGCCGCGCGCGACCAGGAGGTCGGCGAGGGCGTCGTGGACGCCGGCCTGGCCTGCGGCGTCGCGCCGGGTGCGGGCGGCGGCCACCCGGCTGATGTCCAGGGCGGAGGCGCCGTCGGTGGTGGTGGCGTTGACGTCGGCCCCGGCGTCGAGGAGCACGCGCACGACGTCGGGCGCGTCGCCGTCGGTCCCCGAGGCGACCGCGACGTGCAGCGGGGCACGGCCGGTGTCCGGTTCGCGCCGGTTGACGTCGGCGCCGGCGGCCAGCAGCAGGCGGACCAGCTCCAGCCGGGCGCCGGCCGCGGCGGCGTGCAGCGCGCCGCCGTCGGCGTCGGCCCCGCGATCGAGCAGCGCCCGCGCGGTGGTCGCCGCGCCGCCGGCCGCGGCCCAGCTGAGCAGGTCCACGCCGGTGACCGGGTCGGCCAGCGGGGCCCCGGCGTCGAGCTCCACGGTGAGCCGGTCGAGGTCGTCGAGGTAGGCGGCACTGGGCGCGTCCACCGGGGCGCCCAGCTCGCGGAGCACCGGCACCAGGTCGGGGGCGGACTGGAGGGCCAGGTGCAGCGGCGTGCGGTCGTGCTCGGTGCGGGCGGCGACGTCGGCACCGGCGGCCACCAGCAGCCGCACGATCTCGGTCCGGCCCTCGGCCACGGCCACGTGCAGCGGCGTCCAGCCGCCCTGGCCGGCGCGCTCCACCGTGGCGGACAGCAGGCGGGGCGTGTCGGTGACGGCCGTGCGGACGGCCTCGACGTCGCCGTCGGCGATCAGCCGGCCCAGCCGTTGCGCGGTCATGCGGGTGGTCATCGGGAGAGCCCCGTTCGGAGTCGGGATGGCCCGACGCGACGGACTAGACGACGTCGCGGCGGACGGCGAGCAGGGTGCCCAGCAGGGCGGCGACCAGACCGTAACCGAGCAGCAGCAGGCCGCCCTGCCAGGGGGCGAGGAGGTCGGGCCCCTGGAAGGTCGCCGTCATCGCCTCGAGCGCTCCACCGGGCAGCCACTTGTAGGCCGGGGCCGTGGCCGGGATCGAGCGGACGATCGGCTCGATCACGAACAGGTAGACCAGCCCGCCGACGATGGCGCCCACCTGGTTGCGCAGCAGCGCGCCGAGGCCGACGCCGATGACCGCGTAGATGACCAGGGCCAGCCCGCTGCTGGCCAGGATCCGCAGGTTGTCGCCGGTCAGCGAGGGCACCGCGCCTCGCGCGCCGGCGTGCAGGGCGACGACCAGGTAGTTCACGGCCATGACGACGAGGGCGAAGGGCACTGACACGAGGGCGTAGCCCAGGAGCTTGGCGATCACGACGCGGCCGCGCCGGGGGGTGGTCAGGAACGTCGGCGTGGCGGTCCGGTGCCGGTACTCCTGCGTCATCCCGATGATGCCCAGGATCAGGAACAGCACCGTGACGTTCGCGGTGATGGCGAGGACCAGCTGCTCGTACTGCTCGGTGCCGACCGGCGGCAGCCCGCTCTCGGCACCGCCGGCGAACGAGGTGAACAGCACCGCGAAGCCGGCCACCATCAGGCAGGACCCGAGCAGCAGCCCGAGCCAGACGCGGGTGGTGAACAGCTTCGTCCACTCGGCGCGGACGAGCGGGGTCATCGAGCAGCTCCCTGCGGGGTCGGGTCGGTCGAGAAGGCGGCGTACTGCTCCTGGCCGGCGGTGAGCCGGAAGTACAGCTCCTCCAGGCCGCTGGTCTCGGCCCGCAGCTCGTGCAGCTCGATGCCCGCCGCGAAGGCACGGGCCCCGACCGCGGCCGGGGTCGTGCCGCTGACGGTCACCAGGCCGTCGCCGTCCGGGGTCACCGCGAACCCCGCGCCGTCGAGGACCTCGGCCAGCCGGCGGGCCTCCGGACTGCGGACGACGACGGTGCCGGCGCCCTGGGCACCCGAGCGGAGCTCGGCGATCGACCCCTCCCGGACCAGCCGGCCGGCCCCGACGATGACCACCCGGTCGGCGGTGTGCTCCATCTCCGACAGCAGGTGGCTGGAGACCAGCACGGTGCGGCCCTCGTCGTGGGCGAGGTGGCGGATGAAGCCGCGCAGCCACTGGATGCCCTCGGGGTCGAGCCCGTTGGCCGGCTCGTCGAGGACCAGCACGGCGGGGTCGCCGAGCAGCGCCGTGGCCAGGGCCAGCCGCTGGCGCATGCCCAGCGAGTAGCCGCCGGCCCGGCGGTTCGCCGCGTCGGTCAGGCCCACCTGGGCGAGCGTCTCGTCGGCGCGGGTGAGCGGCAGGCCGGCCGCGCGGCAGTACACGCGCAGGTGGTTGCGACCCGACCGGGCCGGGTGGAAGGCCGTCTCGAGGACCGCGCCGACGGTGCGGACCGGCGAGGGGAGGTCGGGATAGGCGGCGCCGTTGAAGGTCGCCGTCCCGGAGTCCGGGCGCTCCAGCCCCAGCACCATGCGCATGGTCGTGGTCTTCCCGGCGCCGTTGGGACCCAGGAAGCCGGTCACGGAGCCGGGCTCGACCGTGAAGGTCAGGTCGTCGACGGCGCGGACCGCGCCGAAGGTCTTGGTGAGGCCGCGGACCTCGACCCGCACGGGGTCGCGGTGGGCGGTGGAGCCGGGGTGGATGGGAGTCTCCTCGTCGTCGGCCGGGTGCGGGCCCATCCAAGCGCACGGGGCCGACCGGACGGGCGTCCCGGCCGGTGGGGCGGCGTGTTCCGAGCCCCCGGTGGCTGGCCTCCGCCCGCGCCGCCGCGCCGTTCCCGGTAGGTTCCCCGCCCGTGAGCGCCTATCGCACGGTGGTCGTCGGGACCGACGGGTCGGAGTCCTCCCTCTTGGCGGTGCGCCGCGCCGGAGCGCTGGCCGGTGCCTGCGGTGCCCGGCTGGTCATCGTCTGCGCCTACCTGCCCCCGCGGGTCGACGACCGCGAGATCGAGGAGGCGCGCACCGTCTTCGGCGACGAGGCCTACCAGGTGATCGGGTCGGCGCCGGCCGAGGACACCGTGCGCACCGCCGGTCAGCGCGCTCGGGAGGCCGGCGCGACCGACGTCGCGCCGATCGCCGTGGTCGGTTCCCCGGTGGAGACGCTGCTCGACGTCGTCAGCCGCGAGAAGGCCGACCTGCTCGTGGTCGGCAACCGCGGGCTCAACAGCCTCAAGGGCCGGCTGCTCGGCTCGGTCCCCTCCGACGTGACCCGCCGTTCGCCGGTCGACGTGCTGGTCGTGCACACGACGGGCTGAGCCCTGCCGGACACCCCACCGGGGGACACCCCCGGCGCACCCGACGCCCGGGAGGCACTGGAGCGCCTGCTCCTCGGGGGCCCGCGGCGCTACACGCGGCTGCAGGTCGCGCAGATGGCCGGCATGCCGTCGCACCGCACCCAGCGGTTGTGGCGCGCCCTGGGCTTCCCGGATGCCGCCGACGACGACCTGGTCTTCACCGACGCCGACGTCCAGGCGCTCGGGCTGCTCTCCGCGCTCATCGACACCGGCTTCGTCGACGAGGACGCCGAGGCCTCCATCGCCCGCGCCATGGCGCAGTCCCTGTCCCGCCTGGCCGACTGGCAGACCGACATGCTCGCCGACGTCCTGACCCGCGGGCAGGGCGCCGGGGCCGAGCGCGCGCCGATCGACCCCGAGCGGGCGGCGGAGAGCACCCGCCGGCTGCTGCCGCTGCTGCGCGCCGTGCAGGACTACGTCTGGCGGCGGCACCTGGCCGCCAACGCCGACCGGCTGCTCGCCGCCGAGGCCGGGGGCGACCGCCGGGAACTCGCCGTCGGCTTCGCCGACCTGGTCGGCTACACCAGCCGCAGCCGCGGCATGGGCGGCCGCGAGCTCGGCGAGATGGTGGAGGACTTCGAGGCCACCGCCGCCGAGGTCATCGCCCGGCACCACGGCCGGGTCGTGAAGACGGTCGGGGACGGCGTCCTCTACACCGCCGTGTCGGCGATCGACGCTGTGGAGATCGGCCTGGAGCTGCCCGACGCGTGGGCGGCCGAGGACCGCCCGCCGCTGCGGGTGGGCGCCGCCCACGGCACGGTGATCACCCACCTCGGGGACGTCTACTCGCCGGTGGTGAACCTGGCCAGCCGGCTCACCTCGATCGCCCACCCAGGGGCGCTGCTGGTCGATCGCGAGCTGGCGCGGCACCTCCGGGGACTGACGCGGTACCGGGTGCGGCCGCTGCGGCGGGTGTCGGTGCGCGGCTACGACCAGCTCCAGCCGTGGCTGGTCCGCCGCCGTCCGCAGGGGGAGGGCGACGACGCCGCGGCGCTGCTGGACCTGGAGCGGATGCTCGACGAGATGACCGACGAGGTCCTCGCACCGCGGGAGCCGACCGGTGAGGACGGATCCGGTGACACCGGCGGGGACGGCGGGGCGCCTCGGGGAGGATGAGCCGGTGAGTGCCACCCTCGTCGCCCGCGGGCTGGCTGCCGGCCACGGCGCCCGCGTCCTGTTCTCCGGCCTCGACCTCGTGGTCGGCCCCGGTGACGTCGTGGGCCTGGTCGGGGTGAACGGCGCGGGGAAGTCCACGCTGCTGCGCACGCTGGCCGGTGAGCTGCCCGCCGAGTCCGGCAGCGTGACGGTGAGCCCGCCGACGGCCACCCTCGGGTACCTGCCCCAGGAGCACGACCGCCGGCCCGGGGAGTCGGTGCGCCAGGCACTGGCCCGCCGCACCGGGGTGGCCGCCGCGCAGGCCGCGCTCGACGCCGCCACCGAGGCGCTCACCGCCGGGACCGACGGCGCCGACGACGCCTACGGGGAGGCGCTCGAGCGCTGGCTGGCCCTGGGTGGCGCCGACCTCGACGAGCGCGCCGAGCAGGTGGTCGCCGACGTGGCGCCCGGGGTCGACCTGGACGCCGCGACGACCGGGCTCTCCGGCGGTCAGGCGGCGCGGGTCGGGCTGGCCGCGCTGCTGCTGTCCCGGTACGACGTCCTGCTCCTCGACGAGCCCACCAACGACCTCGACCTCGCCGGGCTCGCGCAGCTGGAGTGGTTCGTCCGTGACGCCCGCGGCGGCATCGTGCTGGTCAGCCACGACCGGGAGTTCCTCGCCCGGACCGTGACGCGGGTGGTCGAGCTCGACCTCGCCCAGCAGCTGGTACGGGTGCACGACGGCGGCTACGAGGCCTACCTGGTGGAGCGGGAGGTCGCCCGCCGGCACGCCCGCGAGGAGTACGAGGAGTACGCCGAGACCAGGGCCGGGCTGGAGGCGCGGGCACGCACCCAGCGCTCCTGGATGGACAAGGGCCTGCGCAACGCCGTCCGCAAGCAGAAGGACCCGGACAAGCACGTCAAGAACTTCCAGCGGCAGACCTCGGAGAAGCAGGCGGCCAAGGCCCGGCAGACCGACCGGCGCATCGAGCGGCTGGAGGTCGTCGAGGAGCCCCGCAAGGAGTGGGAGCTGCGGATGGAGATCGCCGCGGCACCCCGGGCCGGCGCGGTGGTGGCCACCCTGACCGGGGCGGTCGTGCGGCGGGGCGACTTCACGCTCGGCCCGGTGGACGTGCAGGTCGACTGGGGCGACCGGGTGGCGATCACCGGCCCCAACGGCGCCGGCAAGTCGACCCTGCTCGCCGCCCTGCTCGGTCGGGTGCCGCTGGACGAGGGCCGCTCGACGCTGGGCCCGTCGGTCCGGATCGGGGAGATCGACCAGGCCCGGGAGGCGTTCCTGGGTTCGGAGACGCTGCTGGACGCCTTCTCCGCCGAGGTCCCTGACTGGCCGAGCGCCGAGGTGCGCACCCTGCTGGCCAAGTACGGCCTCACCGCGGAGCACGTGCTGCGCCCGGCCGACACGCTCTCGCCCGGCGAGCGCACCCGCGCCGGGCTGGCCCTGCTCCAGGCCCGCGGGATCAACGTGCTGGTGCTCGACGAGCCCACCAACCACCTCGACCTGCCCGCGATCGAGCAGCTCGAGCAGGCCCTCGCGGCCTACCGCGGCACGCTGCTGCTGGTCACCCACGACCGCCGGATGCTGGCGCAGGTGGCGACCACCCGCCGCCTCACCGTGGACGGCGGGCGGGTCACCGAGTAGTGAGAGGACCCCCGGCCCCCCACCGCTCGCAGGCTCGCGGCGGGACCCTGCAGGGGGCCGTCCTGCCCCCGCGCTCGCACGCTCGCGGCAGGGCCCCCGCAGAGGGCCGCCTGGCGCGGTCGCCGGCCCCGTTGCGGGCTGCAACGCCCTACCCTCTGCGGCTCCGGACCCGGGCACGTGGGGAGAGGCTCATGTCAGGTGGCGTCGCACTCGAGGACATCCACCCGGCCGTCGAGGCGGGGGTCAACGCCCAGGACCTGGAGGGCCTCGTCGCGCTGTACGCGCCCGAGGCGTCCCTGGTCGGGCTGGACGGGAGCACGGTGACCGGCACCGAGGCCATCCGCGAGGCCTGGGCCGGGATCCTCCAGCTGCAGGGGCGGATGACCGTCCGCAGCCGCTACGCCATCGAGGCGGGCGATCTGGCAGTCCTCAGCAACGAGTGGACGCTGACCGTGGGGGACCAGTCGATGTCGGCGGTCACCGCCGAGGTCGCCCGACGCCAGGACGACGGCGGCTGGCTGTACGTCGTCGACCACCCGTTCGCCAGCTTGGAGGCCGAGGAGCGGGCGGCGCTGGCCGCAGCGGTGGGGGCCTGATCCGTCCTCAGCGCGTCCCGGGCGCGGCAGCGGCGGGCGCGGCGTCCAGCTCGGCGGCGACCGCGTACTCCGCGAGCGTGGCGAGCTCGGCGGGCGTCGCGCCGTCCCAGGTGAGGGCCGGCAGCGGCCGCACCTCGACGACGACGTCCCGGGTGACGCCGATCCAGCGCAGCGCCGCGCGCAGGGACCGGCCGCCGGGCGCCGGGGGCGGCGCGCCGCCGTCCCCGGTGTAGCGGAGGGCGACCGGGCACACCGCCGCGCCGGTGCCGACGGCGGCGGCGAACAGCTCGGGGGAGAAGCGGCCCAGCGTCGCCGGGCCGTCCGCCGGGAGCTCGGGGCGGACGACGACCTTCGCCCCGTCGGCCAGCGCGGCGGCCACGCCCTCGACGGTCGCGGGGACGGTGGGGCAGGGCACGCCGGCGACCCGGTCGTGTCCCGCAGTGGCGACGACGACGCCGGGCAGTGCCGTCAGCAGCACCAGCGGGTCGAGCGGGGAGACGGAGTTGGCCACCAGGAGCAGGCCGCGGCCGCGCGTGGCACGGGGCCACGCGACCGACGGGGACCGGACGGCGACCCGCACGCCGAGGCCGGTGAGCAGTCGGGCGGCGCCGCACACCGCCCGGTGCCGGGGACTGCCGGGCCGGAGCCGCTCGGCGGCGAGCACGGCGCCGGCGCGCAGCAGGCGGGAGCGGTCGGGCGGGAGCACGTCGGGTCGGGGCACCGGCACCTCCGGAGCGCTCGGGGCCCGGACGGGCCCGCGTGCCGCGAGCGTCGCGGGCGCAGGTGACCGGCCGATGACGCTCAGGGAGCGACGGGAGGACGGTCGGGGGACGGTCGCGCGGCCGACCGGAGGGTGAGCAGCAGGGTGAGGGCGGCGAGGACGGCCAGCGTGGCCAGCAGCGCGGAGTAGGGGGCCAGGGCGGCCAGCCCCGCGAGGACGACGGGGGCGGCGAAGCCGAGGTAGGTCAGCGCGTAGTAGACGGCGGTCAGCCCGGCCAGCTCCCGCGGCGGTGCGACGCGCTGGGTCTCGAGGAGCCCGGCGACCAGGCACAACCCGTACCCGGAGCCCAGGGTGACCGCGGCCAGGCCGACCAGGGCCGGGCGGGTGGTCGCGGCGGCGGCCGCGGCGACCAGCAGGCCGGCGACGACCGCGGTCATCCCGATCGCCGATCCCCGTCGCGTGTCGGCCGCCGCCACCCGGCGGGCCAGCGGTTGCACCACGACGCCGGTGCCGAGGGTGACGCCCGCGACGACGGCGCTGAAGGCCACCGTCCAGCCCGCGGTCGAGTCGCGCACCAGCCCGGGCAGGACGGCGATCGAGATGGTGGCCACCCCGAACACCCACGGCGCGACCGGCGCCACGTGCCGGCGGAAGCGCGGGTCGGCGGCCGAGGGCACGCGCATCCGCGACCACAGCGACCCCGTCTCCGGGCCCGCGTCGGCGACCGTCTCCGGCGCCCGCCACAGCGGGACGAGGACGGCGAGGACGACGGCCAGGTGCGGCAGGTAGGCGGTCACCAGCGGCGCGGGTGCCCACTGGCCGAGCAGGCCGGCCACGACCGGACCGAGGCCGAATCCGGCGGTCAGCGCCATGGCCGCCCGGCGCGCGCCGGCGCCGTCGGGGGCGGCCGGGTCCCAGGGCGCGCCGGACAACTCCTTCACCCACGCGCTGCCGGCCGCGAACGCCGCTCCGCTGGCCAGCCCGGCCAGGAAGCGGCCGGCGTAGAGCGCGGGCAGGCCCTCCAGCAGCAGCACCAGCGTCGCGACCAGGGAGACCAGCAGCGCCACGCGGAGCACGGGAGCCCGCCCGTGCCGGTCGGACACCGGCCCGAGCACCAGCAGCGCCGGGATCAGCCCGAGGGCGTAGACGCCGACGAGCGCGTCCACGGTGGCGACCGACAGCCCGCTGCGCTCGCGGTAGGCGACCAGCAGGCTGACGAACTGGTTGGCACCCCAGCCGATCGCGAACAGCGTCGCGGCGACCGGCACCCAGGCGCGGGTGCGGGGGACGGCGGGCTGGCTCAGGAGAGGTCCTCGCCGAGCGCCTCGGGCAGCCCGACGGTGCTCATCCCCGACCAGGTGTCCCGGACGTGGTGGGCGAGCACCATCAGGTCCCGCAGCTGCCCCTCCCGGTCGCGGATGTGGTCGACCAGCAGCGCCTCCCCGGTGAACCCGAGCTCGGTGAACAGGGCCAGCGCCGCGCCCTGCTCGGCGACCACCTCGACGACGAGCTTGGTCAGCCCGTCCTCGACGGCCGCCACCAGCGCGTGGCGGGCCAGCGTGCGGCCCAGCCCGCCGCCCCGCGCGCCGGGTGCGACGACCAGGCGGACCTCACCGACGTGGTCGGACCAGCCGGGCAGCCGCAGGACGGCCACGTAGCCGGTGACCTGCCCGCCGTCGTCCGTCGCCACCCAGCGGCGCACGCCCGGGGTCCCCCCGGTCGCCCAGCCGCGCACCACGTCGGGGTCGGTCACGTCCTCGCGGATGAACGTGCGGTCGCCCTCGGGGAGCCCGGTGAAGAAGTCCAGCAGCGCGTCGCAGTGCGCGTCGGTGAGCTCGGTGACGGCGGAACGGACGTCGGTCACCGCGCGGCCTCCTCGGCGGTCGGCCCCACCGGCTCGCTGCGCCGGCGGAGGAAGTCGATGATCTGCGGCACCGTCGTCCGGGCCGCCGTCCGGCCGACCACCAGGCCCATGTGCCCGGCCGGGAGTCGCAGCTCGTGCTTGTCCGGGGAACCGACCAGGTCGATCAGCGGCGCGCTGGCCTCCGCCGGCACGATGTGGTCCCGGTCGGCGCGGACGGTCAGGAACGGCACCGTGATGTCGGACAGGCGCACCCGGTCGCCGCCGACGCTCAGCCGGTCGGTGACCATCCCGTTGTCACGCACCAGCATCCGCACCGTCTCCTCGGCGGCGGCCCCCGGGAAGGGCACGTGGTCGTCCGACCAACCGGTCATCGCCTGGTAGGCCGCGACGTACTCGTCGTTCCAGAGCCGCTCCCACAGGGTCACGTAGCGGGTGACCTCCGCGGTCGGCGTCAGCGCCCGGAAGCCCTGCAGCACCACCTGTGGCGGCACGTTGCCGTCGGCGTCGAGGACGTCGCGCACGTCGAGACCGCCGACCCGGAACAGGTCGGCCAGCGGGCCCATGTGGCGGAAGTCGACCGGGGTGGCCAGCACGGAGAGGCTGCGCAGCGGTGCCTCGGGGTGGTGGGCCGCGTAGAGCAGCGCCAGGTCGCCGCCGAAGCAGTAGCCGAACAGGTTGACCTCATCGGCGCCGGAGACCTCCAGCACCCGCTGCACGCCGGCCGGGATGTAGTCGTCGACGTAGTCCTCGAGGGTGTTGGCCGCGTCCCGCGCGTCGGGCTCGCCCCAGTCGAGCAGGTACACGTCGAACCCGGCGTCCAGCAGCTGCTCGACGAAGCTGTTGCCCGGCGTCAGGTCGAGGATGTAACTGCGGCTGACCAGGCTGAACACGATGAGCAGCGGCGGGGAGTACCGCACGTCCTCGTTGCGGTAGTGCCACAGCTGGGTCCGGCCGCGCTGCCAGACGACGTCCCTGGGGGTCTGGCCCACCCCCGGCCGGTCGACGCCCGCGACCAGCTTGAGGCCGTTACGGGCGCGGAGGGCGTTGCGTTCGACGTCGCGGCGGACGCGGTCGAGGATGGTCTGCGGGCTCGGGACGGTCGGCATGGTCCTCCTCGGGAGCGCGGCGCCGTTCGGCCTCCAGCTGCAGGGTGAGCCGCCGGACCTCCCGGTCCAGCGCGCCGACCTGCGCCCGCAGCCGGCTGACGTCGGTGCCGGCGGGCAGGTTCAGCAGGTGCCAGGCGCGGGTGGTGGCGCCGCGCGCGGAGTCGCGGGCCAGCGTGGTGGCCCGGCGCACCAGCGCCGCGCCGATGGCGAAGGTGTCGGTGCGGACGAACTCCTCGGCACGCGGCGTGACGCGGCGCTCGGCGGCGTCGAAGGCCTGCCGCCACAGCGGTGGGCGGGCGTCGGCCATGCGGTCTCCCTCCGGACGAGATCCCGGGCGGTTCCGGGGCGGCTCAGGTGAAGGCGCCGACCCCGGTGATGTCCCGGCCGACGATCAGCGTCTGCACCGTCTCGGTGCCCTCGAAGGTGTGGATCGCCTCGATGTCGGCCATGTGCCGGATGACGTGGTTCTGCAGCAGGATCCCGTTGCCCCCGAGCAGGTCGCGGGCCTCGGCGAGGATCGCGCGGGCGGTGCGGGTGTTGTGCATCTTGGCCAGCCCGGCGACGGTGGGGGACAGCCGCCCGGCCTCGGCCAGCCGGCCGATCTGCATGCAGTACAGCTGCATCCCGGTCAGGTCGGCGAGCATCCGCACCAACCGCTCCTGCACGATCTGGAAGCTGACCAGCGGCTTGCCGAACTGGCGGCGCTCCTTGGTGTAGGTGAGGGCCGCCTCGTAGCCCGCGGTCGCGTGGCCCAGCGCCATCCAGGCGCAGGCCCCGCGGGTGGTGGCCAGCACCCGGCCGGTGTCGGCGAAGCTGTGCGCCTCCTGCAGCCGGTTCTCCTCGGGCACCCGGACGCCGTGCAGCGCGATCTCGGCCTGCCACACCGAGCGCAGCGACATCTTCCCGGTGATGACCGTCGCCTCGTACCCCTCGGCCGGGGTCTCGACGACGAAGCCCTTCACCTGCCCGTCGCCCTCGTCCCGCGCCCACACGACGACCAGGTCAGCCAGCGAGCCGTTGCCGATCCACCGCTTGGCGCCGTCGAGCACCCAGGTGTCGCCCTCCCGGCGGGCGGTCGTCTCCAGGGCGACGGAGTCCGACCCGTGCTGCGGCTCGGTGAGCGCGAACGCCCCCAGCTTCTCCAGCCGCGCCATCGCGGGCAGCCAGCGCGCCTTCTGCTCCTCGGAGCCGCACATGTCGATCGACTGCATCGCCAGACCGGCGTGCACCCCGAGGAACGTGCCCAGGCTGCCGTCACCGCGGTGCAGCTCCATCTGCACCAGCCCGGCCGCCATCGGGCTCATCTCGGCCGCGCCGTAGCCCTTGATGCTGCCCCCGACGACGCCCAGCTCGGGCAGCCGGCGGATCAGCGGCCACGCGACCTCGGCCTTCTCCCAGTAGTCACCGGCGACCGGCAGCACCTCGCGGTCGACGAACCGGCGGACGGCGATGAACTTCTCCCACTGCTCCTCGGTGAGCTGCTCGCGCACGGAGAAGAAGTCCGTGCCCAGCGCCTCGCCCAGGTGCGGGACCGAGCTCGGCCCGACCCCCGTGTCGGCCGGCCGCTGCTGCGTCGCGCTCCCGCTGGCCAGGTCCTGCCCGGTGTTCCCGCGCGCCGGGTCCTGCCCGGTGTTGCCGCGCGCCGGGTCCTGCCCGGTGTTGCCGCGAGCCGGGTCCTGCTCCGTGCCGACCTCTGCGGTGCTCATGCCCTGACCTCCTGGGGGACCTCGACGGCGCGGCGCAGGATCTTGCCGGTCGGCCCCTTGGGCAGGGCCTCGACCAGCCAGACGTGCCGCGGGTACTTGTAGGCGGCGACCCGCTCCTTCACCCACGCCTGCAGCTCGGCGGGGTCGGCGCTGGCGCCGGGCTTCAACGCGACCGCGGCGGCGACCTCCTCGCCGAGGTCGGCGTGCGGGACACCGACGCAGGCGGCCTCGGCGACCGCCGGGTGCTCGTAGAGCGCCTCCTCGATCTCCCGCGGGTAGACGTTGTAGCCGCCGCGGATGATCATCTCCTTCTTGCGGTCGACGATGGCGTAGTAGCCGTCAGCGTCCCGCCGGGCGAGGTCCCCGGTGCGGAACCAGCCGTCGGGGATCGCCTTCGCCGTCTCCTCCGGCTTGCGCCAGTAGCCCTTCATCACGTTCTCGCCGCGGATGGCGATCTCGCCGACCTCGCCCTCGGGCACGTCCCGTCCCTCGTCGTCCACCAGGCGCATCTCCACGCCCCGGATCGGCGTGCCGATCGTGCCGGGCTTGCGCTCGGCGTGCGGGTGGTTGAACGAGGCGACCGGGGAGGTCTCCGACAGCCCGTAGCCCTCCAGCACGATGCAGCCGAAGGCCTCCTCGAAGCCGCGCATCACCTCGACCGGCATGGCGGAGCCGCCGGAGACGCACAGCCGCAGGCTGGACACGTCGTACCGATCGCGGTCGGGCTGGTGCAGCATCGCGGCGAACATCGTGGGCACGCCCTCGAACACCGTCACCCGGTCCCGCTGGACGATCTCCAGCGCCTTGGCGCCGTCGAACCGCGGCAGCAGGGTCAGGCACGCCCCGGCGAGGACGCCGGCGTTCAGCGCACAGGTCAGCCCGAAGACGTGGAACAGGGGCAGGCAGCCCATGATGACGTCGTCCGGCGTGCCCTCGAGCAGCGTCTCCTGGGTGGTCCGCGCGTTGCCGCGCAGGTTGGCGTGGGTGAGCTCGGCGCCCTTGGGCTGGCCGGTCGTGCCGGACGTGTAGAGGATCACTGCCGCGTCGGTGTCGTCCCGGTCGACGACGTCCCCACCCGCGTCCCCGGCCAGCGCGTCACCGGCATCGGTCGGCCCCACGGTCACCGCGTCGACGCCGACCTCGCCGGCGGCCTCGGTGGCCGCCCCCGCGACCGAGTCCAGCGCCACGACCAGCCGGGCGCCGGAGTCGCGCAGGTAGTACTCGACCTCGCGGGCCTTGAGCAGCGGGTTCATCGGGACGACCGCCGCCCCGGCCATCAGCGCGCCGTAGAAGACCACCGGGAAGCTCAGGACGTTGGGCAGCACCATGCCGACCCGGTCGCCCGGGGTCACCCCCCGCGCCCGGAGGCCGGCGGCCACCCGCGCGGCGGCGTCCCGGAACCCGTCATAGGTCAGGACGGCGTCGTCCATGCGCAGGGCGGTGCGGTCGCCGTGTCCGGCTGCCGTGTCCAGCAGGTGCTGCGCGAGGTTGACCACGGTGTCTCCCTGTGCTCGGGACTCGGGGCCAGCCCCCTACCCGGCGCCGCTGTGGTCTACCCCACAGCCTCGCCGCGGTGGCGGCCGGGCGCGTCGCGCGACAGGCTCGCCCCGGACCGACACCGACGACGGGAGCGACGACGTGGCTGGCAGGACGATCCTCGACATGTTCCGGCTGGACGGCCGGGTGGCGATCGTGACCGGGGCGTCGTCCGGGCTGGGGGCGGTCTTCGCCCGGGCCCTGGCCGAGGCCGGGTGCGACGTCGCGCTCGGCGCCCGGCGGGAGGACCGCCTGGCCGGCACCCGGGAGGCCGTGGAGGCCACGGGCCGCCGGGCGATCACCGTGCGCACCGACGTCGCCCGGCCCGAGGACTGTCAGGGGCTCGTCGACGCCGCCGTGGCCGAGTTCGGCAAGGTCGACGTCCTGGTGAACAACGCCGGCGTCGGCACCGCCGTCCCGGCCACCCGCGAGACCCCGGAGCAGTTCCGGCAGGTCATCGACGTCAACCTCAACGGCTGCTACTGGATGGCGCAGGCCTGCGCGCGGGTGATGCAGCCGGGCAGCTCGATCGTGAACATCTCCAGCATCCTCGGGCTGACCACGGCCGGCCTGCCCCAGGCGGCGTACGCCGCCAGCAAGGCGGGGCTGATCGGCCTCACCCGCGACCTCGCCCAGCAGTGGACCGGCCGCAAGGGCATCCGGGTGAACGCGCTCGCGCCCGGCTTCTTCGAGTCGGAGATGACCGACCAGTACCCGGAGGGCTACATCGAGGGCCAGATGTCCCGCGTGCTGGCCGGCCGGAAGGGGGACCCGGACGAGCTGGCCGCGGCGCTGGTGTTCCTCGTCAGCGACGCCGGCGGCTACGTCACCGGGACGACGCTGCCGGTCGAGGGCGGGCTGCTGACCAGCTGACGCCGGGGCACGGCCGGCCCTACGCTGCCCGCCGTGCGCGAGGAGCTCGACGAGCGCTTCCCCGGGGAGGCGCTCGACACCGACGTGTGGTTCCCGTACTACCTGCCGCACTGGAGCTCGCGGGCCGCGTCCGCGGCGGCGTACACGGTGCGCGACGGCGAGCTGCGCCTGACCGTCCCCGCCGACCAGCCGCTGTGGTGCCCGGACCTGCACCCGGAGCCGCTGCGGGTGTCCTGCCTGCAGACCGGCAGCTCCGCAGGCCCGCTGGGCAGCACCGTCGGGCAGCAGCCCTTCGCCGAGGGCCTGGTCGTGCGCGAGGAGCAGCCGGAGTTCCGGGGCTACACGCCCTGCTACGGGCACGTCGAGGTGACTCTGCGCGCGACGGTCACCGAGCGCTCGATGGTCGCCTTCTGGCTGTCGGGCATCGAGGACCGCCCCGAGCACTCGGGGGAGATCTGCGTGGTCGAGGTCTTCGGCGACACCGTCCGCGACGGGTCGGCGGCGGTGGGGATGGGGCTGCACCGGTTCCGCGACCCGCGCCTGGCCGAGGACTTCACCGCCGAGCGGCTGCCGGTCGACCTGACCCGGTCCCACACCTACGCCGTGGACTGGACCCCGGGGTCGCTGGTCTTCACCGTCGACGGCGAGGTCGCCCGGCGCGTCGACCAGGCCCCGGACTACCCGGTGCAGCTGATGCTCGGCGTGTTCGACTTCCCGGGCCGTGCCTCTCCGGGCAGCTCCGACGCCCCGGTCCCGGAGCTCGTCGTCTCCGCCGTCCGGGGTCACCCGCTCTGACGGCTGTCGGCCGGTGCGCCGGCCACGATGGCCGCGGTGGGTGCCCCCGGCAGGATTCGAACCTGCGCACCCGCCTCCGGAGGGCGGTGCTCTATCCCCTGAGCTACGGGGGCTCTGCGGTGGGGCAGGGAGAAACCTACCAGGCCCACCCGACGGCCCGGACGGCGGCTCCCCGGGTGCCGGCGCTCAGGGAGCCGGGAGCGGGGTACCGCCGCGGGCGGTCAGCATCCCGGTCATCGTCGTCGTCTCGGCGGTCTGGGTCTCGGCGATCGTGCGGGCGAGGGTGGCGACGGCCGGCACGGTCGCGTGCGCGGCGGCGTACTCGGCCATGTCCCGGCCACCCTGGTGGTGGCGGATCATCAGCTGCAGGAACCGGACGTCGAACGCCGTGCCCGACAGCCCGCGCAGCTCGGCGAGCTCCTCCTCGGTGGCCATCCCGGGCATCAGCCCGCCGGACGTCCCCGACCCGTCGTGCCCCGTGTGCCCGGCCTCGGACGCCATCCACGCCATCGGGTCGCCGCCCGACGGTGGCAGCCCCCACAGCGACAGCCAGCCCTGCATCCGGCCGACCTGGTTGGTCTGCGTGGCGGAGATGTCGAACGCCAGCTGGCGGACCTCCGGGCCGGTGCTGCGCTCCAGGGCGACGTTGGCCATCTCCACCCCCTGCAGGTGGTGCGTGGCCATGTCCCGGGAGAAGCCGGCGTCCACCGAGCCGGAGGTCGGCGTCGGGGGGACCTCGTCCCGGCCGATGCCCAGCGCCACCGCCGCCCCGCCGCCGAGCAGGAGCAGCCCGACGGCGATGACCGCGAGCAGGGCCGTCCGCAGCCCGCCGCCCGGCGCGTCCCCGCGGGTCACGGCGTGCCGGTCTCCGCCGCGGCCGTGGGCGTCGACGGGGCGTCGGTCGTCATGGCGCTGGTGCCGCGGCTGCCGTCGTCGACGGTCAGCGGGTCGCTGACGAACTGCGGGTTCTCGCAGCTGGCACCGACCTCGGGGTAGAAGTCGGGGTTGAAGGTGAGGAAGTCGGCGAACTGCTCGATCCGCGGGTCGTCGACCGAGTCGACCTTCAGCTGGTGGTTCCAGGACTGCAGGCTGACCGGGGAGTCCAGCCCGGCATACGGCGACAGCATCCGGCCGGACTCGCTGGCGACGTCGGCGAGCGTCTCGACGTCGGCACCGGAGACCTCGTCGGGGTTGTAGGCGATCCACACCGCGCCGTGCTCCATGCTGTGGACGGCGTTCTCGTGCCGGATGTCGACGTCGTAGACCGTGCCGGTGCAGTCGGCCCACTCGCCGTCGTGCGGCCCGCCCACCGGCGGGGACTGCTCGTACTGCACGGGGGTGGTCACGTGCTCCTGGCCGGCGGCGTAGTCGAAGGTCTGGACGCCGGCGATCTCGTCGACGGAGTCCACGCGCGCGGCGTCGGCCTCGTTGACCTGCACCACCGCGTAGGTGATGACGGCGGCGGCGAACACCACCACGGCGACCGCGGCGGCGATCAGCCCCCAGGGCCGCTGCGGGCTGACGACGTTGGTGACCGGCGGGCGGGTGCGCCCGCCCCTGCCGGCGGTGCCGCCGGCCGGCCGGCTGCCCGAACCGGAGCCCGGCGTGCCGGACCCGCCGCGCGCGCGGCCGTCCTGGGGCTTACGGTCCTTGGCCACGGCCTGCTCCTCGTGCTCGTCGGGCGGTGCTCGCGGGCCGGGCGGGCGCGCCGGGCCCGGGGACGAGCCGGTGCCCGCCCCCTCGGGCCCCACTGTAGGTCGGCGACCCGGCAGGCCCGGGCACGCGCGCGCCCGGAGGGCCGCCGGGGGCCGGATCGGCGGTCAGTACGCTCGTGCGGTGACACCGGAGCAGTTGCGCGACGTCGTCCGGACCGCCGTGGCCGCCGCCGTCGACCGCGGCGCGCTGCCCGTCGCGGTCCCCGAGGAGGTGCTCGTCGAGCGCCCCAAGAACCCCGAGCACGGCGACTACGCCACCAACGTCGCCCTCCGCCTGGCCAAGCCGGCCGGGAAGCCGCCGCGGGCGGTCGCCGAGGTGCTGGCCGAGGAGCTGCGCGCGCAGCCGGGCATCGCCGCCGTCGACGTCGCCGGTCCCGGCTTCCTCAACATCACCCTCGCGCAGGGCGCGCTCGGGCGCATCGCCGTCGAGGCGGTCACCGCGGGGGAGGGGTACGGGCGGACCGGCACCCTCACCGGGCAGCGGCTGAACCTGGAGTTCGTCTCGGCCAACCCGACCGGGCCGGTGCACATCGGCGGCAGCCGGTGGGCCGCGGTCGGCGACGCGATCGGCCGGCTGCTGGAGGCCAGCGGCGCGGACGTGACGCGCGAGTACTACATCAACGACGCCGGCGCGCAGATCGACCGCTTCGCGCGGAGCCTGCAGGCCGCGGCGAAGGGGGAGCAGGTCCCGGAGGACGGCTACGGCGGCACCTACATCGCCGACATCGCCGCCCAGGTCCAGGCCGTCGAGCCCGACGTCCTGGGCCGGGACGACACCGAGCAGGTGCGGGTGTTCCGGGAGCGCGGGGTCGCGCTGATGCTCGACGAGATCCGCCGGTCGATGGAGGACTTCGGGGTCGCCTTCGACGTCTGGTTCAGCGAGGCGTCGCTGTACGGCTCCGGCGCGGTGGAGAAGGCGCTGGCCCGCCTGCGGGAGCAGGGGCACGTCTACGAGGCCGACGGCGCCGTCTGGCTGCGGACCACCGACTTCGGCGACGACAAGGACCGCGTGCTGGTCAAGGCCGACGGCGAGACGACGTACTTCGCCTCCGACTGCGCCTACTACCTGGACAAGCGGGCCCGCGGCTTCGACCGGGTCGTGATCATGCTGGGCGCCGACCACTCCGGCTACGTCGGCCGGTACAAGGCGCTGGTGGCCGCGGCCGGGGACGACCCCGACAGCCACCTCGAGATCCTCATCGGCCAGCTGGTCAACCTGCTCCGCGGCGGGGAGCCGGTCCGGATGAGCAAGCGGGCCGGCACGATCGTGCTGCTCTCCGACCTGGTCGACGCGATCGGCGTGGACGCCGCCCGGTACGCGCTGGCGCGCGCCTCGGTCGACCAGCAGATCGACATCGACGTCGACCTCTGGAGCCGGCAGACCAACGACAACCCGGTCTTCTACGTCCAGTACGCCCACGCCCGCATCTCCTCGGTGCTGCGCAACGCCGCCGACCTCGGCCTGGTGCTCGGCGAGGCCGGGGACGTCGACGCCGCGCAGCTGGGCCACGAGCGGGAGAACGACCTGCTCCGGGCGATCGGGGAGTTCCCGCGGGTGCTGACCTCGGCCGCCGAGCTGCGCGCGCCGCACCGGGTGGCGCGCTACCTCGAGGAGCTGGCCGGCACCTACCACCGCTTCTACGACACCTGCCGGGTGCTGCCCCGCGGCGACGAGGAGCCGACCGCGCTGACCACCGCCCGGCTGTGGCTGTGTGCCGCGACCGCCGTCGTCCTCCGCAACGGCCTGGGCGTGCTGGGCGTGAGCGCCCCGGAGCGGATGTGAGGGCGCACCCCGCGGGGCCGCTGCACGGCAACGTCACCCCGCCGCCGGCGGCCGGGCCGCCCCCGGCCGACCTGGGCACGCTCGACGAGCGCGTGTGGCCGCGCTCGGCGACCCGGGTCGACGGCGAGCTGCACCTGGGGGGCCGGCCGGTGACCGAGCTGGCCCGCGCGCACGGGACCCCGCTGTTCGTCCTCGACGAGGCCGACTTCCGCGGTCGCGCCGCCGACTTCGCCGCCGCGTTCGACGGCGCCGACGTCCACTACGCCTCCAAGGCCTTCCTGTGCGGGCAGGTGGCGCGCTGGATCGCCGAGGACGACCTGCACCTGGACGCCTGCTCGGGCAACGAGCTCGCCGTCGCGCTGGCCGCGGGGTTCCCGGCCGAGCGGATCGCCCTGCACGGCAACAACAAGTCGCTGGTCGAGCTGCGGCTGGCCGTCGACGCCGGCATCGGGCACGTCGTCCTGGACTCCTTCGACGAGATCGAGCGGCTGGTGCCCCTGGCGTCGGCGCGGGTCGCGGCCGGTGGCGCGCCGGTCCCGGTGCTCATCCGCGCCACCGTCGGCATCGAGGCGCACACCCACGAGTTCATCGCCACCGCCCACGAGGACCAGAAGTTCGGCTTCTCGCTGGCCACCGGCGACGCGCTGACCGCGGCGGTGCGGGTGATCCGGGAGCCGGCGCTGCGCCTGACCGGGATGCACAGCCACATCGGCTCGCAGATCTTCGACACGGCCGGCTTCGAGGCCGCCGCGCACCGCGTGGTCGGGCTCATGGGTCAGGTGCACCAGGCGACCGGGCAGGTGCTCGAGGAGCTCAACCTCGGCGGCGGGTTCGGCATCGCCTACCTCGCCGAGGACGACCCGGTCAGCCCCGCCGACGTCGCCCGGCGGCTGCGCGCGGTGGTCGAGGCCGAGTGCGCGATGGCGCAGCTCCCCGTGCCGCGGCTGGCCGTGGAGCCCGGCCGGGCGATCGCCGGGCCCGGCACGGTCACCCTCTACGAGATCGGCACCATCAAGCCGGTCCGACTCGGCGCGAGCGGCACCCCCGGGGCGCCGATGGTGCGCAACTACGTCTCCGTCGACGGCGGGATGAGCGACAACATCCGCACGGCGCTCTACGACGCCGCCTACACCTGCGTGCTGGCCAACCGCGTGTCCGACGCCCCGCCGGCGCTGTGCCGCGTCGTCGGCAAGCACTGCGAGAGCGGCGACGTCCTGGTGCGGGACCTGTGGCTGCCCTCGGACGTGCAGCCCGGCGACCTGCTCGCGGTCGCGGCGACCGGCGCCTACTGCTGGTCGATGGCGAGCAACTACAACTACCTGCTCAAGCCGCCGGTGGTGGCCGTGCGGGACGGCATCGCCACGGAGATCGTGCGGCGTCAGACACTGTCGGACGTGTTCGCCCTCGACGCCGTCCTCGCCGACGTGCCCGCCCCCTCGCCGGCGATCGACCAGCCCGCGCCCGAGAACCCCGTGGGAGCCACCTCGTGACGACGCCGCTGAAGGTCGCCCTGCTCGGCTGCGGCACGGTCGGCAGCGCGGTGCTGCGCCTGCTCGGTGAGCAGTCCGGCGACCTCGCCGCCCGGATCGGCCGGCCGGTCGAGGTGGCGGGGGTGGCCGTCCGCCGCCCCGACCGGCATCCCGACGTCCCGGCGCACCTGCTGACCACCGACGCGCACGGACTGGTGACCCGGCCCGACGTCGACATCGTCGTCGAGGTCATCGGCGGGATCGAGCCGGTGCGCTCGCTGCTGCTGGCCGCCTTCGAGGCGGGCAAGTCGGTCGTCAGCGCCAACAAGGCGCTGCTGGCCGACGACGGCACCGAGCTGCACGCGGCCGCCGCCAAGGCCGGCGTCGACCTGTACTACGAGGCGGCGGTGGCCGGGGCGATCCCGCTGCTGCGCCCGCTGCGCGAGTCGCTGGCCGGCGACCAGCTGCGCCGGGTGGTCGGCATCGTCAACGGGACGACGAACTACATCCTGTCCCGCATGGCCGAGACCGGGCACGGGTTCACCGAGGCGCTGGCCGAGGCGACCGAGCTGGGCTACGCCGAGGCCGACCCGACCGCGGACGTCGACGGCTTCGACGCCGCCGCCAAGGCCGCGATCCTCGCCTCGCTGGCCTTCCACACCGAGGTCACCGCCGGCGACGTCCACCGCGAGGGGATCAGCACGGTCACCGCGACCGACGTCGCCCGCGCCGCCGAGATCGGCTGCACGGTCAAGTTGCTCGCGATCTGCGAGCGGGTCCCGGGCGAGGGCGGGGACTCCGTCGCCGTCCGCGTGCACCCGGCGATGATCCCGACGACGCACCCGCTGGCCGCCGTCGGCGGGGCGTTCAACGCCGTCTTCGTCGAGGCCGAGGCCGCCGGGCAGGTGATGTTCTACGGCCAGGGGGCCGGCGGCGACGCCACCGCCAGCGCCGTCCTCGGCGACCTGGTGGCCGTGGCGCGCAACCGGGTGTCCGGCGTCGCCGGTCCCGGCGTCACCACCTACGCGGGCCTGCCCGCCCGGCCGATCGCCGAGACGCCGACCCGGTACCACGTCAGCCTCGACGTGGCGGACAAGCCCGGCGTGCTGGCGACGGTCGCGCAGGAGTTCGCGCGGCACGGGGTCAGCATCGCCACCGTGCGGCAGGACGGGCACGGGGACGCCGCGACGCTGGTCATCGTCACCCACAGCGCCCCCGACGCCGCGCTGTCGGCGACGGTCACCGCGCTGCGGGAGATGCCGGCCGTCCGCGCCGTGACCAGCATCCTGCGTGTGGAGGGACTGTCATGACGACGCAGCTGCCCGTGCGCGGCACCGTCTCGCCGCTGTGGCCGGGGCTCATCGAGGCCTACCGGTCGCGGCTGCCGGTCAGCGACAGCACGCCCGTGGTGACCCTGCAGGAGGGGGCGACCCCGCTGGTGCCGGCCGCGGAGCTCTCCCGCCGCACCGGCTGCGAGGTCTACCTCAAGGTCGAGGGCGCCAACCCGACCGGGTCGTTCAAGGACCGCGGGATGACGATGGCCATCACCAAGGCCGTCGAGGAGGGGTCGCAGGCGGTCATCTGCGCCTCCACCGGGAACACCAGCGCCAGCGCCGCCGCCTACGCCGCCCGGGCCGGCCTCGTCTGCGCCGTCCTCGTGCCGCAGGGCAAGATCGCGCTGGGCAAGCTGGCCCAGGCGCTGGTGCACGGGGCCAAGCTGCTGCAGGTCGACGGCAACTTCGACGACTGCCTGGCGCTGGCCAGCAAGCTCGCGATCGACTACCCGGTCAGCCTGGTCAACAGCGTCAACCAGTTCCGCATCGAGGGACAGAAGACCGCCTCGTTCGAGATCGTCGACGTCCTCGGCGACGCCCCCGACATCCACTGCCTGCCCGTGGGCAACGCCGGCAACATCACCGCCTACTGGCAGGGCTACCGGGAGTACGCCGCCGACGGGACGGCGTCCCGGACACCGCGGATGTGGGGCTTCCAGGCCGCGGGCGCCGCGCCGATCGTCAGCGGGCAGGTCGTCGAGAACCCGCAGACCATCGCCACGGCGATCCGGATCGGCAACCCCGCGTCCTGGACCAAGGCGCTGGCCGCCCGGGACGAGTCGGGCGGGCGCATCGACGCGGTCACCGACCGGGAGATCCTCGCCGCCTACCGGCTGCTGGCCCGCAGCGAGGCGGTCTTCGTCGAGCCCGCCTCGGCCGCCTCGGTGGCCGGCCTGCTCAAGGTGGCGCAGGCCGGGGAGCTGGAGTCCGGGCAGCGGGTGGTCTGCACCGTCACCGGCAACGGCCTCAAGGACCCGGAGTGGGCCATCTCCGGCGCCCCGGCTCCCGTGACCGTCCCCGTCGACGCCGCCGTGGCCGCCGCGCAGCTGGGCCTGTGACCCCGCCGCAGGGAGATGCGGTGCAGGTCCGCGTCCCGGCGACCAGCGCCAACCTCGGTCCGGCCTTCGACTGCGCCGGCCTGGCCCTCACCCGTCACGACGTGGTCGGGTTCGCCGTCGCCCCCACCGGGCTCGAGGTCTCCGTGACGGGCGAGGGCGCGCACGACCTGCCGCTCGACGAGTCCCACCTGGTGGTGCGGGCCTTCCGGGCCGCCTGTGACGAGCTCGGCTGGACCCCGCCGGGGTTGCGGGTCCTCGCGCGCAACGGCATCCCGCAGGGTCGGGGGATGGGCTCCTCCGCGGCGGCGGTGGTGGCCGGGGTGCTGGGCGCGTGGGCGCTGTGCCCAGAGGTCGAGGCGGTCGACGACGCCGTCGTGCTCCGGCTGGCCACCGCGCTGGAGGGGCACCCCGACAACGTCGCCGCCTGCCTGCTGGGCGGGGCGACGCTGTCCTGGATGGAGAGCACCGGCGCGCGTGCCGAGCGGCTCGACGTGCACCCCGACGTCGTCCCGGTGCTGTTCGTCCCCGACGAGACCCTGTCGACGCACGTCGCGCGCGGGCTGCTGCCCGACGCCGTCCCGCACGCCGACGCCGCGTCCAACGCCGGCCGTGCCGCGCTGCTGGTCCACGCGCTCACGACCGCGCCGGCACTGCTGCTGGCGGCGACCGAGGACCGGCTCCACCAGCGGCAGCGGGCCTCGGCGATGCCTGCGTCCCTCGACCTGGTCGACCGGCTCCGGGCCGCCGGCCACGCCGCGGTCGTCTCCGGGGCCGGGCCGACCGTCCTCGTGCTCGCGGGAGGCGCGGCTGCCGGTGCGGACGTGTCCCATCTCACCCCGACGGGGTGGACCGTGCTGCCGCTCGACGTCGACCGGACCGGTGCCTGCGTGCTCGCAGGTCAGCGTCAGGTATCGTCTCGGTAACGAGGAACACACCCGTGTCGGACGGTGTTGTCGTGTCCGTGAGCGCGGTTTAGGCTCACGACGTAGCCGCCCAGTAGGGCGAGCCTCGCGCGGGGCGATGCAGACGATGTTCCGTCGCCGCAGATACCGCCTCGCACCCACTCGATCCCGTTCTTCTCGCTGCCCTGGACAGGTCAGTAGGGAGGGGAACCGGGTCACCCCCTGCGCTGCTAGGCGCAGGTCTCCGCAGGGAAGGACCTGTACGTGAGCGAGACCACCGACCTCGTCACCCCGCAGAGTGCGGGTACCGACGAGGCACCTGCCGCTTCTGGGACGACGGGCCGGACCCGTCGCCGCGGCAGCGGGCTGTCCGGCATGCTGCTGCCCGAACTGCAGCGGCTGGCGGCCGAGCTCGGCATCTCCGGCACCGGCCGGATGCGCAAGGGCGACCTGGTCGCCGCCATCTCCGCCCGTCAGGTGGGTGGTGAGGGCGCCAGCGGCGCGCCCGCCACCGAGGACACCGGCACGACGGCCGGCATCCCGACCGCACGGAGCGCCGACAGCGCCCGCGGCGTCGCGGCCACGGCCGCACCCCTCGAGGCCCCGGTCAGCGGCGGCGCGAACGGCGGTCCGGTCACCGCACCGGCGGAGGGCACCGCCGAGGCCGCGCCGCGGCGCCGTCGCGCGGCGAGCCGTCCCGCGGGCGCACCGGCGGCCGAGACGGCCGCCCCGTCCGCCGCGGCCACCACCGCCACCCCCGACGTCCGCGCCGAGGCGCCCGCCGGCGACACGGCCGCGGCTCCGGCTCCCGAGAAGACCGACGACGACCGCACCGACGGCGACCGCCCGCAGCGCAACCGCGAGCGCAGCGGCCGCAACCGCGGCGACCGCACCGAGCGGGACGGTGACCGGGCCGAGCGCGGCCCCCGCGAGGAGCGGGGCGACCGGGCCGAGCGTGGCCCCCGCGACGGTGACCGGGCCGAGCGCGGCCCCCGCGAGGAGCGGGGCGACCGGGCCGAGCGTGGCCCCCGCGACGGTGACCGGGCCGAGCGCGGCAGCCGTGACGGCAACCGCGGCCCCGAGCGCGGTGAGCGCGGAGGCCGGCCGGACAACCGCAACGACAACCGGGGCAGCGGTCGCGACGACCGTGGCGCCGACGCCCGCAACGACGAGGACGACGACGACTTCGAGGGTGGCCGCGGCCGCCGCGGTCGTCGCTACCGGGACCGCAACCGCCGGGGCAACAACGGCCGGGAGCGGTTCGACCAGGGCGAGCCCACCATCAGCGAGGACGACGTCCTGCTGCCGGTGGCCGGGATCCTCGACGTCCTCGACAACTACGCGTTCGTCCGGACGTCGGGCTACCTGACCGGCCCGAACGACGTCTACGTGTCCCTCTCGCAGGTGCGCCGCTACGGCCTGCGTCGCGGTGACGCCATCACCGGTGCCGTCCGGCAGCCGCGCGACGGCGAGCGCAAGGACAAGTACAACGCGCTGGTGCGGCTCGACACCGTCAACGGTCTCGACCCCGAGCAGGCGCGGCAGCGTCCGGAGTTCACCAAGCTGACCCCGCTCTACCCGCAGGAGCGGCTGCGGCTGGAGACCGACTCGCACCAGCTGACCACCCGCGTCATCGACCTGGTCATGCCGATCGGCAAGGGGCAGCGCGCGCTGATCGTGAGCCCGCCCAAGGCCGGCAAGACGATGGTGCTGCAGTCGATCGCCAACGCGATCACGACGAACAACCCCGAGTGCCACCTCATGGTCGTCCTCGTCGACGAGCGGCCCGAGGAGGTCACCGACATGCAGCGCTCGGTGAAGGGCGAGGTCATCGCCTCGACCTTCGACCGGCCGCCGTCGGACCACACCACGGTCGCCGAGCTGTCCATCGAGCGGGCCAAGCGCCTGGTCGAGATGGGCCACGACGTCGTCGTCCTGCTGGACTCGATCACCCGCCTGGGCCGCGCCTACAACCTGGCGGCCCCCGCCAGCGGGCGCATCCTCTCCGGTGGTGTCGACTCCACGGCGCTCTACCCGCCCAAGCGCTTCCTCGGCGCCGCCCGCAACATCGAGAACGGCGGCTCGCTGACCATCATCGCCTCGGCGCTGGTGGAGACCGGGTCCACGATGGACACGGTCATCTTCGAGGAGTTCAAGGGCACCGGTAACGCGGAGATCAAGCTGGACCGCCGCCTGGCGGACAAGCGGGTCTTCCCGGCCGTCGACGTCAACGCGTCGGGCACGCGCAAGGAGGAGATCCTCATGTCGCCCGACGAGCTGGCCATCGTCATCAAGCTGCGCCGGGTGCTCGCCGCGCTGGAGCCCCAGCAGGCCCTGGAGCTGCTGCTCGACAAGCTGCGCAAGACGCGCAACAACATCGAGTTCCTCATGCAGATCCAGAAGACGACGCTCGGCCCCGAGCGCGACTGACCACCGCTGCAGCGGGGTCCGGCCGTCTGGGACACTGGACCGCCGAGCCCCGCTGCGCGCCCGGAATGACCGGCCGGCCGCCGGCGTTCAGCCAGACAGCACCGACGTCCCCGGAAGAGGCAGCATCATGAAGCCCGGCATCCACCCCGACTACCACACCACCACGGTGACCTGTGGTTGCGGGAACACCTTCACCACCCGCAGCACCGCCCCCGGCGGCACGCTCACCGTGGAGACCTGCTCCGCGTGCCACCCGTTCTACACGGGCAAGCAGCGGATCCTCGACACCGGCGGCCGCGTGGCCCGCTTCGAGAAGCGCTTCGGCAAGCGCGGCGCGAACGCCGAGAAGTAGCACCCCCGACGGCGCCCGTCCCACCTCGCGTGGGACGGGCGCCGTCGTCGTGTCCGCCCCCGCGCCCACCCCCACCGACAGAGGTGACCTTCGTTGAGCAGCCCCACCGAGGCCGCGCCCGACCGGGTGACCGGGCTGCTGGCCGAGCACGCGGCCCTGGAGCAGGAGCTGGCCGACCCGGCCGTCCACGCCGACGCGGCCCGCGCCCGGCGGCTGGGCCGCCGCTACGCGCAGCTCGCGCCCGTCGTGGAGACCAAGCGAGCCCTGGACGCCGCGCACGACGACCTGGCCGCCGCCCGGGAGCTGGCCGCTGAGGACCCGTCCTTCCGGGAGGAGGCCCGGGCGCTCGAGCAGCGCGTCCCGGAGTTGGAGGAGCGGCTGCGCGAGCTGCTGCTGCCCAAGGACCCCGACGACGACAAGGACGTGATCCTCGAGGTCAAGGCGGGGGAGGGGGGCGCGGAGTCCGCCCTGTTCGCCGGCGACCTGCTGCGCATGTACCTGCGCTACGCCGAGCGGCGCGGCTGGTCGGCCGAGGTCATCGATGCGGTCGAGGCCGACCTCGGCGGCTACAAGGACGTCTCGGTGGCCATCAAGTCGCGCGGGGACGAGGGCATCTGGTCGCGGCTGAAGTTCGAGGGCGGCGTGCACCGCGTCCAGCGGGTGCCGGTCACCGAGAGCCAGGGGCGCATCCACACCTCCGCCGCCGGGGTCCTCGTGCTCCCCGAGGCCGAGGAGGTCGACGTCACCGTCGACCCGAACGACCTGCGCATCGACGTCTTCCGGTCCAGCGGCCCCGGCGGGCAGAGCGTGAACACCACCGACTCCGCCGTCCGGATCACCCACCTGCCCACCGGCATCGTGGTCAGCTGCCAGAACGAGAAGAGCCAGCTGCAGAACCGGGAGTCCGCGCTGCGGATCCTGCGCTCGCGGCTGCTCGCCGCCGCCCGCGAGGAGGCCGCCGCCGCGGCCAGCGACCAGCGGCGCAGCCAGGTGCGCACCGTGGACCGCAGCGAGCGGGTGCGCACCTACAACTTCCCGGAGAACCGGATCAGCGACCACCGGGTGGGGTTCAAGGCGCACAACCTCGACCAGGTGCTCGACGGCGAGCTCGACCCGGTCATCGACGCCCTCACCCGCGCGCACACCGCCGAGCTCCTGGCAGCCGGGTCCTGAACGCGCGCGGGCTGCTCGCCGATGCGGTACGCCGGCTCTCCGACGCGGGCGTCGAGTCCCCGCGCGTGGACGCCGAGCTGCTCTTGGCGCACGTGCTCGGCGTCTCCCGCACGGGCCTGCTGACCCTGGGCGACGTCCCCGGTGACGCGGCCGACCGGTTCGCGGGGCTGCTCGACCAGCGGGCCGGCCGGGTGCCGCTGCAGCACCTCACCGGGCGTGCACCGTTCCGGCACCTGGAGCTCGCCGTCGGCCCGGGGGTGTTCGTGCCCCGCCCGGAGACCGAGCTCCTCGTGGAGTGGGTGCTGGGCCGCCTCGCCGGCATCCCGGAGCCCGTCGTGGTCGACCTCGGCAGCGGATCGGGCGCCATCGCGCTGTCGATCGCGCACGAGCACCCCGGCGCCCGCGTCACCGCCGTCGAGCGGGACGCCGGAGCGATCGAGTGGACCCGCCACAACGCCGCCGAGCGGGCCGCCGCGGGGGACACCCCGGTGGAGGTGCTGTCCGGCGACATGACCGACCCGCGGCTGCTGACCGCCCTCGACGGCGCCGTGGACGTCGTCGTCTCCAACCCGCCGTACGTGCCCGACGGCGCCCGGGTGCCGCGCGAGGTCGCCGACCACGACCCGCCGCTGGCCCTGTGGGGCGGCCCGGACGGGCTGGACGTCGTCCGCGGCCTGGTGCGGACCGCCGCCCGGCTGCTGCGTCCCGGAGGAGCGCTGGGCATCGAGCACGCCGACCAGCAGGGCGGCGCGCTGCCGGCGCTCGTGCGGGCGCACGGGGACTTCACCGACGTGGCCGACCACGCCGACCTGGCCGGCCGCCCCCGGTACACCACCGCCCGGCGGCGGTCGGGGTGACAGACTCCGGTCCCGTGGCCCCATCTCCGACCCCGGCGACCTACGACTGCACCGACCCCGAGGCCCGGACCGCCGGGCTGGACGCCGCGGTGACGGCGATCGGCGCCGGTGAGCTGGTGCTGCTGCCCACCGACACCGTCTACGGCGTCGCCGCCGACGCGTTCACCCCCGCGGCGGTCACCCGGTTGCTCGCGGCGAAGAACCGCGGCCGCACCATGCCCGTGCCCGTGCTCATCGGGGAGGCCTCCACCCTGGCCGGCCTGGCGACCAGCGTGCCGCCGGTGGCCACGCGGCTGGCCGAGGCGTTCTGGCCCGGCGGCCTGACCCTGGTGGTCGAGCACGCGGCCTCGCTGGCCTGGGACCTGGGGGACGCCGAGGGCACCGTCGCCGTCCGGCTGCCCGACGACGACGTCGCCCGCGACCTGCTGCGCCGCACGGGACCGCTGGCCGTGTCCAGCGCCAACCGCTCGGGCCGGCCGGCCGCCACGACCGCCGAGCAGGCGATCACCCAGCTGGGGATGCACGCGGCGGTGGTCCTCGACGACGGGCCGCGGAACTCCTCGGCGGCCAGCACGATCGTCGACTGCACCGGCCCCACCCCCCGGGTCCTGCGCATCGGCGCGATCCCCGTCGACCGCCTCCGCGAGGTCGTGCCCGAGCTCACCGACTGAGGGCCCGGGGGAGCGGGGAGCCCGCGCCGTCGGGGTGGACGCCCGTCGGGAGCGCTACCGTGGGAGGACCCTCCGTCGCCGATCCCGCCGGGAGCACTGCCGCCATGAGCACCCCCTCCTGGGCCACCGGCCGGGTGGCGGGCCGTGCAGCCGGGACTCCTCCCGGCCCCGGCTGACCGATGCGCGAGTACGTCGTCGTCCTGCTCACCGCCGGGCTGGTCACCTTCCTCGCCACCCCGGTGGTGCGCATGGTGGCGGTCCGGCTGCGCATGATGGCCGCCCCGCGCGAGCGGGACGTGCACGTGATCCCCACCCCCCGGGGCGGTGGGGTGGCGATGTACCTCGGCGTGGCCGCGGCGGTGCTCGTGGCGACCCGGCTGCCGGCGCTGCAACGCACCTTCGAGGACTCCCAGACCGCGGCCGTCCTGGTCGCCGGCGGGCTCATCTGCGCGCTGGGCGTCCTCGACGACAAGTTCGGTCTGGACGCGCTCACCAAGCTCACCGGCCAGATCGCGGCCGCCGGCGTGATGGTGCTGATGGGCGTCCAGCTGGCCTTCGTCTTCCTGCCGGTCGCCGACATCGGCACGCTCTCCCTCGGCCCGGACATCGGCGTCCCGCTGACCATCCTGCTGACCGTCCTCACGGTCAACGCGCTCAACTTCATCGACGGTCTCGACGGGCTGGCCGCGGGCGTCTCGGCGGTCGCGGCGCTGGCCTTCTTCGCCTACAGCTACAACCTGGGCCTGGTCGGCTACGACGAGGTCGCCAGCGCCCCGGCCCTGATCACCGCCGTGCTCGCCGGCGCCTGCCTCGGCTTCCTGCCGCACAACTTCAGCCCGGCGCGGATCTTCATGGGCGACTCGGGGTCCATGCTCGTCGGGCTGATGCTCTCGGCCGCCGCGGTCACCGCGACCGGCCGGGTCGACCCGCAGTCGTTCGACTCCGCGGCGAGCCTGCTGCCGCTCGCCCTGCCGCTGCTCGTCCCGGTCGCGGTGCTGTCCATCCCGTTCATCGACCTGGTGATGGCCGTCATCCGGCGCACCCGCCGCGGGCAGTCGCCGTTCTCGCCGGACAAGATGCACCTGCACCACCGGCTGCTGGCCATCGGCCACTCGCACCGGCGCGCGGTGATGGTCATGTACTTCTGGGCGGCGCTGCTGTCCTTCGGCGCGGTCACGCTGTCGATCACCGGGGGCACCGCCGAGCTCCTGGTCGCCATCGGCGTCCTCCTCGTGGTCGGCGTCGTCGTCGTCCTCAGCCCGCGGGCCCGCCGGGCCGCGCGGGAGGCTCGGGCCGCCGAGCTGGCCGCCCAGCGCGAGCGCAGCCGCGCCGACCACCCCACGGCGCGGGCCCTCCGCGCCACCACGAGCAGTCCCGGCCGGTCCCCGGACCAGCCCGCCGAGCCGTCCCCGCGGGCGGCGGGTGCCGGGCAGGGAGTCCGATGACCCAGACCACGTCCCAGCGCGAGATCCCCTGGGACCTCTCCTTCCTCCGGGTGGGCGGCCTGGTCACCGCCGGGCTCACCGCCGTCGCCGCCCCGCTCGCGGGCCTGCTCGGCGGTGCGGACGACGCCTATGCGGTCGTGGTCGGGGCGGTGGTGGTGACCGCCTTCTTCGCCGCGTCCGGGCTGGTCATCGCGTGGGCGGGCCGCCACGGCGACGCCTTCACCCTGCCCGCCGCGCTGGGGTCCTTCTTCGTGAAGGTCCTGGTCCTGGCCGTGGTCCTGGAGTCCCTGCCGGCCGACGGCTGGGTCGACCGGCGCACGCTGGCGTGGACGGTCATCGCCGGTGCGCTGCTGTGGAGCGTCGTGCAGCAGCGGTGGGTCTGGACCCGGCGCATCTACTACGTGCAACCCCCCGCACCGCCCTCGACCGGGGGAACGGCCACTCCGCCGGAGGGGCCCGCGACACGCGGCTGATAGTGTCCGCAGCGATGGCCGAGGACAGCTCCTCTCGCGGGGGTTCTCGACCTCGACCTGCAACGCCCACCGACCGTCAGCCCAGCGGGGCCGACATCGGCTGGGGGATCACCGGGACCATGCTCTCCGGGATCATCGTGTGGGGCGGGGTCGGGCTGCTGCTCGACCGCTGGTGGGGCACGCGCTTCGTCGCCCTGATCGGCGTACTCCTCGGCCTCACGGTGGCCATCTACCTGGTGGTCGTCAAGTACGGCGTCGTGCCCCCGGCCGAGGGGGACCGGCGCACCGGCTCCACCCGGGGCGGGCGACGCCGCCCGACCAGGACGCAGAAGGGACAACGGTGACCTCCAGCGCCCTCGCGCTCGTCGACGTGCTCGCCGCCGAAGGTGGTGAGGAAGGCGGTTTCCAGGCTCCGACCATCGCGGAGTTCTACCCGGAGCCCCTGGCCTCGTTCTCCCTCCTCGGGATCGACTTCGAGATCACCCGCATCACGATCCTCCTGTGGATCGCCACCGCGGCGATCCTCGCCCTGCTGGTCGCCACGGTGCGCAAGCCCTCGATCGTCCCCGGCAAGCTGCAGTGGCTCGGCGAGAGCGGCTACTCCCTCATCCGCGACGGCATGGCCCGCGACGTCATCGGCCCCAAGGGCCTGCCGTTCGCGCCGTTCCTGGCCTCGCTGTTCTTCTTCATCCTCGCGAACAACGCGATGAGCATCATCCCGTTCGCGCAGATCTCGCCGATGTCGAAGTTCGGGTTCCCGCTGGTCCTCGCGGTCATCGTGTGGGTGCTCTACAACTGGGTCGGCATCCGCGAGCAGGGGGCGGGCCGGTACTTCAAGGACGCCGCGATCCCGCCCGGCGTGCCGGTCGGCGCGCTGATCCTGGTCACGCCCATCGAGCTGCTCCAGGTGTTCGTGATCCGGCCCTTCACCCTGGCCGTGCGGCTCTTCGCGAACATGTTCGCCGGCCACATGCTGCTGGTCGTCTTCTCCCTGGGCGCGGTCTACCTGTTCACCGCGGGCGGCATCTTCCCCCTCTTCGGGGCCGCCTCGTTCGTCATGGCCGTGGTCATGACGTTCTTCGAGCTCCTGGTGATCGTGCTCCAGGCCTACGTCTTCACCGTGCTCACGGCGACCTACCTCAACGGCGCCGTCGAGCCCGCTCACTGACCGCACCACCCCCCAAGCCAGCCGCCCGGGAAGCCCGGGCGACCGACACAGGAGGAACCACCCCGCATGGACGTCATGGCAGAGCTCGTCGGCAGCATCGGTTCGGTCGGCTACGGCCTCGCCGCGATCGGCCCGGGTATCGGCGTCGGCATCGTCTGGGCCGCCTACATCCAGGCCACGGCCCGCCAGCCCGAGTCCGCCGGCCTCACCCGCACCTACGCCTTCCTCGGTGCGGCCCTCTCCGAGGCGCTCGCGCTGATCGGCCTGGTCGTCCCCTTCATCTTCGGGCCCGGCAACGCCGGCTGACCCGTTCCCTCCAGGTCGGACCCATCTGACATAGGGACACAGACATGAGCATCCAGGCTGCGGAGGCACACAACCCGCTGCTGCCGCCCGTCGGCGAGATCATCATCGGGCTGATCGCGTTCGCGATCGTCTTCTTCGTGTTCGCCAAGTTCGTCGCCCCGCGCTTCGAGCAGGTCTTCCGGGCCCGCCGCGAGGCGATCGAGGGCGGCATCGAGCGGGCCGAGGCGATGCAGGCGGAGGCCAAGGCGGCGCTGGACCAGTACCGCGCCCAGCTGGCCGAGGCCCGTACCGAGGCGGCGCAGATCCGCGACCAGGCCCGTGCGGAGGGGCAGCAGATCCTCGAGGAGCTGCGCGCCCAGGCCCAGCAGGAGTCCGCGCGGATCCTCGCCCGCGGCGAGGAGCAGCTGGCCGCCTCCCGGCAGCAGGTCGTCAACGAGCTGCGCGGCCACATCGGCGCGCTCGCCGTCGACCTCGCCGGCCGTGTCGTCGGGGAGTCCCTCGAGGACCAGGCCCGCCGCAGCGGCACCGTCGACCGGTTCCTCGACCAGCTCGACGGGATGGCAGCCGGGTCCCCGGACGGCCGCAGCGGCAGCTCGGTGTACGCCCCGGAGGGCAACCGCTGATGGACGCCTCCAGCCGGGCGGCGCTCGCGCAGGCGCGTGAGCGCCTGACCGAGATCTCCCAACCCGCCTCGGGCCTGGTCGAGAGGGCGCGGGACCGCCTGACCGGGCAGTCCCGCGCCGCGTCCGGCGACGAGCTCCTCGGCCTGTCCGAGGAGCTGTTCGCCGTCGCCCGCCTGCTCGACGACCAGGTGTCCCTGCGCCGGGCGCTGTCGGACCCGTCCGGCAAGCCGGCCGACCGGGCCGGCCTGGCCCGCCGGCTGCTCGGCGGCAAGGTGTCCGGGGCCACCCTCGACCTCGTGGAGACGGTGGCCCGGCAGCGCTGGTCGCGGCCGCTGGACCTGGTCGAGGCCACCGAGACCCTCGCGACCGACGCCGCCCTCGACGCCGCGGACGCCCGCGGCGAGCTGGACGGGGTGGAGGACGAGCTGTTCCGGTTCGGCCGGATCGTCGCGGCGAACCCCGAGCTGTCGCGGATCCTCACCGACCGCACCGCACCCGCCGCCGGCAAGTCCGCGCTGCTGGAGCGGCTGCTCGGCGGTCGGGTCAGCCCGATCTCCGCGCTCCTGCTGCGCAGCCACCTGACCAGCCGGCACGTCGGCAACGCCGAGAACGCCATCGAGCGGCTCTCCGAGGTGACCTCGGCCCGCCGTGGCCGGTCGGTGGCCCACGTCACCAGCGCCGTGGCGCTCACCGATGCGCAGGAGCGCAGACTGGGAGACGTGCTCAGCCGTCTCTACGGGAGGCCGATCGGGCTCCAGGTGACCGTCGACCCCGACGTCCTCGGCGGCCTGGTCATCCGCGTCGGTGACGAGGTCATCGACGGCAGCATCGCCCACCGTCTCGAGGCCGCCGGACGGCGCTTCGTCGGCTGACCCGCACCCGAGCCCCCAGACAGACACCACCCCGCAGGGAAGAGGACTCAGAGCCATGGCCGAGCTGACGATCTCCGCAGACGAGATCCGCAGTGCCATCCAGAACTACGTCACCGACTTCGCCCCGGACGTCTCCCGGGAAGAGGTCGGCATCGTCACCGAGGCCGGCGACGGCATCGCGCGCGTCGAGGGGCTGCCCTCGGTCATGACGAACGAGCTGCTCGAGTTCGAGAGCGGCGTCCGCGGCCTCGCCCTGAACCTGGACGTGCGCGAGGTCGGTGTCGTCATCCTCGGCGACTACGCCGGCATCGAGGAGGGCCAGCAGGTCCGCCGCACCGGCGAGGTCCTCTCGGTCCCGGTCGGCGACGGCTACCTCGGCCGCGTCGTCGACCCGCTGGGCAACCCGATCGACGGTGCCGGCCCGATCGCCACGACCGGCCGCCGGGCCCTGGAGCTGCAGGCCCCGACCGTGGTCCAGCGGCAGTCGGTGCACGAGCCGATGCAGACCGGCATCAAGGCCATCGACGCCATGACGCCGATCGGCCGCGGGCAGCGCCAGCTGGTCATCGGCGACCGGCAGACCGGCAAGACCGCGATCGTCACCGACACGATCATCAACCAGAAGGAAGCCTGGGCCACCGGCGACCCGAAGCAGCAGGTCCGCTGCATCTACGTCGCCGTCGGTCAGAAGGGCTCGACGATCGCCGCCATCCGCGCCGCCCTCGAGGACGCCGGCGCCATGGAGTACACGACGATCGTCGCCGCCCCGGCGTCGGAGGCCGCGGGCTTCAAGTACATCGCCCCCTACACCGGCTCGGCCATCGGCCAGCACTGGATGTACGAGGGCAAGCACGTCCTGATCGTCTTCGACGACCTGTCCAAGCAAGCCGAGGCCTACCGCGCGGTCTCCCTGCTGCTGCGTCGTCCGCCGGGCCGTGAGGCCTACCCGGGCGACGTCTTCTACCTCCACTCCCGGCTGCTGGAGCGCTGCGCCAAGCTCTCCGACGAGCTCGGTGCCGGCTCGATGACCGGCCTGCCGCTGATCGAGACCAAGGGCAACGACGTGTCGGCGTACATCCCGACCAACGTCATCTCGATCACCGACGGGCAGATCTTCCTCGAGACGGGTCTGTTCAACTCCGGTGTCCGGCCGGCCATCAACGTCGGCATCTCGGTGTCCCGCGTCGGTGGGTCGGCGCAGATCAAGGCGATGAAGTCCGTCGCCGGCCGGCTGCGGCTCGACCTGGCCCAGTACCGCGAGCTCGAGGCGTTCGCCTCGTTCTCCTCGGACCTGGACGCCTCCAGCCGGGCGACCCTCGAGCGCGGGCAGCGCCTGGTGGAGCTGCTCAAGCAGGGCCAGTACCAGCCCTACCCGGTGGAGCGCGAGGTCGTCTCCATCTGGCTGGGCACCACCGGCAAGCTCGACCGGGTGCCGGTGTCGGAGGTCCGCCGCTTCGAGGCCGAGTTCCTCGACTACGTCGGCCGGGGCAGCAACGGCATCTACGACGAGATCCGGCAGAGCAAGGCGCTCGGGGACGACGCCGTCCGCAGCCTCGAGTCCGCGGTCGAGGAGTTCTACCGCCAGTTCCAGACCTCCGAGGGCGAGAACCTGCACCTCAACGAGCCCGACGCCGAGGCGATGGACGCGTCCGAGCGCGGCCAGGAGCGCGTCCAGGTCAAGCGGAGCGCCTGACCGTGGCCGGCAACCTGCGCGCCCTGCGGCGCCGCATCCGCTCCACCCAGTCGACGAAGAAGATCTTCTCGGCGCAGGAGCTGATCGCCGGTGCCCGCATCGTCCGCGCCCAGGCCCGGGTGGAGGCCTCCAAGCCCTACGCCCGGGAGATCACCCGGGTGCTGTCGGCGCTGGCGTCCTCGGCGTCGCTGGACCACCCGCTGCTCACCGAGCGGCAGAACCCGCGCCGTGCGGCGGTCCTCGTGATCACCTCCGACCGCGGGTTCGCCGGCTCGTACAACGTCAACGTGCTCCGCCGCACCGAGGAGCTGCTCTCGCTGCTGCGTCAGGAGGGCAAGCAGCCGGTCCTCTACGTGGTGGGCCGGAAGGGGGAGACCTACTACTCCTTCCGCGACCGCGAGATGGCCGAGACCTTCACCGGTTTCTCGGAGCAGCCGAACTTCGTCGACGCCCAGCGGGTCGGTGAGGCGCTCATCGACGCCTTCACCGCCGGCGCGGACGACGACGAGTCGGGGGGTGCCGGGGCCGACGGGGTCCTGGGCGTGGACGAGTTGCACATCGTCTACACCGAGTTCCGGTCGCTGCTCTCGCAGGTCCCGGTCGCCAAGCGGATGGCCCCGCTGGAGGTCGAGGAGGTCGAGGAGTTCGACTACGAGCGGGAGGACAGGGAGCGCGGCGTCACCGGCGAGAGCGGGGTGCCGACGTCCTACGAGTTCGAGCCCTCGGCCGACGCGCTGCTCGACGCGCTCCTGCCCAAGTACGTCAACGCGCGCATCTACGCCTCGATGCTGGAGGCGGCGGCCTCGGAGTCGGCCTCCCGGCGACGGGCGATGAAGTCGGCGTCGGACAACGCCGAGGAGCTGGCGAAGAACCTGTCCCGGCAGGCCAACCAGGCCCGCCAGGCGGAGATCACCCAGGAGATCAGCGAGATCGTCGGCGGTGCCGACGCGCTCGTGTCGGCCGGCGCCGACGACTGACCACCTCCCCGCGCGGCGGGGACACCGAAGACGCGAAGAACACCGAGCCCGAGGGCAGGAGAGCAGTAGAGATGACCGTCACCGAGGACCGTCCGACCACCCAGACGACCGGCCGCGTCGTCCGGGTCACCGGGCCGGTCGTCGACGTCGAGTTCCCGCGCGACGCGATGCCCGACCTGTTCAACGCCCTGAAGGTGGAGGTCACCCTCGCCGACCTGGGCAAGACGCTGACCCTCGAGGTCGCCCAGCACCTGGGCGACAACGTGGTCCGCACCATCTCGATGCAGCCGACCGACGGCCTCATCCGCGGTGCCGAGGTCGCCGACACCGGCTCGGCCATCTCCGTGCCGGTCGGCGACGTGACGACCGGTCACGTGTGGAACGCCCTCGGCGAGTGCCTGGACACCCCGGGCTACGGCGCGAACGCGCCGCGCTGGGAGATCCACCGCCACGCGCCGCGGTTCGACCAGCTCGAGGGCCGCACCGAGATGCTGGAGACCGGCATCAAGGTGATCGACCTGCTCACCCCCTACGTGGCGGGTGGGAAGATCGGCCTGTTCGGCGGCGCCGGCGTGGGCAAGACGGTGCTCATCCAGGAGATGATCCGCCGCGTCGCCCAGGAGTTCGGCGGTGTGTCGGTGTTCGCCGGCGTCGGCGAGCGCACCCGTGAGGGCAACGACCTGATCACGGAGATGACCGAGTCCGGGGTCATCGACTCCACGGCGCTGGTGTTCGGCCAGATGGACGAGCCGCCGGGCACCCGGCTGCGGGTGGCGCTCTCGGCGTTGACGATGGCGGAGTACTTCCGCGACGAGCAGGGCCAGGACGTGCTGCTTTTCATCGACAACATCTTCCGGTTCACCCAGGCCGGCTCCGAGGTCTCCACGCTCCTGGGCCGCATGCCCTCGGCCGTGGGGTACCAGCCGACGCTGGCCGACGAGATGGGCGAGCTGCAGGAGCGGATCACCTCGACCCGCGGCCACTCGATCACCTCGATGCAGGCGATCTACGTGCCCGCAGACGACATCACCGACCCGGCGCCGCACACCACCTTCGCCCACCTCGACGCGACGACGGTGCTCTCCCGGCCCATCTCGGAGAAGGGCATCTACCCGGCCGTGGACCCGCTGGACTCGACCAGCCGGATCCTCGACCCGCAGTACGTCGGGCAGGAGCACTACGCGGTCGCGCAGACGGTGAAGCAGGTGCTGCAGCGCTACCAGGAGCTGCAGGACATCATCGCCATCCTCGGCATCGACGAGCTCTCCGAGGAGGACAAGGTCACCGTCCAGCGGGCGCGGCGCGTCGAGCGCTTCCTCTCGCAGAACATGTTCGTGGCCGAGGCGTTCACCGGGCAGCCCGGGTCCTTCGTGCCGCTGGCGGAGACGCTGCAGGCCTTCAAGGCGATCACCGACGGCGAGTACGACCACGTCCCCGAGCAGGCGTTCTTCATGTGCGGTGGCCTCGAGGACCTCGAGCGCAACGCCGACAAGCTCAAGCGGGGCTGACGAAGGACCCCGCTGCCCCCCCGCTTCCCAGGCTCAGCGAGGGTCCCTGCAGCGGGGCCTCAGCGATGTCCCGGACGGCCGGGTCCCCTCGGGGGCCCGGCCGTCCGGCGTTCCGGGGTTTGAGCTCCCGGCCTTCTGCGCACACACGGACGAAAGCCCTGGTGCCGACCGGCTCAAGCGCGGGATGCTGCGTGCCGATCAACCAGGACGGAGAGCCCGGAGGGCCCGGGTGACGTACGGGAGAAGGCCGTGGACGCGACGACGGGGACCAGGTGGGACGGCGCCGACTGGAGCTGGCCGCCGTCCGCAGGCCCGTACGCCGGCCAGCAGCAGTACGTCACCGAGCGCTGGGCCCCGGCCTCGACCGTGCGTCACCCGTGGGTCCGGGTCGGCCGGTGGACGCTGCTCTACCGCCGGGCCGCCTGAGGGAGGACCCGTCCTCTCCGGGCCCGGTGCGCCGGGCGCGGGGATCGCCCGATCGGGGAGCACGGTGCGGCCGATACAGTGACGGTGACCCGTCGCCGCGTCCTCCCCGGACCGGTGACCCCGCACCGCCCGTCGGTGGACCCCGAGGAGTGTCGTGGCGACCCTGCAGGTCGAGTTGGTGGCCGTCGAGCGGCTGATCTGGTCAGGCGAGGCCAACATGGTCATCGCCCGCACCACCGAGGGCGAGCTCGGCGTCCTGCCCGGGCACGCGCCGCTGCTCGGCCAGCTCGCCGAGGGCGGTGTCGTGACCATCCGCACCGCCGAGGGCGAGGACCTCGTCGTGGCCGCGCACGGCGGCTTCCTGTCGGTCACCGACCGGGGCGTCTCGATCCTGGCCGAGACCGCGGAGATCTCCTCCGAGATCGACGTCGAGCGGGCCCGCGAGGCCCTGCGCCGCGCTGGGGACGCCGGGGACGACCCGGAGGCCCTGGCCGCCGCGCGCCGTGCGCAGTCGCGCCTGCGGGCGGCCGGACAGGACGCCTGAGCCCCGGCGGGACTCCTCCTCGATGCGCCGGCGCCCAGGATGACGACCGCACTGATCGTCCTGGCCGTCGCGCTCGTGGTCGGGCTCGTCGTCGCCTTCCTGCTGCGCCGGCGATTCCTGCTCTCCGGTCTGGGCGCGGTCACCATGTGGCTGCGGCCGGCCGGCTCGGCCCGCTGGTCGGTCGGGGTGGCCTGGTACGGCGGCGACGCGTTGCTCTGGTACCGGGCGCTGTCCCTGTCGCCGCGCCCCCAGCAGCGGCTGTGCCGCGCGGAGTTCCAGGTCGAGAGCCGGCGCGCGGTCACCCCCGAGGACGTGGCGCTGCCCCCGGACGTCGTCGTCCTGTCCTGTGCCACCGCCGCCGGGCCTCGCGAGCTGGCCATGGACCCGGCGACCGTGACCGGGTTCCTCTCCTGGGTGGAGTCCGCGCCGCCGGTCCGGTGAGCCGGGTCAGTCGGCCTCGCCGTGCGGGGCCGCGGCCCGTTGCGCGTGTGCACCGCTGTGCGCGCCGGGCTCCCACAACACGTCACCGCCGGGGTTGGCCACACGGGCGAGGATGAACAGCAGGTCCGACAGCCGGTTCAGGTAGCGGGCGGTCTCGGCGTTGGTGCGGTCGGCGTCGACGGCCAGCAGGGCCCAGACGCTGCGCTCGGCCCGGCGGACGACGACCCGAGCCTGGTGCAGCAGCGCGGCCAGCGGGGTGCCGCCGGGGAGGATGAAGCTGGTGAGCCGTGGTAGCGCCGCGTTGTGCGCGTCGCAGGCCGCCTCGAGCCGCTCGGTGTAGGCGGCCGTCACCCGCAGCGGCGGGAACTCCGGGTCCGGGGCGATCGGCGTGCTGAGGTCCGCGCCGACGTCGAACAGGTCGTTCTGCACGGTGCGCAGCAGCGCGGCGAGCTCGGGTTCCGGCGAACCGAGCGCCAGCGCGACGCCGAGCACGCTGTTGGCTTCGTCGACGTCGGCGTAGGCGGCAAGCCGCGGATCGGTCTTGGCCACCCGGCTCATGTCGCCGAGGTGGGTCTGCCCGGCGTCACCGGTCTTCGTGTAGATGCGGGTCAGCCGGACGGTCATGCCCGCAGCCTAGGAGAAGGGAGCCCTCGCCCCCTGGCCCCGTCCCGAGGTCCGTCCCGAGCGTGCGAGGGATGAGGACGGGGTCCTCCCCCTCGCGGCGGGACCCCGCAGCGGGGCCACCGTAGGGTGGTGCGGTGGAGTGCTTCGTGGTCACCGGCGGCACGGCCCTGAGCGGGCGGGTGCGCGTCACCGGCGCCAAGAACAGCGCCCTCAAGCTCATGGCCGCCGCGCTGCTGGCGTCGGGCCGCAGCGCCATCGAGGAGGTCCCGGACATCCTCGACGTCGCGATCATGAGCGAGGTGCTGCGCCGCCTCGGCTGCGACGTCACCTACGAGCGCCATCCGGTCGGCGGTGGCGGCCGGGTGGTGGTCGACGTCCCGGACGCGCCGGGCACCGAGACCGACTACGACCTGGTGCGCAAGATGCGCGCCTCGATCAGCGTGCTGGGCCCCCTCGTGGCGCGGTGCGGCTCGGCCCGGGTGGCGCTGCCCGGCGGGGACGCGATCGGCTCGCGCGGCCTGGACATGCACATCTCCGGCCTGGAGCGGCTGGGCGCACGGATCGAGAGCGAGCACGGCTTCCTCGTCGCCACCGCACCGCGGCTGACCGGCACGTCGATCTGGCTGGACTTCCCCTCCGTGGGGGCGACGGAGAACCTGGTCATGGCCGCGGTCCTCGCCGAGGGCACCACGGTCATCGACAACGCGGCCCGCGAGCCCGAGATCGTCGACCTCTGCGCCATGCTCACCGCGATGGGGGCCACCATCGACGGGGCGGGCACCTCGACCATCACCGTGGAGGGCGTGACCGAGCTCAAGCCGGTCACCTACACGACCGTGCCCGACCGGATCGTCGCCGGCACGTGGGCCATCGGCGCGGTGATGACCCGCGGGGACGTCGTCATCGAGCGGGCGGTCGCCGACCACCTCACCGTCGCCCTGGACAAGCTCGTCGACGCCGGCGCGCACGTCGATCCGCTGCCCGACGGGGTGCGCGTCGCCATGACCGAGCGGCCGCGCGGGGTGGACGTCGTCACGCTGCCCTACCCGGGCTTCCCGACCGACCTGCAGCCGATGGCGGTCGCGCTCGCGGCGGTCTCCACCGGCACGGCGCTGATCACCGAGAACGTGTTCGAGGGCCGGTTCATGTTCGTCAACGAGCTGGTGCGGCTGGGTGCCTCGGTGCGCATCGACGGGCACCACGCCGTCGTCCGCGGGCGCGAGCGGCTCTCCAGCGCGCCGGTGCTGGCCACCGACATCCGCGCCGGAGCCGGGCTGGTGCTGGCCGGGCTGGTCTCCGACGGCGTCACCGAGGTGCAGGACGTCCACCACGTCGACCGCGGATACCCGGACTTCGTCGAGCACCTGCGCGGCCTCGGGGTGCAGATCGAGCGGATCCAGCGCCCGGACTGACGAAGGGCCCTCATGCCCCCCGGACCTCGCTCCGCTCGGCGCGGGCCCCTGCACGCGGGCCGTCCTGAGCACCCGGTCGGGGCTCGAGCTCACGTGCCGGGGAAGGACGACGCCAGCCGGCGGGCCCGGTCGGCGTCCTCGGGGAAGACGAGCACGTCAGCGCGGTGCGGCCCGGGGCAGCGGACCGTGGAGCGGATGCCGGCGTCGGAGAGGACCGCCCGCAGGGCCAGGGCGGACTCGCGGCGGGAGAGCGTGGCGACGCGGGTCAGGAGCCCGTCGTCGGACGGCGGGCGGCGGCGTTCATCAGAGCCGAAGGCCCAGCGCAGGAACAGCGCGAGGAGCGCCAGGACCGCGAAGGCGATCACCGGCCCCACCAGGGGGTGCAGGGTGCTGCCCGCCCCGTTCGGCATGGGCGACCTCCTCGCGCGTGCCCCCGTGAGTGTGCCACCGCCACCTCCGGCCGCGACGGTGCTACTGACGGGTAACGAGCCCTACACTCCGCGGGCATGCCGTTCCCCTCGACGCCGGAGGACCGCGACCGACCCTGGGTCATGCGGACCTACGCCGGACACTCCTCGCCGGCGGAGTCCAACGCGCTGTACCGGCGGAACCTGGCGAAGGGCCAGACCGGCCTCTCGGTGGCCTTCGACCTGCCGACGCAGACCGGTTACGACCCCGACGACGAGCTGGCGGTGGGGGAGGTCGGCAAGGTCGGCGTCCCGGTCGCGCACCTCGGCGACATGCGGGCGCTCTTCGACGGCATCCCGCTCGGCGAGATGAACACGTCGATGACGATCAACGCCACGGCGATGTGGCTGCTCGCCCTCTACCAGACGGTGGCCCAGGAGCAGGCGGAGCGCAGGGGCTCCGATCCGGACGCAGTCCTGGCGGAGCTCGCCGGGACGACGCAGAACGACATCATCAAGGAGTACCTGTCGCGGGGGACCTACGTCTTCCCACCCGGGCCCTCGATGCGGCTGGCCACCGACATGGTCGCCTACACCGTGACGGCGATGCCGAGGTGGAACCCGATCAACATCTGCAGCTACCACCTGCAGGAGGCCGGGGCGACGCCGGTGCAGGAGATCGCCTACGCGCTCTCGACCGCGATCGCCGTCCTGGACTCGGTGCGCGACTCCGGGCAGGTGCCGCCCGAGCGCTTCGGCGAGGTGGTCGCGCGCATCTCCTTCTTCGTGAACGCGGGTGTCCGGTTCGTCGAGGAGATGTGCAAGATGCGCGCCTTCGCCCGTCTCTGGGACGAGCTGACCGAGCAGCGCTACGGCGTGCAGGACCCCCGGCAGCGGCGGTTCCGCTACGGCGTCCAGGTCAACTCGCTGGGCCTGACCGAGGCGCAGCCGGAGAACAACGTCCAGCGGATCGTGCTGGAGATGCTGGCGGTCACCCTCTCGCGGGACGCGCGGGCCCGCGCGGTCCAGTTGCCGGCCTGGAACGAGGCCCTCGGCCTGCCCCGTCCGTGGGACCAGCAGTGGTCGCTGCGGCTGCAGCAGGTGCTCGCCCACGAGACGGACCTGCTGGAGTACGAGGACCTGTTCACCGGGTCGGTCGTCGTCGAGGCGAAGGTCGGCGAGCTGGTGGAGGGGGCCCGGGAGGAGATGGCCCGGGTCGCCGAGCTGGGCGGCGCGGTCGCCGCGGTCGAGTCCGGGTACATGAAGGGCCGGCTGGTCGCCTCGCTCGCCGAGCGGCGGCGGCGGCTCGAGAGCGGGGAGGACGTCGTCGTCGGCGTCAACCGCTTCGAGACGACCGAGCCCAACCCGCTGCTGGCCGACCTCGACGCCGCCATCCAGGTGGTCGACCCGGCGGTCGAGGCCGCGGCCTGCGCGGCGGTGCGGTCGTGGCGCGCCCAGCGTGACCCGGAGCCGGTGCGGCGGGCCCTCGAGCGCCTCCGGGCGGCGGCCGGCACGGACGAGAACCTCATGGCCGCCACCCTCGACTGCGCCAGCGCGGGCGTGACCACGGGGGAGTGGGCCGGGGTGCTGCGCGAGGTGTTCGGCGAGTACCGGGCGCCCACCGGCGTCGCCGCGGCCGGCGGGGGTGGGCCGGCCGACGCGACGCTGGCCGGCGTCCGGGAGCGGGTCCGGGCCACGGGGGAGGAGCTGGGCGGCCGGCTGCGGTTCCTCGTCGGCAAGCCGGGCCTGGACGGGCACTCCAACGGCGCCGAGCAGATCGCCGTCCGCGCCCGGGACGCCGGCTTCGAGGTGGTCTACCAGGGCATCCGGCTGACCCCGGCGCAGATCGTGTCCGCGGCGGTGGAGGAGGACGTCGACGTCGTCGGGCTGTCGGTGCTCTCGGGCTCCCACCTGCAGGTGGTCCCGGCGGTGCTGCGCGGCCTGCGCGAGGCCGGGCTCGACGACGTCCCCGTGGTGGTCGGCGGGATCATCCCGGACAGCGACGCGCGCCGGCTGCGCGAGCAGGGGGTCGCCCGCGTCTTCACGCCCAAGGACGTCGGCCTCACCGACATCATGGGCCAGGTCGTCGACGTCGTCCGCGAGGCCCGCGGCCTCGACGCGAGGACCCCCGCGAACGCCTGAGCGGGGTGGGAGTGCGCGGGAGGCGCGCCCCTCCCACTCCGCTACAGCGGGACGACGACGCCCTCGGTCGCGCTGCGCCGCGCGGCGTCGAGGACGGTGGCGGTGGCGACGGCGTCCCACGGGTCGACCGGCACCGGCCCCTGCCCGCGCACGGCGGCGGCGAAGGCCGGGTGGACGGTGTCCCAGCGCCCGCGGTGGGTCGGCACCGTCTCGCCGTCGTCCCCACGGCGCAGCCGGCCCCACCGCTCCTCCGGCTCGGTGCCCCACCGCTCGCCGAGGGTCGCCGGCGTCTCCCCGGTCAGCAGCAGCGCCTCCTGCCCGTCCATCGGACCGCCGACGACGTAGGCGCCCTCGGTGCCGGCGACCCGGAACCGGTCGCCGGGCGCGCCCTGGCTCCAGCTGCCCTCCAGGTGCGAGCGGGCGCCGTCGGCGTGGGTCAGGGCCACGAAGACGTCGTCGTCGAGGCCGTCGTCGCGCAGTCGCCACTCGGCGTAGACCGCGGTGACCGGGCCCAGCAGGACGAGGGCCTGGTCGACCAGGTGGCTGCCGAAGTCCAGCAGCGTGCCGCCCCCGGAGGCCGGCGGGCCGGGCTCGGGGGCGAAGCGCTCGAAGCGCGACTCGAACCGGGTGACCGTGCCCAGCCGTCCGTCGGCGACCAGCGCGCGGACGGTGCGGAAGTCGGAGTCCCAGCGACGGTTCTGGTACGGCGTCAGGGGCAGGCGCCGCGCGGCGGCCAGCTGCACCGTCCCGCGGGCGGCCGCGGCGTCCAGCGCGAACGGCTTGTCGCAGAGCACGGCCAGGCCCAGTTGCAGCGCCTGCTCGGTCAGCGCGGTGTGGGTGTCGGCCGGCGTCGAGATCGCGACCGCCTCGGCGCCGGCGGCGGCCAGCTCCTCCAGCGAGGCGAACGTCGCCAGCCCGGGGTGGTCAGCGGCCACCTGCGCGCGCCGCTCGGGCGAGGTGGTCACGACCCCGAGCAGCTCGCACTCCGGGGCGGCGGCCAGCAGGGGTGCGTGGAAGTACCGGCCGCCGAAGCCGTACCCCACCAGGCCGAACCGGACGGGATCCATGCGGCGATCATGCCCGAGCCCGCGCCTGCCGGACCTCCGAGACCAGCCGTACCGCTGTGCACACACATCGTCACCGACACCCGCTACGGTGCCGCGCGTGGAGAGCCCCCGCCTCGCCGTGGCCGACCCCGACCGGCTCGCCGCGATCGCCAGCTACCGGCTCGGCGGGCACGCCGGCGACGCCGACCTCGACGCCGTGGTCGCCTACATGGCCCGTGCGCTGGACGCACCCATCGCGGTGATCAACCTCGTCGGCCCGGACCTGCAGTGCTTCCCCGCAGAGATCGGCGTCGGCGTGCCGTTCTCCGACGTCCCCGACGAGCTGTCCTTCTGCGCCTACGTGGTGGCGATGCGGGAGCCGCTGGAGGTGTCCGACGCGCTGGCGCACCCGGTGTTCGCGGAGAACCCGGCGGTGGCGGCCGGCGCGATCCGCTCCTACCTCGGGGTGCCCCTGATCGACGAGGACGGCTTCGTCCTCGGGTCCCTGGGCGTCTTCGACGACGACGTCCGCTGCTTCTCGGGGGAGGACCTCGACACGCTGGAGATCCAGGTCCGCCTCGTGCGCAGCGTGCTCTCGCTGCGGCGCCAGGTCGCGGCGCACCGGTGGGACGCCCGCCTGCTGGCGGCGCAGGGCCGGGCGCTCGAGGCCGTGGCCACCGGCGCTCCGCTGGAGGCGGTCCTCGACCTGCTCTCCGCCGCGGTCCGCGACCTGGCGCCGGACGCCGACGTCGAGCAGCAGCGGGCCCTGACCGAGACCGTCGACCGGCTGACCGCCGTGGCCGCCGACGCCGACGGGTGGCGCCGGGCGATGACCCGGGTGGCGCGGCAGGACTCCCTGACCGGGCTGGCCAACCGCGCCCACCTCCTCGACGCCGGCCGGGCGGCGCTCACCGGTGGCGGCGCCGTCCTGTTCATCGACGTCGATCGGTTCAAGGAGGTCAACGACCGCGGGGGACACGCGGTCGGCGACCAGCTGCTCGTCCGGCTCGCCGACCGCCTGCGCGCCCAGCTGGTGGACGTCCCGGACGCGGTGGTGGGACGGCTCGGCGGCGACGAGTTCGCCGCCGTCCTGCCCGGGGTGGACCGGGCGGCGGCCGAGACGGTCGGGGAGCGTCTCGTCGCCGCGCTGGTGGACGAGGTCGTGGTGGGACGGCGCAGCGTGCGGGTGTCGGCGAGCATCGGGCTGGCCATGGCCGCGCCGGGGGTGTCCTTCGAGGAGGTGCTGCAGGAGGCCGACCTGGCCATGTACGGCGCCAAGGCGAGCGGCCGGGGACGTCTGGACAGCGGTCACCGCCCCGTCGAGGTCCGCTAGCGTCGGGCCATGAGTGGAGACGGTGCACCCCGGGTCGCCCGCGACGGCGACGTCGTCACCATCACGATGTGCCGACCCGCCAAGCGCAACGCCCTCTCGCGGGAGCACCTCGGCCAGCTGCTCGCCGCGGTCACCGAGGTGGGGGAGAGCGACGCGGCCGGGATCGTGCTGGCGGCCGAGGGGCCGGTGTTCAGCGCCGGCCACGACTTCGCCGACGTCGCGGGCCGTCCGGTGACCGAGGTGCGCAGCCTGCTGCAGCTGTGCACCGAGCTGATGCAGACCCTCCAGGGCGTGCCGCAGGTGGTGCTGGCCCGGGTGCACGCCCTGGCCACCGCCGCCGGCTGCCAGCTGGTCGCCTCCTGCGACCTCGCCGTCGCCGCGGAGTCGGCCGGCTTCGCCGCTCCGGGCGGCAAGGGCGGCTGGTTCTGCCACACGCCGATGGTCGCGATCGCCCGCAACGTGGGCCGCAAACGGGCCATGGAGCTGGCCCTCACCGGCGACGTCATCGACGCCGCCACCGCGCTGGACTGGGGCCTGGTCAACCGGGTCGTCCCCGACGCCGAGCTCGACGCGGCCGTCGCCGACCTCATGGCCCGCGCCACCCGGGGTTCGCGGGCGAGCAAGGCCTGGGGCAAGCAGACGATGTACGCCCAGCTCGACCGCCCGGAACGGGACGCCTACGCGACCGCCGTCGAGGTCATGGCCTCGGCCAGCCAGCTCCCCGGCGCCGTCGAGGGGATGACCTCCTTCCTGGAGAAGCGCCGGCCGGTCTGGCCGGACTAGGCCCTCAGGTGTGCGCGCCGTGCGGTTCGGGGTAGGGCTGCGGCGACCACGTCGAGCGGGGAAGGGCAGGTCCAGCGCATGAGCGAGCAGGCTCCGGAGGACGAGGTCGAGCGGGGCGGGATGGACGAGGCGAGCGACGCCCCGCTCACCGAGACCGAGATCGAGACGTCCAAGAAGCCCGAGGACCGGGACAGCGACGTCTGACGAGCCGGTCGGCGCCGCCTCCGGGGAGGGCTCCGGAGGCGGCGCCGCGCGCGGTGAATCCGGACACACCGGGGATGGTCGGGACCGCGGGGCGCCTTGACCCCTGCGTGCGCAACGTCTGGGGGCTCACCCGCCGGCGCGCGCTCGACTTCGGACGGATGACGGCCGACGGCTGAGTGCGCGCGCCGCGCCTCGTCGTCCCCTCCCCGAACTCCCCGGAAGGCACCCTCCCCGTGCTCGCTCGTCTCCGCCGCGTCCCCTTCGCGGCGCAGGTCCTCCTCGGCCTCGTCCTGGGCATCGCCCTCGGCCTCGTCGCCCGGGACATGGGTCCCGTCGGTGACGGCACCCCGAACTGGCTGACCAGCACCCTCCAGACCGTCGGCAGCACCTTCGTGACGCTGCTCAAGGTCCTCGTCCCACCTCTGATCGTCACCGCCGTGATCGTCAGCATCGCCAACCTCAAGCAGGTCTCCAACGCCGCCCGGCTGGCCGGCCAGACCCTGCTGTGGTTCGGCATCACCGCGCTGATCGCGGTCTCCCTCGGCATCGGCCTGGGGCTGCTCACCGAGCCCGGCCGCAACAGCTCGGTCGACGCCGCCGCCCAGGAGGTGCCCGAGACCACCGGCTCCTGGTGGGACTTCCTCACCGGCCTGGTGCCGCACAACATCCTGGGCCTGCAGTCCTCGCCCGAGGGCGACCTGTCGTTCAACGTCCTCCAGCTGATCGTGCTGGCCGTGGCGATCGGCGTCGCCGCGCTCAAGGTCGGTGAGCCCGCCGAGCCGTTCCTCGCGCTGACCCGCTCGGCCCTGGCGATCGTCCAGAAGGTGCTGTGGTGGGTCATCCTGCTGGCCCCGCTGGGCACCGTCGGCCTGATCGGCAACGCGGTCGCCAGCTACGGCTGGGAGTCCCTGGGGTCGCTCGGCGTCTTCGCCGGCGCCGTCTACGCCGGGCTCGCGCTCGTGCTGTTCGTCGTCTACCCGGTGCTCCTGCGACTGCACGGCCTCTCGCCGCTGCGCTGGTTCGCCGGCGCCTGGCCCGCGATCCAGCTGGCCTTCGTGTCGCGCTCGTCGATCGGCACCCTGCCGGTGACCGAGCGGGTCACCGAGCAGAACCTCGGCGTCCCGCGGTCCTACGCCTCCTTCGCCGTCCCGCTGGGCGCGACGACGAAGATGGACGGCTGCGCGGCGATCTACCCGGCCCTGGCGGCCATCTTCGTGGCGCAGTTCTTCGGCGTGGACCTGTCGATCACCGACTACCTGCTCATCGCCCTGGTCTCGGTCGTCGGCTCGGCCGCCACCGCCGGGGTCACCGGCGCGGTGGTCATGCTGACCCTGACCCTCTCCACGCTGGGCCTGCCGCTGGCCGGGGTCGGCCTGCTCCTGGCGATCGACCCGATCCTCGACATGGGCCGCACCGCGGTGAACGTCGCCGGCCAGGCGCTGGTCCCGACGATCGTCGCGAAGCGCGAGGGCATCCTCGACCTGGAGCGGTACCGGTCCACGTCGACGGTCGACCCGCTGGCCCGCGTCGACGTCGACGGGACCGACGCCGACCGGCGCGAGCCCGCCACGGTCTAGCGGCCGCACACCTCACGGGCCCGGTCCTCCCTCGGGAGGGCCGGGCCCGCGTCGTCCCTACTGCTGCCGGAGGTCCGCACAGCCGGTCTCGTGCGGGAGCAGCGGCCGCAGGGTGAGCGCCCAGTGGCTGCCGTCCTCCGCCGTCCAGGGGGTGAGGGCGTTGGCGCCGGCCGCCGCGTCGAGGACGGCCGCGGCCTCGGCCCCGCGCGCGACCACGCAGGACAGGCCCAGCCGCGCCTCCAGCGGCTCACCGGGCAGCGCCGGGCCGGGCCAGGCCACCTCCGGCTGCACCAGCTCCGGCTCGGGGCCGGGCGCCCACGCGGTGACCACGGCGGCGACCGCGTCCGGCCGGTAGGACTCCGGCCCCGCGGCGCCGAACGGTCCCTCCGGTGAGGTGAGCACGTCGACCAGGCCCATCAGCTCGCCGCGGGTGGTCTGCTGCTCGGGGGTCAGGCCGCCGTCGTCGGGCAGCGCGAAGAGCGCCTGCACCTCCCGCACGTAGGTGCCCTCCTCGGTGACGAGGGTGAAGCGGGTCGCCGGGGCGTCGGCGACCGGTGGGCTGCCGAGGTCGCCGGTCTCGGTCACGCCGGAGGCCACGGCCCGGTCGACGACGGTCTGCACGCCGGCCTCGTCGAGCTGCCACACCAGCAGGTTGGGCAGGGCGGGGGCGGGATAGATCGCGATCTGCGGACCCTGGGCGATCACCCGGCCGTCGGAGTAGACGGTGACCAGCGGCAGGCGGCCGGCGAGCATCTCCGGGGTCACGAACCCGCCGACGTGCTCGACCTGCAGCACCAGCCGGCCCGGGCCCTCGGCCGGCGGGGTCGGCCGGGTGCCGGCATCCCCCCGCTGGGCGCAGGCGGACAGCAGCAGGAGCAGCACCAGGGCGGCAGCGGGGCGCAGGGCTCTGGTCACGGCGTCAGGATGCCCCCGTCGCGCGCCCCGTCCCGCCGTCCCGGCCCGGTCGTTAGCGGTTCGGTACCGTCGGACCCCGTGCGCCTGGTCATCGCCCGCTGCTCGGTCGACTACATCGGGCGGCTCACCGCCCACCTGCCGATGGCCCCGCGCCTGCTCCTGGTCAAGGCGGACGGATCGGTGTCGGTCCACGCCGACGACCGGGCCTACAAGCCGCTGAACTGGATGAGCCCGCCCTGCGCGCTCAAGGAGCAGCTCGCCGACGGCAGCGGCACGTGGACGGTGACGAACAAGGCCGGCGAGCAGCTGGTCATCACCATCGAGTCGGTCGAGCACGACTCCTCGCACGAGCTCGGCGTCGACCCGGGCCTGCAGAAGGACGGCGTGGAGGCCGAGCTGCAGCGGCTGCTGGCCCTGCACGTCGAGACCTTCGGGACCGGCTGGTCGCTGGTGCGCCGCGAGTACCCGACCGCCATCGGCCCGGTGGACCTGCTCTGCCGGGACGCCTCGGGTGCCACCGTGGCCGTGGAGGTCAAGCGCCGCGGGGAGATCGACGGCGTGGAGCAGCTGACCCGCTACCTGGAGCTGCTCAACCGCGACCCGCTGCTCGCGCCGGTCCGCGGGGTGTTCGCCGCGCAGGAGATCAAGCCGCAGGCGCGGGTGCTCGCCGGTGACCGGGGCATCGAGTGCCTGACCGTCGACTACGCCGTGCTCAAGGGCACCGACGACCCCTCCCAGCGGCTGTTCTGACGGTTACCGGCTGGTAGGCCGCCATCCCCGGGACCGGTCCCGGGTGGGAGACTGCCCCCGACTCCGGACGACGGTGCCGGGGGCACCGCAGCTCGAGGGAGATGGCAGCGTGGCCAGGGAACTGAACGAGGTCGGCGTCGTGGGCCTGGGCACCATGGGCGCCGGCATCGCCGAGGTGCTCGCCCGGGCGGGCCTGGCGGTGACCGCCGTCGACGTCGACGAGGCAGCGGTGGGCCGCGGGCGCCAGCACCTCGAGCACTCCACCGACCGGGCGGTCCGCCGCGGCAAGCTCGACGCCGCCGACCGCGACGCCATCCTCGGCCGGATCCGCTTCAGCACGTCGCTGGAGGACCTCGCGCAGGCCGAACTGGTCATCGAGGCCGTCCCCGAGCGGATGGAGCTCAAGCGCGAGATCTTCTCCGCGCTGGACAAGATCTGCCCGCCGGACACCATCCTCGCCACGAACACCTCCAGCCTGTCGGTCACCGAGATCTCCGTGGCCACCGGCCGGCCGAGCAAGGTCATCGGGATGCACTTCTTCAACCCGGCGCCGGTCATGAAGCTGGTGGAGGTGGTGCGCACCGTCGTCACCGAGCCGTCGGTGGTCGAGGACGTCGAGGCGCTGGCCGAGCGGCTGGGCAAGGTGGACGTGACCATCGGCGACAAGGCCGGGTTCATCGCGAACGCGCTGCTGTTCGGCTACCTCAACCACGCGGTCTCGATGTACGAGAACCACTACGCCAGCCGCGAGGACATCGACGCGGCCATGCGGCTGGGCTGCGGCCTGCCGATGGGCCCGCTGGCGCTGATGGACCTCATCGGCATCGACACCGCCTACGAGATCCTCGACACGATGTACAAGCAGTCGCGCAACCGGCTGCACGCGCCCACCCCGGTCATCAAGCAGATGATGACCGCGGGCCTGCTGGGCCGGAAGGTCGGCCGCGGCTTCTACACCTACGCCGAGCGGGACTCCGCGGAGGTCGTGCCCGACGCGCTCACCCCGGCTCCGGACAGCGCCGTCGAAGGGGCCCGCCCGGTGCGCCGCGTCGGGGTCGTGGGCTCGGGCACCATGGCGACGGGGATCGTCGAGGTGGCCGCCAAGGCCGGCTACGAGGTCGTCTTCGTCGCCCGCACCCTGGACAAGGCCGAGGCGGTGCAGGCCGCGCTGGGCAGGTCGCTGGACAAGCAGGTGGTCCGCGGCCGGCTCGAGGAGGCCGACCGCGACGCGGCGCTGCGCCGGGTCACGCCCAGCACCTCCCTCGACGACCTCGCCGACGTCGACCTGGTCGTCGAGGCGGTCGTCGAGCACCTCGGCGTCAAGCAGGCGCTGTTCGCCAACCTGGACGAGATCTGCAAGCCCGGCGCGGTCCTGGCCACGACCACCTCGAGCCTGCCGGTGATCGAGTGCGCCCGCGCCAGTGGCCGCCAGGCCGACGTCGTGGGCCTGCACTTCTTCAACCCCGCCCCGGTGATGAAGCTGGTGGAGGTCGTCTCCACGATCGCGACCGCACCCGACGTCGCGGCCACCGCGCACGCGGTCGCCCTGCAGCTGGGCAAGCACCCGGTGTCCTGCACCGACCGGGCCGGGTTCATCGTCAACGCGCTGCTGTTCCCCTACCTCAACGACGCGGTGAAGATGCTCGAGGCGCACTACGCGACCGCCGACGACATCGACGCGGCGATGAAGGTCGGCTGCGGGTACCCGATGGGCCCCTTCGAGCTGCTCGACGTGGTGGGCCTCGACGTCGCGCTGGCCATCGAGCGGGAGCTCTACACCGAGTTCCGCGAGCCCGGGTTCGCCCCGGCGCCGCTGCTCGAGCACCTGGTCACCGCCGGCTACCTGGGCCGCAAGGCCGGCCGCGGCTTCCGCGACCACGCCGCCCGCTGAGCCCCGGGTGCCCCGGAGGAGCGGACGGAACGGGTCGCGGCCGCGCGGCGGCGACCCGTTCCGCCGGTCCGACCCGGTCGAGGAGGCCGCGGACGGCGACTGGGTGGTGCGCGCCCTGACCGGCTCGGCCACCGGCAAGACCTACCGCTGCCCCGGCTGTGACCAGGAGATCCGGCCCGGGACGCCGCACGTCGTCACCTGGCCGGCCTACGCCCGCGACTCCGACCTCGACCCCTGGGACACCGAGTCGGCGGCCGACCGGCGGCGGCACTGGCACACCGCCTGCTGGCGGGCGCGGGGCCGCCGGCGCTAGAGAGGACCTCCCGCTCCCCACCGGGGGAGGACCCCGTCCTCCCCGCCCTCCGCACGCTCAGGGCGGTGCGCTGGACGGGGCCTCACGTCGCCTGGGCGAAGACGACCACGTTGTCGGTGTAGCTGCGCGCCGAGCGGTCGAAGTCCCCACCGCAGGTGACCAGGCGCAGCTCCGCCCGCGGCGTGGGCGCGTAGACGGCCTCGGTCGGGAAACCGGTCTTGGGGGAGCGGGCCGTCCGGGTGACGGTGAAGTGCACGGCCGTCCCGTCCGCGCGGTCGACCTGCACCGCGTCGCCGGGGCGCAGGTCGCCCAGCCGCCAGAAGACCGCCGGCCCGCTGCGCGAGTCCACGTGCCCGGCCAGGACCGCCGGGCCGACGTCCCCGGGGGTCGCCGCGCCCGTGTACCAGCCCGCCTCGTCGAACGCCGCCGGTGGCACCAGGGCCCCGGTGGCGTCGACCCCGAGCCGCGCGAGCGGCGTGTCGACGCCGATCGCCGGGATGCGCAGGCGGACGGGGTCGGCCGCCCGGTCGGCCGCCCGGTCGGCGGCCGCCGCGGCGACGGGGGTGGGCGAGGGCTCTGCAGGCGGCTGGGCCGGGGAGAGCAGCGCCACCGCGCCGGCGACCAGCGCCGTGGCGGCCAGCAGCCGGCGGAGGGCGGGCAGCGCGCAGCGGCGTCCGCTCACCGGCGCCGCGTCCGCGGCCACAGGAGCGCGACCGCGCCGAGGACCGCGGCCGTGGCGAGGACGACCGCCCCCGGCGAGGGGCCGGCCGTCCCTCCCGCCCCGGTCTCCACGCCACCGGTGGGCACCACGGCGGCGCCGGCGGCGTCGAGCAGCGTCCGCACCGTCAGCCCGCCCTCCGGCCGGTCCAGGACGAGCACGGTGTGGACCGAGCCGGGGGCCAGGTCGGCCGGGACGCCGGTCGGGGGACCGCCGGCGGCCACCTGCAGGGTCGTGGGGCCCCCGGGCACGGTGGTCGCGGTCCCGGCCGTGGCGAAGGCCAGGCCGGTGGCCAGCGCGGTGCCGTCGGCGGTGGTGACGTCGACCGACGGCGCGGTCGTCGCGGCGTCGACCACGCGCACCCGGGCCGAGCCTCCCGGCGGCGGCGAGAGGTCGTCCTCGAGCACGGTCAGCCGCAGGTCGGCGAAGCCCCCCACGGCGGCGACCGTGCGGGCACCCCCGGCCGGTACCTCCACCGTGGTGGACAGGACCGGCGGGCTGGTGGAGGCGGCACCGACGGTGCGGACGCTGACCGCATACGTCCCCGCGCGCAGCTCCCGGTGGTCGGAGACGTCCCCGTAGCCGAGGCCGCCCACGGTCGTCCCGGCACCGGGCTCGCCCACCGGGTCGACGGTGAGGTCGACCGCGGGCGTGTCGGGCGACAGGTGCGCCAGCCGGAGCAGGCCGGCGTCCGCGGCCGCCGCCGGCGCGGTGCCGAGGGCGGCCCCCACGGCGAGCAGCACGACCGCGAGCACGCGGGTCGTTCGGGGCAGCGTCGTCCTCCCGCGCGTCCTCGGCGACCCGGTCCGAGCGCTTGGGGCGCGCGGACCGGGGCTCGCGCCGCTCAGCGGCGGCCGGGGGTGACCGGCTGGCTGCCGGTGTCGGTGGCGTCGGGCTTGACCGCGGGCTGGACCAGCGTGGGCGGGTCGGTCCTCGGTGGCGCCCCCGCGGCGGAGCTCCCCGAGGGCACGGGGGAGATCACCTGGGTCTGCGACGGCGGCGGTGCGGCCGGGCCGGACTGTCCCGACGGCGCGGGCGCCTGGGACGGAGCCGGGCCCTGCGCCCCCTGACCCTGCGGTCCCGGCCCCTGCGGCGCGGCCGGCTGCGGCCCGGTGGCGGGGGCCGCGTGCTGCGGAGCCGGGGGACGGGTGGGCTGGCGGGCCGCGGCGGCCTCGCCGCTGCCCGTCCGCGGCGGCTCACCGGGGCGGGCGACCGCCGGCTGTGGTGCGGTCGTCGGCCGGACGGCGGGCTGCTGCGCGGTCGCCGGGCCCACCGGCTCGGGGGCGGTCGTCCGCTGGGCCTGCGGCTGCGCCGGGCCCGGCTGCGGCGCGGGCTGGCGCGGGCCCGGCTGAGGCCGGTCCTGCGCGGGGACGGGGGGGCGCTGGCCGGCCGGGGCCTCGGGCTGCCGGTCACCGAGGTCGGGCAGCTTCTCCAGCACCCGCCGGGCCTCGAGCAGCCGGCCGGTCAGCTCGTCGCGCACCGCCCGGATGGCGGCCGCGGCCGCCTCGGCCTCGCTGACCACCTTGGCGGCGTGCTGCTCGGCGGCGGCGACCCGCTGGCGGGCGGCTTCGGCCGAGGTGCGGTCGCGCTCGGCCTCCAGGCGCGCGGACTCCTGCCGGCGCGCCCGCTGGGCGATCTCGAAGTCCTCCTCGACCTTGGTCCGCCGCGCCTGGGACTCCGCGTCGAGCCGGGCCACCTTCTCCTGCGCCTTGCTGACCAGCTCGTCGGCGCGGATCTGGGCCTTGCTGGCGATCTGCTCGGCGGCCTGACGGGCCTCGGCGATCATGCGCTCGACCTCGGCCTGCCCGGCGGCGTGCCGCTCGTGCATGGCCCGCTCCTCGGCGGCGGTCTGCTCCCGCACCGCCTGGGCCTCCTGCTCGGCGCCCCGCCGGATGTCGGCGGCCTCCTCCTCGGCCAGCCGGAGCATGTGCTGGATGCGCTCGCTCATGTTCTCGAACGTGGGCGGCCCGGACGAGGCCGCCTTGCGCCGCAGGCTGTCGATCTCCCCGTGCAGGGCCGAGAGCTGACCGGCCAGGTCGGCAGACCGGTTCATCGCGGCGTCCCGGTCGGCCAGAGCCACCCGGATGTCGGCCTCGAGCCGCTCGATCGTCTCGGCGACCTGGTGCCGGTCGTAGCCCCGCAGCACCACGTCGAACGAGTGCTGGGCCTCACGCATGGGCATCAGGTCACGGCGGGGATCGTCCATGCGTCCATCCTCGCAGAGTCGGGAGACCGAGGTCGGTCTGTCGCGGAACGCCTCCCTGCAGGGTGCCAGTCCTCCCTGGCAACGCGCTACGTGCGCGGGCGACCCGGCAGCGAGGCCCTCAGATGCCGCGGAAGCGGTTGATCGCCGTCAGGTGCCGCTCGCGCTTCTCGCCGTCCTTCACGCCCAGGCCCTCCTCGGGGGCGAGGGTGAGGACGCCGACCTTGCCCTGGTGGGCGTTGCGGTGGACGTCGCAGGCGGCCTGGCCGACCTCCTCCATCGGGTAGACCTTCGACAGCGTCGGGTGGATCAGGCCGCGGTCGATGAGCCGGTTGGCCTCCCAGGCCTCGCGGTAGTTGGCGAAGTGCGAGCCGATGACCCGCTTGAGGTTCATCCACAGGTAGCGGTTGTCGTACTGGTGCAGGTACCCGCTGGTCGAGGCGCAGGTGACGATGGTGCCGCCCTTCTTGGCGACGTAGACGCTGGCGCCGAAGGTCTCCCGGCCGGGGTGCTCGAAGACGATGTCGGGGTCGTCGCCGCCGGTCAGCTCGCGGATCCGCTTGCCGAACCGCTGCCACTCGCGCGGGTCCTGGGTGTGCTCGTCCTTCCAGAACGCGTACCCCTCGGCGGAGCGGTCGATGACCAGCTCGGCGCCCATCGACCGCACGATGTCGGCCTTCTCCGGGCTGGAGACCACGCAGACGGGGATGGCGCCGCCGTTGAGGGCCATCTGTGTGGCGTAGGAGCCCAGGCCCCCCGAGGCGCCCCAGATGACGACGACGTCGCCCTGCTTCATGCCCGCGCCGTGGTGGGACACGAGCTGCCGGTAGGCGGTGGAGTTGACCAGCCCTGGCGCGGCCGCCTCCTCCCAGGTCAGGTGCGCGGGCTTGGGCATCAGCTGGTTGCTCTTGACCAGCGCGAGCTCGGCCAGGCCACCGAAGTTGGTCTCGAAGCCCCAGATCCGCTGCTGCGGGTCGAGCATCGTGTCGTCGTGGCCGGCCGGGTCCTCCAGCTCCACCGACAGGCAGTGGGCGACCACCTCGTCGCCGGGCCGCCACTTGTGCACACCCGGGCCGACCCGCAGGACGACGCCGGCCAGGTCGGAGCCGACCACGTGGTAGGGCAGGTCGTGCCGCTTGGCCAGGTCGTGCAGCCGGCCGTAGCGCTCGAGGAACCCGAAGGTCGAGACCGGCTCGAAGATCGACGTCCAGACGGTGTTGTAGTTCACCGACGAGGCCATCACCGCCACGATCGCCTCGCCCGGGCCCAGCTCCGGGGTGGGCACCTCCTCCACGTGCAGCGACTTGCGCGGGTCCTTCTCGCGGGTGGGCAGGCCCTCGAACATGTCCTGCTCGTCCTTGCGGACCAGCACGGCGCGGTAGGACTCCGGCACCGGCAGGCCGGCCAGGGCGTCGGTGGAGTCGGCGAGGATGGCGTCCCTGATCTCGAGCACGTGCGTCTCCCGGTCGTCGTTGGCGCGGAGGCGGTGTGGTGGCGCGGATGTTACCGGTGAGTAGCCCCGAGGGCAGCCCCCGTGCGGGAGGTCGTCAGGGCCGGCCGGCGGGCTCGACGAGCTCGACGAGGACGCCGCCGGCGTCCTTGGGGTGCACGAAGTTGACCCGGCTGTCGGAGGTCCCGCGCTTCGGGGTGTCGTAGAGCAGTCGCAGGCCGCGCTCGCGCAGCGTGGCGCTGACCGCCTCGACGTCGTCCACCCGGAAGGCCAGCTGCTGCAGGCCGGGGCCGGACCGGCCGATGAACTTGGCGATCGTCGACTCGGGCGTGAGCGGCGCCAGGAGCTGGATGCGGGTCTCGCCGCCGCCCACGGCGAGCATCGCCTCGCGCACCCCCTGTTCCTCGTTGACCTCCTCGTGCACCGAGTGCACGCCGAAGGCCTGCGCGTAGAAGGCGATCGCCTCGTCCAGGTCGGGGACGGCGATGCCCACGTGGTCGATGGCCGTGAACAGGTCGGCGGGCAGGCCGGTGCGGGCGTCGGGGGTCATGGCCGGATCCTCCTGGGGGTCATGGCCGGATCCTCCTGGAGAGACGTCTGGGACGACACTTCCCTGTGACGGGAGTCACATGCGGCCTCAGGAGCGCCGGAGGCGGGTCCCCCCGGCCTATCCTGAGCGGTAGCCCGGAGGCCGCCACCGGCGGCCAGCACGCACTCCCGGCCGCCGGCGGAGGCGGCCCGGCACTGGAGGCCCCCATGCCCCGATCGGTCATCGTCAGCGGCGCTCGCACCCCGATGGGCCGGCTGCTCGGCTCGCTGAAGGACTTCTCCGCGGCCGACCTCGGCGGCATCGCGATCAAGGCCGCCCTGGAGCGGGCCGGGATCTCCGGCGACCAGGTCGACTACGTGATCATGGGTCAGGTGCTGCAGGCCGGCGCCGGGCAGAACCCCGCCCGTCCCGCGGCCGTGGCCGGCGGCATCCCGATGTCGGTGCCGTCGCTGACGCTGAACAAGGTCTGCCTGTCCGGCATCGACGCCATCGCCCTGGCCGACCAGCTGATCCGGGCCGGTGAGTTCGACGTCGTGGTCGCCGGCGGCATGGAGTCGATGACCCAGGCCCCGCACCTGCTGGCCAACTCGCGCACCGGCGTGAAGTACGGCGACACGAAGCTGCTCGACTCGATGGCCCACGACGGGCTGTCGGACACCTTCGACCAGGTGGCGATGGGCGAGCTGACCGAGCAGGCCAACGCCCGCTACGGGCTGACCCGCGAGGAGCAGGACGCCTTCGCCGCGGCCAGCCACCAGAAGGCCGCCGCCGCGGCCAAGAACGGCCTGTTCGACGACGAGATCACCCCGGTGCTCATCCCGCAGCGCAAGGGGGACCCGATCGAGTTCCGCGACGACGAGGGCATCCGCCCCGACACCACCGCCGACAGCCTGGGCCGGCTCAAGCCGGCCTTCGCCAAGGACGGCACCATCACCGCGGGCTCGGCCTCGCAGATCTCCGACGGCGCCTGCGCGGTCGTGGTCATGTCCGCGGAGAAGGCCGCGGAGCTCGGGCTGACCCCGCTGGCCGAGATCGGCGCGCACGGCGTCGTCGCCGGCCCCGACGCCACGCTGCAGAGCCAGCCGTCGAAGGCGATCGCCAAGGCCTGCGCCCGTGAGGGCATCGAGCCGGCCGACCTCGACCTGGTCGAGATCAACGAGGCCTTCGCCGCCGTGGGCATCGCCTCCACCCGCGAGCTCGGCATCGACCCGGAGAAGGTCAACGTCAACGGCGGCGCGATCGCCCTCGGCCACCCGATCGGCATGAGCGGCGCCCGCATCACCCTGCACCTGGCCCTCGAGCTCGGCCGTCGCGGCGGCGGGGTCGGCGCGGCCGCCCTCTGCGGCGGCGGCGGGCAGGGCGACGCACTCGTCCTGCGCGTGCCCGCCCGGGCGTGACGGACGCGCCCGAGACGACCCCGGTCCCGACGCCCGGCCCCGCCTCCCCCCAGGGGAGGCGGGGCCGTCGCGCTGTGGACGTCCCCGCACTGGTGGCCGGTGCCCGCGAGGGCGACGCCCGGTCGGTGGCGCGGCTCATCTCGCTCGTCGAGGACGGCAGCCCGCTGCTGCGGGAGGTCGCCGCGGCCCTGACCCCGCACACCGGCTCCGCCCAGGTCATCGGCCTGACCGGTGCGCCGGGCGTGGGCAAGTCGACGACGACGGCCGCGCTGGTCGGCGCCTACCGGCGGGCCGGCATGCGGGTGGGCGTCCTCGCGGTCGACCCGACGTCCCCCTTCTCCGGCGGGGCGCTGCTCGGCGACCGGGTGCGCATGCAGTCGCACGCGCAGGACACCGGGGTCTACATCCGTTCGATGGCCACCCGCGGACACCTCGGCGGGCTGGCGTGGGCCACCCCGCAGGCGCTGCGCGTGCTCGACGCAGCCGGGTGCGACGTCGTGCTCGTGGAGACCGTCGGGGTCGGGCAGTCGGAGCTGGAGATCGCCTCGCTGGCCGACACCACCCTGGTGCTGCTCGCGCCGGGCATGGGCGACGGGATCCAGGCGGCCAAGGCCGGCATCCTCGAGGTCGCCGACGTGCTCGTCGTCAACAAGGCCGACCGGGACGGCGCCGAGCAGACGGTGCGGGACCTGCGCTCCGTGCTGTCCCCGGGCCGACCGGACGACGGGAGCCGGTCCGGGGCCGCGGGTGCCTGGCGGGCGCCGATCTGCCGGACGGTCGCCGTGCGGGACACCGACAACGGCGTCGACGGGCTGCTGACCGCCGTGGAGGAGCACCGGCGGTGGCTGGAGTCCTCCGGCGAGGGGCGGCGGCGCCGGGTCCGACGGGCGGCACGGGAGATCGAGGCGGTCGCCCTGACCGGCCTCCGGGCGCGGATGGGGGCGGTGCGCGGATCGGTCGCCCTCGACGTCCTCGCCGAGCGGGTGGTCGCGGGGGAGACCGACCCCTTCCGGGCCGCCGACGAGCTGACCGGGCAGCTCTGACCGGCTGAGGGCACGATGGCGGGGTGAACGGGAAGCCGGACGCCGTCGTCGTCGGAGCCGGACCGAACGGACTGGCCGCGGCCCTCCGGCTGGCCGCCGCGGGCCTGCGGGTCCAGGTCGTGGAGCAGGCCGAGCGACCCGGTGGCGGCATGCGCACCGAGGAGCTGATCCGCCCGGGCTTCCGCCACGACGTCTGCTCGATCGTGCAGCCGATGGCCGCCGCGGCGCCCTTCTTCCGCGAGTTCGACCTCGCCAGCCGCGGGGTCCGGCTGGTCCACCCCGAGGTCAACTTCGCCCACCCCCTGGACGGGGGCCGGGCCGCGGTGTCGTACCGGTCGCTGGAGGAGACCGCCCTGGCGCTCGGGCCGGACGGACCGGCCTACCGCCGCCTGTTCGAGCCGCTGGTCGAGCACGGGACCGACGTCGTCGACTTCTTCCTGACCAGCCGGCTGCGGCGGCTGCCGACGCGCAGCGTCGGGCCGATCACGAAGTTCGGGCTCAACGGGCTGCCCAACGTGCGGTGGCTGGCGCACCGGTACTTCGAGACCGAGGAGGCCCGGGCTCTCCTGGGTGGCGCGGCCGCACACGGGATGCTCGACCTGAGCCAGCCCCTGACCTCGGCGCTCGGGATGCTGCTGACCATGCTCTCCCACCACGTCGGCTGGCCGCTGATCGAGGGCGGCTCGCAGGAGCTGGCCGACGCGATGGTCACCGCGCTCGAGCAGCAGGGCGGCGAGGTCGTCACCGGCCACCTGGTCACCGACCTGCGGGAGTTCGACGGGGTGCCGGCCGTGCTGCTGGACACCACGCCCGAGGCGTTCGTGGACATGGCCGGCGACCGGGTGCACGAGGGCTACCGCCGCTGGGTGTCGCGCTACCGGCACGGCGCCGGCGTCTTCAAGGTCGACTGGATCCTGTCCGACCCGGTGCCCTGGACCGATCCCGACGTGCGCCGCGCCGGGACCATCCACGTCGCCGGCACCCTCGACGAGACGATCGCCGGCGAGCGGGCGCCCAACCAGGGGCAGCTGACCGACCGCCCGTACGTCCTCGCCGTGCAGCCGACGGTCCCGGACCCCTCGCGGGCGCCCGAGGGCGGGCACGTCTTCTGGGCCTACGTGCACGTGCCGCACGGTGCCGACGTCGACATGACCGCGGCCATCGAGGACCAGGTGGAGCGCTTCGCCCCCGGGTTCAAGGACACGGTGGTGGAGCGGGCCACCAAGAACGCCGTCCAGATGGAGGCGTGGAACCCCACCTACCTGGGCGGGGACATCTCCAACGGCCAGGCGACGCTGCGGCAGATGCTGGCCCGGCCGGTGCCGCGGTGGAACACGTACAAGACGCCGGTGCGGGGGACCTACCTCGCCTCGTCGGCGACGCCGCCGGGTCCCGCCGTCCACGGGGCCTGCGGCGACAACGCCGCACAGGTGGCGCTGCGGGAGGTCTTCGGCCTGCGGCACGTGCCGCCGCTGCGACCCGCCCCGCCCGCCCTCACCTGAGGCCGTTCCCCCGGAGCCGCGGACGGCGGGCCGGTAGCGTCGCCGCCATGGTCCGACCGCTGGGGTTGCCCTTCGATCCCATCGAGCGCGCCGGCGAGACGTGGGAGCAGCGTTTCGGCCCGGCCGCGGCGATGCGCGCCGCCACGTCGGTGTTCCGCGTGCAGCAGATCCTGCTCTCCCGCTTCGACGAGGCCCTGCGGCCGCACGGGCTGACCTTCGCCCGGTACGAGGTGCTGGTGCTGCTCACCTTCAGTCGCAGCGGGGAGCTGCCGCTCAAGGTGATCGGCAGCCGGCTGATGGTGCACCCGACGAGCGTCACGAACGCCATCGACCGGCTGGTCGCGGCCGGCTTCGTCGACCGCCGTCCCAACCCCGCCGACGGCCGGGGGGTGCTGGCCGGCATCACCGACCGCGGCCGGGCCGTCGTCGAGGAGGCCACCGCGGCCCTCACCGCGCTGGAGTTCGGGCTGGGCGACCTGCCCGCGGCCGAGCTGGACACGCTGTTCGACATCCTCAAGCGGGTCCGGCTGGGGGCCGGCGACGTGGCAGACGTCGAGCCGGCGGTGCGCTGACCACGCCCCACACCGCTCGTCGGGCGGTGGGATGATCGAGGTCATGCAGCCTTCTCGCCCCGGACGCCCCGACCCGCGCGCGCAGGCCCAGCAGGCCCAGCTGGCCGCCTCACTCGCCGGCGCGGTCGACCTCGCCGCCGTCAAGGCCCGCTCCGAGGCCGCGGCCCGCGCCCAGGCAGCACCCCCGCCGAGCGCGGCCACCCCGGCCGGTGGGCCCGGCGCGGCCGTCGTCGACGTCACCGAGGCGACCTTCCAGGCCGAGGTGCTCGACCGCTCGTTCCAGGTGCCGGTCGTGCTGGACCTGTGGGCCGAGTGGTGCGGGCCGTGCAAGCAGCTCTCGCCCGTGCTCGAGCGGCTGGCCGCCGAGGGCGGTGGCTCCTGGGTGCTGGCCAAGGTCGACGTGGACGCCAACCCCGCGCTGGCCCAGGGCCTGCGGGTGCAGGGCATCCCGGCGGTCAAGGCCGTGTGGCAGGGCCAGCTGGTCGCGGAGTTCACCGGCGCCATCCCCGAGGAGCAGGCGCGGCAGTTCGTCACCGAGCTGGTCCGGGCCACCACCGGCGGCGCGGTGCCCGGGGCGGGGGACGAGGGTGCCGAGGTCGACGACCCCCGGCTCGACGCCGCCGAGGCCGCCCTCGAGCGGGGTGACCTCGCCGCCGCCGAGGCCGCCTACCAGGCGATCGTCGACGCCGAGCCCGATCACCCGGTCGCGGGCCTCGCGCTGCGTCAGGTCCAGCTGTTCCGCCGCGCCGACGAGGCCGGCCCCGACGCGCTGGCGGCGGCCGACGCCGCTCCTGACGACGTGACGGCGCAGACCCGCGCCGCCGACTTCCTGCTCGGCACCGGGGACGTCGAGGGTGCCTTCGCCCGGCTGCTCGACGTCGTCCGCCGGACCGCCGGGGAGGACCGCGACCAGGCCCGCAGGCACCTGGTGGAGCTCTTCGGGGTCGTCGGGGACCAGGACCCCCGGGTCGCCGACGCCCGCCGGCAGCTCACCCTCGCCCTCTACTGAGCGGGTCGGCTGGCCGCGACGTCGCGGTCAGCCGACCCCGACGTCGCACACGCCGGCGCCCTCGAGGAACCCGCCGCGGAACAGGTCGACCAGCTGGAACCCGGAGACGTCGACCTCGCCGAGCACCTGCGGGTCGTTGCCGTACTCGAGCAGGAACTGCACGCTCTCGTCGAGGTCGCCGGGGGAGATGACCACGTTGGTCAGCTCCTGGTTGTAGACCTGCGCGCTGTACCAGCCGGCCAGGCAGACCGCCGAGCGCAACGCGTCCTGGCCCTCCGCGGGCAGCCCGAGCTGGTCCCGGGCGGCCAGCGCGTAGGGGATGGCCACGGCGGTGGGGACGGCGTAGTCGCCCAGCGCCTCGTAGGCCGGTCCGGCGAGGTCGGCCTCGTCGTAGCCGACCAGGCCCCCCTCGGAGCCACCCTCCCCGGGCGGGCAGTACACGAGGTCGACGTCGTCGGCCGCGCAGGACGGCGCCGACCCGTCGAACCCCTGCAGCTCCGGGGCGGTGAACCGGTCGTCGAACACCTCGGTGAAGGCGCGGCCCCAGAACTCCGGCAGGGAGGTCTCGACGATCGAGACGATGGTGCCGTAGGGCGCGTTGCCGCCGCTGAGGAAGTCCTCGTCGCTGGTGAACTCGCCCTGGGTGAAGACGCGGTCGGGGCCGAACCGGTCGCGGCAGGCCGTCGGGCCGTCGTCGAAACCCTCCTGGAAGGCCGAGACGCGGTCGAAGTAGGAGCCGTGCGCCTGGTCCTCCCTGCGGCTGGTCCCGACCGGGTCGCGCAGCTGCAGGTAGCCGCGCAGCAGCTCGTCGAGCTCGGGCTCGCGGATGCGGGAGTGCTCGGCCTCGCCGCCGGCGACCCACGCGGTCCAGGCCCCGGCGAAGCAGTCGGCCTGCGTCTCGGTCGCGATGGAGGCCTGGGGGTAACCGACCCGGGCCTGGACGGCGTGCCCGAACTCGTGCGCCATGACCAGGGCGGGGATGAACCGCCCGTAGCCGTTGGCGAGCTCGCCGAGGAAGGCGCGGTCGTAGGTGATCGAGTCGGAGTTCGGGGTGTTCGGCGCCTGGCAGTAGAAGGCGTTGCCCTCGACCTCGCTCGGGTCCGCGCCGCAGCCGACCCCCTGCGGGTACACGCCGCGGTCGATGTCGCCGGGGTCGACGCTGAAGTAGCCGCCGGTGAGCGGCGTGAACCGGGTGCCGAAGACATCGGGGAACTGGCCGGTCCAGAACTGCTCGAGGTCGGCCAGCGCGTTGCGGGCGAGGACGTCGATGGGGGTGTCGGTGGCGCCGACGACGGTGACCTCACCGGGGTCGGCGTCGTCGGGCAGGGGCTGTGCCGCGGTCGGCCGGCCGAGCACCACGACCGAGCACCCGGACAACAGGAACAGGGCGGTCGCGGCCAGCAGGGCCACGACCGCCCGGCACGAGGGGAGGGCAGCCATGTCCCCGGCATCGTCTCATCGCGGCCGCGCCGCCGCAGGGGAGTCCGCCCCGGGAGTCAGCGCCAGACGCCGAGGTCGCGGGCGGTGCCGCGCACGGGGAGCCGTCCCGACACGCACCGGGGGGCCGGACGGCGCCCGCCGTCCGGCCCCCGGTGCGCCCGTTCGCTCAGCCCTCGTGCACGAACCAGACGGTGGCCAGCGGCGGCGCCGACAGGGTCGCGGAGTACGGCTGGCCGTGCCACGGCTCCTCGACCGCCTCGATGCCGCCGAGGTTGCCCACGCCGGACCCGCCGTAGCCCTCCGAGTCGGTGTTGACCACCTCGCGCCAGAACCCGGGCCGGGGCAGTCCGACCCGGTACCCGTGGTGCGGCATGCCGGCGAAGTTGGCCACACAGGCCAGGGCCTGGCCGCTGCCGGCCGCCCCGCCGTCGGCGTCCCGGCTGCCGTAGCGCACGAAGGACAGCACGTTGTTCGCCGAGTCGTTGGCGTCGATCCACTGGAAGCCGGCGGGGTCGACGTCCTGCGACCACAGCGCCGGCAGCTCCTTGTACCGGGCGTTGAGGTCGGTGACCAGGGACAGCACGCCGCGGTGGGCGGGGTCGTCGAGGTGCCACCAGTCCAGCGACCGGCTCTCGGCCCACTCGGCGTCCTGGGCGAACTCCGAGCCCATGAACAGCAGCTGCTTGCCCGGGTGCGCCCACATGTAGGCCAGGTAGGCCCGCAGGTTGGCCAGCTGCTGCCACCGGTCGCCGGGCATCTTCCGCAGCAGTGAGCCCTTGCCGTACACGACCTCGTCGTGGCTGATCGGCAGCACGTAGTTCTCGGAGTACGCGTAGATCATCGAGAACGTCATCTGGCCGTGGTGGTAGCTGCGGTGCACCGGCTGCTTGGTCATGTAGCCCAGCGAGTCGTGCATCCAGCCCATGTTCCACTTGAACCCGAAGCCCAGGCCGCCGAGGTGGGTGGGCCGGGTGACGCCGGGCCAGGCGGTCGACTCCTCGGCGATGGTGACCACGCCGGGGACCTCGCGGTAGACCGTCGCGTTCATCTCCTGCAGGAAGGCGACCGCCTCCAGGTTCTCCCGCCCGCCGTGCACGTTGGGCACCCATTCGTCGCGGGAGTAGTCCAGGTAGAGCATCGAGGCCACCGCGTCGACGCGGACGCCGTCGATGTGGAACTCCTTGCACCAGAACAGGGCGTTGGCGACCAGGAAGTTGCGCACCTCCGAGCGGCCGAAGTCGAACACGTAGGTGCCCCAGTCCAGCTGCTCACCGCGGCGCGGGTCGCCGTGCTCGTACAGCGGCGTGCCGTCGAAGCGGGCCAGGGCCCAGTCGTCCTTGGGGAAGTGCGCCGGGACCCAGTCGACGATGACCCCGATGCCGGCCTGGTGGGCCCGGTCCACGAGGTACCGGAAGTCGTCCGGGCTGCCGTACCGCGCCGTCGGGGCGTAGTAGGAGGTGACCTGGTAGCCCCAGGAGCCGCCGAACGGGTGCTCGGCGACCGGCATGAGCTCGATGTGGGTGAAGCCGGCCGAGACGACGTAGTCGACCAGCTCGTCGGCGAGCTCCCGGTAGGACAGGCCCTGCCGCCAGGAGCCGGCGTGCACCTCGTAGATGCTCATGGGCCGCTGGTGCCAGCCGCCGCGGGCCCGCTCGGTGAGCCACTCGTCGTCGGCCCACTCGTGCGTGGACTCGGTGACGACCGAGGCGTTGAGCGGTGGCACCTCGGTGGCGAAGGCCAGCGGGTCGGCCTTGTGCCGCCACACGCCGTCGCGGCCGAGCACGTGGTAGCGGTAGCGGGTCCCGACCGCGACACCGGGGATGAAGATCTCCCAGACGCCGGAGGAGCCCAGCGACCGCATCGGGTAGGCGCGCGCCTCCCAGTAGTCGAAGTCGCCGGTCACCCGCACGCCCTGGGCGTTGGGCGCCCAGACCGCGAAGGAGACGCCCTGGACCTGCCCGCGGGGGGTGTCGTAGCGGCGGACGTGCGCGCCCAGCACCTCCCACAGCCGCTCGTGCCGGCCCTCCCGGATCAGGTGCTGGTCGAGCTCCCCGACCGTCGGCAGCCAGCGGTAGGGGTCGTCGACGACGAAGGTGTTGGTGCTGCCCTCGCCGTCGGAGTAGGTGACGTCGAGCCGGTAGTCCCCGGGCTGCCCGGGCAGGGCGGCCTCGAAGATGCCGCCGGCGTGCACGTGGTGGGCGTCGTACCGGGAGCCGTCCTCGTCGACCACGACGACGGAGACGGCGTCGGGCCGCAGGGTGCGCACGACCCAGCCGGTGCCGGCCGGGTGGGCGCCGAGCACGCTGTGCGGGGCGTAGGACCAGCCGTCCACGATGGCCCGCAGCTGTTCCTCGGTGACCCCCTGGACCGACGGCTGCCCGCCCTCGCCGATGGTGGTGTCCTCGGCGACCACGTCGGCGAGGGAGGGGTCGTCACTGGTGACCTCGCCGCCGGTCGAGCCACCGGTCGCGCCGCCGGTCGAGGCCTCGGTCGTGGCGCCGGGCGGGGATCCGTCGGTGACCGGCTCGGTGACGACGCCGCCGGAGGAGCCCGAGCGGTGCGCGATCGCGGTGTCGTGGTCGTCGGGGGCCTGCGGGGTGCTGGGCTCGTCGGGGGAGGGGCTGGGCGGCTCGGGCTGGGGTGCGGGTGCGCCCGCGGGGCTGCCCGGCTCGGCGATGGGCGCCGGGGCCACCACGGGGGCCGCGGTCCCGCCCTGCTCGGCGACCACCTCGGCCTGCGCCGCCTTCTTCCGCGGTGCGCGCTTGGCGGTCTTCTTCGCCGGAGCCGCGTCGTCGACGGCCGCCGCGCCGTCGGCCACCGCCGCGGCCGTCTTCTTCGCGGTGGTCTTCTTCGCCGTGGTGCTCTTGGCCGCCGTCGTCTTCTTCGCCGCGGGGGCCTTCTTGGCCGCGGGCGCCCTCTTGGCCGCGGGCTTGCGGGCCGGGGCGTTGACGACCGGCTCGGCCTCGGCGGCCTCGGCCCGCGCGGTCTTCTCCTCGACGACCGCCTGCAGCTCCTCCTTGGTGGCCGGCGGCCGATCGCCGGAGTCGACGGTCGGCTCGGGAGTGCCGGTGGCCCTGTCCTCGGTGGTCCCCTCGGGGGATGTCATCGCGTCGCCGTCCTCTTCCGTGCCGGTCTGTCGGTGGTCTCGGGTGCGCGCGTCAGCCCGCGGCGGTGAGCCGGGACAGCGACTGCAGCGGGATCATCAGCCAGTGCGGGCGGTTGCGCGCCTCGTAGACGCACTCGTAGACGGCCTTGTCCGCCTCGAAGGCCCGCAGCAGAGGGGAGTCGCCGCAGGGGTCCATGCCACTCGCCGCCGAGTACCCGGCGCAGAACGCGCTGCGGTTGCGCTCTGCCCACTCCTGCGCGCGGTATGCACGCTGGGGGTCGCCGGGCTGCTCGACGAGCATGTGACGTGCGGCGTAGTCGAAGCTGCGCAGCATCCCCGCGACGTCGCGCATCGGGCTGTCGAGCTCGCGGCGGGCCGCCAGCGGCCGGGCCGGCTCGCCCTCGAAGTCGAGCACGATCCACCCGGTGGCGGTGCGCAGCACCTGACCGAGGTGCAGGTCGCCGTGCACCCGCTGGCGCACGACGGTCTCGTCGGCACCGGCGACGGCGGCGTAGACCGCGCGCAGGCCGTCGGCGTGCTCGGCCAGCTGCGGGACGACGGCGATGGCCGCCTCCAGCCGCTCGGTCATCTGCTCGGCCACGGCGGCGAACCACCCCGCGTCGGCGGTCTCGGTGGGCAGGACCTTCGCCAGGTCTGCGTGCACCGAGGCGGTCGCGGCGCCGAGTCGCTCGCTGTCGGCGGCGAAGTCCCCGCCCACCTCGTCGGCGTGCAGGTCGCCCTCCGCATAGAGGTCCCGCACGCTGGCGGTGGCCAGCCGCCACCCGTCGCTGGCGTTGGGCACGAACGTCTGCAGCATGGCCACCGTGGCCGGTTCCGCCGACGGGTCGGGGTCGTCGATCTCGATGTGGCCCAGCAGCGGCGCGATGTGCGGGTTCTGCGTCTTGCGCAGTGCGTCGTGGATCTCGACGTCCGGGTTGAGCCCGGGCTCCAGCCGGCGGAACAGCTTGAAGATCGCCTCCTGGCCGTAGACCAGCGAGGTGTTGCTCTGCTCGGTGGAGAGGATGTCGCCGGGCAGGCCCTCGGGGATGTAGGCGACCCCCGCCGGGTGGAAGTGCATCGGCCCGATGGTGGAGGCGTTGACCAGGTGGATGAGCCACGGCGTCGTGGCGTCCCGGTCGCGCATGGCGTCGTAGGCGTAGTTCTCCCGGTCCTTGCCGGGCACCGCACCGAGGAACGCCGCGCTGAGCTCCTCGGTCGGGTGTTCGCGCCAGGACAGCGGGACCAGGTAGGTCTCGACGACCCCGTCGGTGTAGGTGACGCGGACCCGGTGGACCGACAGCACCGGGTCGGCCTGGTCGAGCAGGAAGCCCTCCTCGGTGACCTCGGCCCACTCCCGGCCCTTGCCGCCGAACCAGCGCTGGTGGGGCATCCACTCGCGGAGCAGGTCGGTGAGTGCGCTCATCGGGGTCCTCCGGGGCTCGGGGGGACGTCGGTGCCGGTGCGGGTGTCGCTGTCGCCGTGGATCTCCTCGGCGGCGGTGACCACGCCGGCCGCCAGCAGGGACTCCGCGACCGCGCTCGAGGCGGTGCTCTCCCAGTCCTCGGGTTCCTCGGTCGCGGGCTCGGCCGGCCGGCTCAGCTCGAACCAGTAGAAGCCGTGCCCGGCGAGGGTGAGCATGTAGGGCAGCACGCCGATCTGCGGGAACTCGACCCGCCCGGTCAGCTCGACGGGGGTGTAGCCCTCGAAGCGGCGCAGGTCCAGCTCCACCGGCTGGGGGAACCGGGACAGGTTGTTGACGCACAGCACGATGTCGTCGCCGAACTCGCGGACGAAGGAGAGCACCGTCGGGTTGCGCGAGCCGACCTCGGCGTAGCTGCCCAGGCCGAAGGTCGGGTGCTCCCTGCGCACGCGGATCATCTGCCGGATCCAGTGCAGCATCGAGTTGGTGTTGCGCAGCTGGGACTCGACGTTCGTGACCTGGTAGCCGTACACCGGGTCCTGGTTCAGCGGCAGGTACATCCGCTGCGGGTCGGCCGTGGAGAAGCCGCCGTTGCGGTCCGGGGTCCACTGCATCGGGGTGCGGACGCCGTCGCGGTCACCGAGCCAGATGTTGTCGCCCATCGCGATCTCGTCGCCGTAGTACAGGACCGGCGAGCCGGGCAGCGACAGCAGCAGCGCGTTGAACAGCTCGAGGGTGTCCATGTCGTTGTCGAGCAGCGGCGCGAGCCGGCGGCGGATGCCGATGTTGGCCTTCATGCGGGGGTCCTTGGCGTACTCCGCCCACATGTAGTCCCGCTCCTCGTCGGTGACCATCTCGAGGGTCAGCTCGTCGTGGTTGCGCAGGAAGATGCCCCACTGGCAGTTGCCGGGGATGTCCGGCGTCTGGGCCATGATCTCCGAGATCGGGAATCGCTGCTCCCGCCGCACGCCCATGAACAGGCGCGGCATCACGGGGAAGTGGAAGGCCATCTGGCACTCGTCGCCGTCCTCGCCGAAGTACTCGACGACGTCGGCCGGCCACTGGTTGGCCTCGCACAGCAGCACCCGGTCGGGGTAGTCGGCGTCGACGACCTTGCGGACCTGCTTGAGGAACTCGTGGGTCTTGGGGAGGTTCTCGCAGTTGGTCCCCTCCTCCTCGAACAGGTAGGGGACGGCGTCGAGCCGGAAGCCGTCGATGCCCAGGTCCAGCCAGAAGCGCAGGGCGTCGATGATCGCCTCCTGCACCCGGGGGTTCTCGAAGTTGAGGTCGGGCTGGTGGGAGAAGAACCGGTGCCAGAAGTACTGCTTGCGCACCGGGTCGAAGGTCCAGTTGGAGCTCTCGGTGTCGACGAAGATGATCCGCGCGTCGGGGTAGCCGGTGTCGTCGTCGGACCACACGTAGAAGTCGCCGTAGGGCCCGTCGGGGTCGCTGCGGCTGGCCTGGAACCAGGGGTGCTGGTCCGAGGTGTGGTTCATGACGAAGTCGATGATCACGCGGATGCCCCGGGCGTGGGCGGCGGCCAGCAGCTCCCGGAAGTCCTCGATGTCGCCGAACTCCGGCAGCACCGCGGTGTAGTCGCTGACGTCGTAGCCGCCGTCGCGCAGCGGTGAGGCGAAGAAGGGCGGCAGCCAGAGGCAGTCGACGCCGAGCCACTGCAGGTAGTCGAGCTTGTCCATCATGCCGCGCAGGTCGCCGACGCCGTCGGCGTTGCTGTCGGCGAAGCCGCGGACGAGCACCTCGTAGAAGACGGCGCGCTTGTACCACTCGGGGTCGGTGCCGGGCGCCGGCAGCGTCGACGCGACCGCGTCGGGGAGGTCAGGGACAGGAACGGTCATCGCAGGGAGTCGCCCTCGATCTCGTGCAGTGTGCGGGTGGGGGGTCACGCCACCGGCGGCGGGACCTGCACCGGCCGGTGGTGGGTGATCGAGAAGACGTGCGCCGGCTCTCGGTGCGGGTCGAGCTCGACGTAGTTGAACTGGCCCCAGTCGTACGTGGCGCCGGTGAGCTCGTCGGTGACGGTGAAGCGCTCGTGCCAGTCGAGGCCGAGCACCGGCAGGTCGAGGGCCGTCGTCCCGATCTGGGTGTTGTGGCTGTCGAGCGCCACGACCACCAGCACCGCGTCCTGCGAGCCGGGGTCGGTCTTCGAGAAGCAGATCAGGTTCGGGTTGTCCACGGCGTGGAACCGCAGCGTACGCAGCTGCTGCAGGGCCGGGTGGGCGCGGCGGACCTCGTTGAGCCGCCGCAGGTAGGGCGCGAGGCTGTGCCCGGCCGCCTCGGCCCCGGCGTAGTCCCGCGGCCGGAGCCGGTACTTCTCGCTGTCGAGGTACTCCTCGCTGCCCGGCCGGACGGCGACGTGCTCGAACAGCTCGTACCCGGAGTAGACCCCCCAGGTCGGGCTCATCATCGCGGCCAGGACGGCGCGGATCTTGAACATCGGCGGGCCGCCGTACTGCAGCGACGCGTGCAGGATGTCCGGGGTGTTCACGAAGAAGTTCGGCCGCATGTAGTGGGAGTTGGTGGCCAGCTCGCGGCCGTAGTCCTCCAGCTCCCCGCGCGCGGTGCGCCAGGTGAAGTACGTGTAGGACTGGGTGAACCCCAGCCGGGCGAGCTGGTGCATCATCGCCGGCCGGGTGAACGCCTCGGCCAGGAAGAGGACGTCGGGGTCGGTGCGCTTGACCTCCCAGATCAGCCAGTGCCAGAAGTTCAGTGGCTTGGTGTGCGGGTTGTCGACGCGGAAGATCCGCACGCCGGCGTCCATCCACACCCGCACGACCCGCAGCACCTCGGCGTAGATGCCCTCGGGGTCGTTGTCGAAGTTGATCGGGTAGATGTCCTGGTACTTCTTCGGCGGGTTCTCGGCGTAGGCGATCGTGCCGTCGGGCTTGGTGGTGAACCACTCGGGGTGGCTGGCCACCCACGGGTGGTCCGGCGCCGCCTGCAGGGCCAGGTCGAGGGCCACCTCCATGCCCAGCTCGCCGGTCCGCCGCACGAAGTCCCGGAAGTCCTCCATCGTGCCGAGCTCCGGGTGGACGGCGTCGTGACCGCCCTCGGCGCTGCCGATGGCCCACGGTGAGCCGACGTCGTCCGGGCCCACCTCGTTGGGGTTGCCGCCCGGGAACAGCGGCGTGTTCGGGCCCTTGCGGTTGACCGTGCCGATCGGGTGGATCGGCGGGAGGTAGACGACGTCGAAGCCCATCCCGGCGATCGCCGGCAGCCGGTCGGCGGAGGTCGCGAAGGTGCCGTGGGTCGGCCTGTCCCCGACCACGGGGCCGGTGGACCGCGGGAAGAACTCGTACCAGGAGCCGAACAGCGCCCGCTGCCGGTCGACCCACACCTCGTAGCGGGGCCCCTGGGTGACCAGCTCCCGGACGGGGTGCTCGTACAGGTACTCCTGCAGCCCCTCGGCCAGCGCGGGCGCCACGCGGGCGGGCACGTCGAGGGAGGTGTCGCGCAGCGCGGCGGCCGCGTCGGTCAGCCGCTGCTTCCACTCCCCGTCGGCCGCGGCGGTCACCCGGTCGAGCAGCCGGGCGCCCTCCTCCAGGTCGTTGGCGAGCTCGTCGGCGCCCTGACCGGCGGCGATCTTCACCTCGACCGCGTGGTGCCAGGTCGCCAGCGGGTCGCTCCAGGCCTCCACCCGGAAGCTCCAGGGCCCCTCCCGGTCGGGGACGACGGTGGTGATCCAGCGGTCGGGTTCCGGGCCGAAGTGGACCATGCGCCGCAGCGGCTGCTCCTCGCCGTCCGCGCCGGGCGGGGTCCACACGACGTTCGCCGCGACGGCGTCGTGGCCCTCGCGGAACACGGTGGCGGTGATCGGCAGGTGCTCACCGACCACGGCGCGGGCCGAGAACGACCCGCAGGACACGACGGGGGCGACATCGGTGATGCCGAGACGGAGGTCAGCGCGGCCAGTCATCCCGGCCACGCTATCGAGGTCCCGGCCCGCGGGCACATCGGCGGTGGAGCCCTCCTCCGGGGCGGGTGTGCGGCGTGTGACGCGGGCCGGGGCACACCTCTCGGCACCCCGCCGGCGTGGGGGGGGCCTGGTTAGTCTCGGGCGGTGCGCGCTCTCCGTCGGTTCACCGTCCGGGCCTCGCTCCCCGAGGAGCTGATGCCGCTCTCCCAGCTGGTGATGAACCTCCGCTGGTCCTGGCACCCGGAGACCCGGGACCTGTTCGAGGCGCTGGACCCGCAGCTGTGGCTGCGCTGCAACGGCGACCCGGTGAAGGTCCTTGGCGAGGTCTCCGCCGAGCGGCTGGCCACCCTCGCCCGGGACCGCCGGTTCCTGCGCCGGCTGCAGGACGTCGTCGACGACCTGCAGGACTACCTGTCCGGCCCGCACTGGTACCAGTCGCTGGGCGCGGACGCCCCGGCCTCCGTCGCCTACTTCTCCGCCGAGTTCGGCATCACCGAGGTGCTGCCGCAGTACTCCGGCGGCCTGGGCATCCTGGCCGGGGACCACCTCAAGGCCGCCTCCGACCTCGGCGTCCCGCTGATCGGGGTGGGCCTGCTCTACCGGGCCGGCTACTTCGAGCAGGGCCTCTCGCCCGACGGCTGGCAGCTGGAGCACTACCCGTCGCTGGACCCGCACGGCCTGCCGGTCAAGCTGCTGCGCCAGCCCGACGGGTCGGCGGTGGTCATCACCGTCCCGCTGCCCGAGGGGCGCACGCTGCACGCCCACGTCTGGCGCGCCCAGGTCGGCCGCGTGTCGCTGCTGCTGCTCGACAGCGACATCGAGGAGAACACGCCGTCGGAGCGGCTGGTCACCGACCGGCTCTACGGCGGCGACGAGGACCACCGGCTGCGCCAGGAGATGCTGCTGGGCATCGGCGGGGTGCGGGCGCTGCGGGCCTACTGCCAGCTCACCGGCACCCCGGCGCCGGAGGTGTTCCACGCCAACGAGGGCCACGCCGGGTTCCAGGGCGTCGAGCGGATCCGCGAGCTCACCGAGTCCCACGGGCTGTCGTTCCCCGAGGCGTTGCAGGCGGTGCGCGCCGGCACGGTGTTCACCACGCACACCCCCGTGCCGGCCGGCATCGACCGCTTCCCGCGGGCGCTGATCGAGCGCTACTTCGCGGGCTTCGGCGTCCCCCTGGACCAGCTGATCCCGCTGGGCGCCGAGGAGGACCCGAGCAAGTTCAACATGGCGCACATGGGCCTGCGCCTGGGCCAGCGGGCCAACGGCGTCAGCCGGCTGCACGGGCACGTCAGCCGCTCGATGTTCCGGGGCCTGTGGTCGGGCTTCGACGAGGGCGACGTGCCGATCACCTCGATCACCAACGGCGTGCACGCCCCGACCTGGACGGCGCGCGAGCTGGTCGAGCTCGGCACGCAGACGACCGGCCAGGGCGACCCGGTCGAGGTCGAGGGCGAGGTGCACTTCGACGGCGTCGACCGCATCCCGTCCGGGGAGCTGTGGAGCACCCGGCGGCTGCTGCGGGGCCGGCTGGTCGACGAGGTGCGCCGCAGGCTGCGGGCGACCGCGCTGGCCCGGGGGGCCGCCGAGTCGGAGGTGGGCTGGACCGACAGCGCCTTCGACCCCGACGTCCTCACCATCGGCTTCGCGCGCCGGGTGCCCTCCTACAAGCGGCTGACCCTCATGCTGCGCGACCCCCAGCGGCTCAAGGCCCTGCTGCTCGACGACCAGCGGCCGATCCAGCTGGTGATCGCCGGCAAGAGCCACCCGGCCGACGACGGCGGCAAGCAGCTGATCCAGCAGATGGTGAAGTTCGCCGACGACCCGGAGATCCGGCACCGCATCGCGTTCCTCCCCGGCTACGACATCGGCATGGCCCGCTACCTCTACTGGGGCTGCGACGTCTGGCTGAACAACCCGCTGCGGCCCCTCGAGGCCTGCGGCACGTCCGGGATGAAGGCCGCGCTCAACGGCGGGCTGAACCTCTCCATCCGAGACGGCTGGTGGGACGAGTGGTTCGACGGCCAGAACGGCTGGGCCATCCCCACCGCCGACGGCGTCGCCGACCCCGACCGGCGGGACGAGATCGAGGCCCGGGCCATCTACGAGCTGCTCGGCAACCAGGTGCTGCCCCGCTTCTACGAGACCGACCGCGACGGCGTCCCCACCCGCTGGGTGGAGATGGTGCGGCACACGCTGCGCGAGACCGGACCCAAGGTGCTGGCCACCCGCATGGTGCGCGACTACGTGCAGCAGCTGTACGTGCCCGCGGCCGGCTCCGCCCGCGTGATGGCCGAGGGCGGCTACGGCGCGGCCCGCACCGAGGCGAGCTGGCGGGCGCAGGTGTCGGAGAACTGGGGCACCGTCCGGGTCGCCCACGTCGAGGCCACCGGCGCCGGGGACACCCCCGAGATCGGGTCGACGCTGGCGCTGCGGGCGGAGGTGGAGCTGCCCGGCCTCACCCCCTCGGACGTGGAGGTGCAGGCGGCCTACGGCCGGGTCGACGACGCCGACGGGCTGCACGAGGTCACCACGCTGCCGATGCGGCACGAGCACACCGACGGCTCCCGTCACTGGTTCACCGCCACGCTCCCGCTCGAGCGCCCCGGGGCATTCGGCTACACGGTGCGGGTCCTCCCGCACTCCGCGCACATGGCCGACCCGGCCGAGCTGGGACTGGTCACGACCGCCTGAGGAGGACCCCCGCAGGGCCGCCCCGAGGCGACTCGAGGCACATCCGCCACGCGGGTCGCACGGGTACCGGGAGCGTCGCGACGATCCGGCGTGGCGGCGTTCCCGGTCCGCCCGCGCGTGCCTGAGGTCATTAGGCTTGCGCCATGCCCGACCGCTGTGAAGTACTGCCCGGAGACTCCGTCGTCGCTCGACGGGGAGGCGGTCTGCTCTGGGTCGACGCGCCGGGGGCGCCCGCTCTCGTGGCCGCGCTCCACGCCTGCCTGGGGGTCTCCGGCCCCGGCGCCGAGCGCGTGCTGGGCGCCGTGGCCGGCCAGGTCGCCGCGCTCGGTGGCGGCTCGTCCTCCTTCGCCCTGGTCCTGGTCGACACCGCCGGCGGCACCGGCACCGGCGTGGCGCTGTGGTCCGGCAAGGGCCAGCCCGCGGTCGACGGCGTCCCGGTGTCGGGCTCGTCGGTCGACGGCTGCACCCTCGCCAGCGGCTTCCACCTGGGCCAGACGCTCTACGTCGGCCCCGGCCAGCCGGTCCCGTCGATGCCCCCGGGTGTGGCCTACGACCTGGTGGAGGGGACCGTCCCCGGCTCCGGCGCGATGCTGCAGCTGGCCGCGGTCGCCCACCCGTCGACGGCCGCCGTCCCGCAGTCGAGCCCCTCGCCGTTCTCCGCCGGCACCGACGCCGGCTTCGGCAGCGCCGGGGCGTCCACCGGCTCCTCCGGCTCCCCCGGCTCCTCCGGGTTCGGCGCCACCGCGGCCCCGTCCCGGCAGGACGACGAGGGCGGCGAGGCGACCGCCTTCTGGAAGCCCGAGCCGGCCGCGGCCCCGATCCTCCGGTTCGACGACGGCCTGGTCGTGACCGTCGACGAGGACCTCGTCCTCGGCCGCCGTCCCGACAACCACGAGCTGGTCACCGGCGGGTCGGCCCGGCCGGTGCCGATCGCCGACACCCAGAACGTGCTGTCCTCGGCGCACGCCGCCATCCAGCGCGACGGCCGCGAGGTGTCGCTGGTCGACCTCGGCTCGCTCAACGGCACGCACGTGGCCGGCCCCGAGGCGACCGAGTGGACCCAGCTCGAGCCCGGCGTCGCGCACCCGCTCTCCGACGGCGACCGCCTGCTGCTGGGCTGGACGGTCATCACCTTCGAGCAGCAGCCCGACTGAGTCACTGCGGTCCTCCGGACCGCACCCGCCACTCGCAGGCTCGCGGCGGGACCCTGCAGGAGGCCGGCCACGAGAGCCCCGGATCCCTCGCGGACCCGGGGCTCTCGGCGTCCGGACCGTCCGCGCTCGTGCGGTCCTCTCCCCGCTCCTGCGCCCGTGCACCACCGCGGGAGCGAGCGGGAGACCGCAACGGTGGCGCGGCGTCGGGCGGGCTCAGGGCCGGCGCAGCACCCGCAGCAGCCACACGGTGCGCGGCGGCATCTCCAGCGGCCCGGGAGCGACCACGGCCGGGCGCGGCGGCGCTCCGGTGGCGTACTCCGTCGAGACGACGAACTCGTAGCCGTCGGCCCACGGCGGGCCCGGCAGGTGCACGGTCACCGGAGCCGGGCCGGCGTGCAGCTGCACCAGGTAGGAGTCGTCCTGCACCGGGCGGCCGCGCTGGTCCCGGTGCCGGATCCCGCGGCCGTCGAGGTACATCCCGATCGTCTGCAGCCCGACGTCGAACCAGTCCGCGGTGCTCAGCTGGTGCCCGGCGGGGTGGAACCACGCCAGGTCGCGGGTGCCGCCGGTGCCCGGGATCTCGTGACCCTCGAAGAACGCCTCCTGCCGCAGGACGGGGGAGGACCGCCGCAGGGCCACCAGCCGGGAGACGAACGCGAACAGGTCCTCGTCGAGGGACTTCCAGTCGATCCAGGAGATCTCGTTGTCCTGGCAGTAGGCGTTGTTGTTGCCGTGCTGGGTCCGGCCGAGCTCGTCGCCGGCGGTGAGCATCGGCACCCCGGTCGACAGCAGCAGCGTGGCCAGGTGGTTGCGCACCTGCCGGGCCCTCAGCGCAGTGACCTCCGGGTCGTCGGTGGGGCCCTCCACACCGCAGTTCCAGTTGCGGTTGTGGCTCTCGCCGTCCCGGTTGTCCTCGCCGTTGGCCTCGTTGCGCTTGCGCTGGTAGGTGACCAGGTCGGCGAGGGTGAACCCGTCGTGGGCGGTGACGAAGTTGATGCTGGCGAACGGCCGCCGCCCGTCGGAGCGGTACAGGTCCGAGGAGCCGGTGAGCCGGTAGGCGAGGTCGCGGACCCCCACGTGCGCCCCGGACCACACGTCCCGGACGGTGTCGCGGTACTTGCCGTTCCACTCGGTCCACAGCGGCGGGAAGTTCCCGACCTGGTAGCCGCCCTCGCCGACGTCCCACGGCTCGGCGATGAGCTTCACCTGGCTGACCACCGGGTCCTGGTGGACGACGTCGAAGAAGGCCGAGAGCCGGTCGACGTCGTGCATCGAGCGGGCCAGCGCGGCGGCGAGGTCGAACCGGAAGCCGTCGACGTGCATCTCGGTGACCCAGTAGCGCAGCGAGTCCATGAGCAGCGCCAGCACCGGGGGACGGCGGACGTCGAGGGTGTTCCCGCAGCCGGTGTAGTCGGTGTAGCGGGACGGGTCGCCCCCGTCGAGCCGGTAGTAGCCGCCGTTGTCGATGCCCTTGAACGACAGGGTCGGCCCGGTGTGGTCGCCCTCGGCGGTGTGGTTGTAGACGACGTCGAGGATGACCTCGATGCCGGCGGCGTGCAGCGTCTTCACCATCGCCTTGAACTCGGTCACCTGCTGCCCGGCGGTGCCCGAGGAGCTGTAGGCCGCGTGCGGGGCGAAGTACCCGAGGGTGTTGTAGCCCCAGTAGTTGGTGAGGCCGCGGCGCAGCAGGTGCGGCTCGCTGACGAAGTGGTGCACCGGCAGCAGCTCGATCGCGGTCACGCCCAGCGCCTGCAGGTGGGCCACGAACGCCGGGTGCGCCAGGCCCGCGTAGGTGCCGCGCAGCGCGGGCGGGACGTCCGGCCAGTTCATGGTCGCGCCCTTGACGTGCACCTCGTAGATCACGGTGTCCGCCCACGGCGTGCCCGGCCGCCGGTCCCCGTCCCACGGGAACGGGTCGTGCACCACCACGCCGCGCGGCACGTACGGCGCGGAGTCGTGCAGGTCGGGCGGGCCGTCGCCGCGCCGGCCCTCGCCGGGGCCGTCCGCGAAGCCGAACAGCGCCGGGTCGAGGCGGAGCTCGCCGTCGACGGCCCGGGCGTAGGGGTCCAGCAGCAGCTTGGCCGGGTTGTACCGCAGTCCCGAGCCGGGGTCGTAGCCGCCGTGCACCCGGTAGCCGTAGCGCTGGCCCGGCCCGATGCCGGGCAGCCGGCCGTGCCACACCTGGTGGGTGGTCTCCCGCAGCCGGTGCCGGTGCTCGGTGCCGTCGGTGTCGAACAGGCACAGGTCCACCGCCTGCGCGCCGCCCGACCACAGGGCGAAGTTCGTGCCGGTCCCGTCCCAGGAGGCCCCCAGGGGGCTGGGGGAGCCGGGCCAGACCTCGACGGCGTCCGGGCTGCTGCGCACGGGTCGATCCTGACAGGACCCGCGCCGGTCGGGTGGCACGTCGGTCAGGCCGGGCGGGTTGGTTGGATGGAGGGGTGTCGAGGGAGCCGGTCGTCGAGATGCACGGTGTGGACGTCGTCCGGGGGCAGGCGCACCTGCTCCGGGGGATCGACTGGGCGGTGCACGAGGACCAGCGCTGGGTGGTGCTCGGGCCCAACGGCGCGGGCAAGACGACGCTGCTGCAGCTGGCCGCCGCCCACATGCACCCCACCCGCGGCACCGTCACGCTGCTGGGGGAGACCCTCGGCGCGGTCGACGTCTTCGAGCTGCGGCCGCGGATCGGGCTGACCAGCGCCGCGCTGGCCCAGCGCATCGAGCCCTCGGAGCGCACCGGCGACGTGGTCCTCTCGGCCGGGTACGCGGTCGTCGGCCGGTGGCGCGAGCGCTACGACGTCCACGACCTCACCCGCGCGGCCATGCTCATGCAGCAGTGGGGGGTCTCGCCGATGGCCCACCGGCCGTTCGGCACGTTGAGCGAGGGCGAGCGCAAGCGGGTGCAGATCGCCCGCGCGCTGATGCCCGACCCCGAGCTGTTGCTGCTCGACGAGCCCGGCGCCGGGCTGGACCTCGGCGGCCGCGAGGACCTCGTCAGCCGGCTGTCGGACCTGGCGCGCTACCTGTACGCCCCGGCGCAGGTGCTGGTCACCCACCACGTCGAGGAGATCCCACCGGGCTACACCCACGCGCTGCTGCTGCGCGCCGGCCAGGTGGTGGCCGCCGGGCCGGTGGAGCAGGTGCTCATCCAGGAGGCGCTGTCGGAGACCTTCGGGCTGGCGCTGCAGGTCCAGCGGGCCGACGGACGCTGGACCGCCCGCCGCGCCGCCGCCTGATGACCGGCCCCCTCCTGGCCCCCCTCGCAGGCTCGGGGAGGCCCTGGAGGGGGCCGGGGACGGTCCGGACGGCGCTGCTCGCGGCGCTCCTGGTCGCGGGCCTGGCGGTGCAGCTGGCGTCGCTGGTGGCCTTCCCGACCGTCCTGAGCCAGGACGGCCCGGCGCACGTCGCCGGAGCCTGGGCGCTGGTCCACCGGGGGGACGACGGGAGCGTCGGGGAGGTGCTCCGGGAGCAGTACCGGGTCGACCTGTCCCCGGTGCCCAACATGCTCACCACCCTGCTGCTGACCGGCTTGCTGCAGGTCGTCGGGCCGGACGCCGCCGAGCGGCTGCTGGTGGCCGGGATCGTCGTCGGCCTGGTCGTGGCGCTGGCGTACGCCGCCCGGGGGGTGTCCCGGCGGGCCGGCTGGCTCGGCGCGGCGGGGCTGCTGTACGGGAGCAGCCACCTGCTCGCCTACGGCTTCTACAACTTCGCGCTCGGCGTCATCGGGTCCCTGCTCGTCCTGGGCGTCGCCCTCCGCCGCCGGTCGGGGTGGTCCCCGCGCGGGGTCCTCGTGCTCGCCGTCGTGTCCCTGCTGACCTGGACGGCGCACCTGCTGCCGTGGGTGGTCGGCACCGGCGGGGTCCTGCTGCTCGCGCTGACCCGCGCCGCGGCGGACGCGCGGGGTGGGACGGCGGTCCTCCCCGCCGTCCGGCGGCACGTCCTCCCTCCCGTGCTCGCCGTGGCACCGGGCGTGTCGCTCACCGCCGCCTACCTGGCCACGGGCGACGGGCCGCCGGCGACGCCGGAGGGGGAGCCCTCGCTGGAGCGGGTCGGGGCGCTGCTGCGCGGTGAGCGCCCCTTCCTGACCGGCTGGGGGGTCGACGGCGTCCCGGACCTGGGCCGCACCGCGGCGCTGGTCGGGACCGCGGCGCTGGTGGCGCTCGCGCTGCTCGCCCTGCGCCGCGCGGACCCCGACGGGCACGGGTCCCGGGCCGACCGGGGAGCCCTGGGTGTGCTGGTGGCGGGCGCGCTGCTCGCGGTCTGCTTGACGCCCGAGCGCCTGGGGCCCGACTTCGGGTTCCTGGTGGGCCGGCTGGCCTGGTTCCCGCCGCTGCTCCTGGCGCTGTGGGCGGCGACCCGGCCGCCGGGGCGGGTGCTCGCCGCCGTCCTCGCCGCCGTCCTCGTGGTGTCCGCGTCGGCCGGCGCCCTGGCGCGGTGGCCGGCGCAGGCCGCGGCGGCCGCCGAGGTCGACGAGTTCCTGTCGGTGGCCGGCGCCATCGCGCCCGGGTCGACCCTGGTCGTGCTGCAGTACAGCCGCTCGGTGGTCGCACCCGAGCCTGGCACCCCCGATCCACTGCGCCACGAGTCCAGCCGGCTGGCCGTGCGCAGCGGAGCCGTGGACCTGGGCCACTACGAGGCCGTCGAGGCGTACTTCCAGGTGGAGTTCCCGGAGCAGGGCTCCCTGCGCGGCCGGCTGGACCCCGAGCTGGGCGGCCTGGAGCGCATCCCGCCGGCCGTCGACCTCCCCGCGGTCCGGGGTGACCTCGACTACGTCGTCGTCCTGGGACTGGACCGGGCGGCGCCGGAGGTCCGAGGATCGGAGCGGACCCGGGCCGTCCTCGCCGAGCTCGCCGCCCACTACCGACCCGTCGCGACCTCCGTCCCGACCGGGTCGGTGACGGTGTGGCGGGCCGACGGGGGTGCGGCGGGCGACGGGCGCTCGTCGGGTGCGGAGGGCAACGGCTGAGCTGGTTTCCCTCCGCATCGGTCCGGGGTAGGGCGGTGCGGTCGCTGCCAGGAGAGCTGGCGGCGGAGCCCTGCGGGGCAGGGACGAGGCGGAGGACGCGTGCGCGGACCACAGGCGGGAACCGGACCACACACCGTCGTCGTCGGAGCGGGGCCGGCCGGCCTCACCGCCGCCCACGAGCTCACCAGCCGCGGCCTGCCGGTGACCGTGCTCGAGGCGGACACCGTCGTGGGGGGCATCAGCCGCACCGTGGAGCGGGACGGCTGGCGCTTCGACATCGGCGGCCACCGCTTCTTCACGAAGGTGCCGGCCGTCGAGCGGTGGTGGCACGAGATGCTCGAGGACGACGAGTTCCTCTCCCGGCCCCGGCTGTCGCGCATCCACTACGCCGGCCGGCTGTTCGACTACCCGCTGCGGCCGCTCAACGCCCTGCGCGGCCTCGGCCCGGTGGAGGCCGTCCGCTGCCTGGCGTCCTACGTGGCCGCGCGGCTGCGGCCCCCGCGGGACCAGAGCCACTTCGAGGGCTGGGTGACCGCGCGCTTCGGGCGGCGGCTGTACGGCATCTTCTTCAAGACCTACACCGAGAAGGTGTGGGGCATCCCGGCCACCGAGATCCAGGCGGACTGGGCCGCGCAGCGGATCAAGGACCTCGACCTGTGGCGGGCGGTGGTGCACGCGCTGCGCCCCCACTCGGGGCCGCAGATCACCACGCTCATCGACCGCTTCCAGTACCCGCGGACCGGCCCGGGGCTGATGTGGGAGCGGACGCTGGAGAAGGTGCAGGAGGCCGGGGGCCTGGTGCACTTCGGCGCCCGCTGCACCACCGTGCACCGCGACGAGACCGGCGCGGTGGCGGTCACGACCCGCTCGGACGGGCCCGGCCCGCACCCCGCCGAGGCCGACCGGCGCATCCCGGCCGACCACGTGATCTCCTCCATGCCGCTGCCTGAGCTGGTCCTCGCGATGGACCCGCCGGCGCCGCCGCACGTCAGGGAGGCCGCCGAGGGGCTGTCCCACCGGGACTTCCTCACCGTCGCCCTGGTCGTGCCCCAGGAGGCCGGCTTCCCCGACAACTGGATCTACATCCACTCGCCCGAGGTCCGGGTCGGCCGGATCCAGAACTTCGGCAGCTGGTCCCCGTTCCTCGTCAAGGACGGGCGGACCTGCCTGGGGCTGGAGTACTTCGTCGACGAGGGCGACGACCTCTGGGAGAGCGACGACGACTCGCTGGTCGAGCTGGCGACCCGTGAGCTGGTCGCGCTCGGCCTGGTGGACGGCGACCGGGTGGAGCGCGGCTTCGTCGTGCGGATGCCCAAGGCCTACCCCGTCTACGACGCGGGCTACGACGAGCGGGTCGACGTCATCCGCGCCTGGCTGGCGGAGGCGGTGCCCAACGTCCACCCGGTCGGCCGCAACGGCATGCACAAGTACAACAACCAGGACCACTCGATGGTGACGGCGATGCTCACCGTCGAGAACATCACCGACGGGACCGCGCACGACGTGTGGGCGGTCAACGTCGAGGAGGACTACCACGAGGGTGGCGCGGCGTCGGAGTCGTCCGCCGGCGAGCGGAGCGTGCGGGCAGGGACCGGCCGGGAGGCCCCGGTCCTGCCCCGCCGCCGCCCGCGTGCCGCCTAGCCCGGGGGCCGCAGGGCCGTCGGCCGCCGCGCCGGAGGCCGGGGCGCGCGACCGGCACGAGCCGCGGCCGGGGGCGCGGCCGCGGCCGGCCGCGGGGCCCCGGCCGGGGGAGCGGTCGCGCACGCCGGTGCTCCCGGCGTTGCTGGCCGTCCTCGTGGGGGCCGCCGTCGCGGCCGGTGTCGTGGCGCGGTTCGTCGCCCCGCCGGACCTGTGGCTGGACGAGGCGCAGAGCGTCGCGATCGCGCGCCTGCCGCTGCCGGAGCTGTTCGCCGCGCTGCGCGTGGACGGCGCGCCCCCGCTGTACTACCTGCTGCTGCACGGCTGGATCGGGCTCTTCGGCCAGGGCGCGGCCGCGGTCCGGGGCCTCTCGGCGCTCATCAGCGTGCTCACCCTGCTGGTGGCCTGCTCCGTGGCGCGGCGGATGGCCGGCCGCCGCGTGGCCGTCGCGCTGGTCGTCCTGCTGGCCACCTCGCCGTTCGTCATCCGGTACGCGACGGAGACCCGGATGTACGCGCTGCTGGTGCTCCTGGCGGTGCTGGGCGGCCTCGCGGTGCACACCGTCGTCCGCCGCCCGGGTCCCTGGCCGGTGCTCGCTCTGGGCGCGGTGACCGGCGCCCTGCTGCTCACCCACGTCTGGGCCTTCCACCTGGTCGCCGTGACCGGGCTGCTCGCCCTCGCCGGGCTGCGCGCGCGACGGCGCACCGTGCTCCGGGTGCTGGCGGGCCTCGCCGTGGGCGGCCTGCTGTACCTCCCGTGGCTGCCCTCGCTGCTGTTCCAGATGGCCCACACCGGCACGCCGTGGGCCCAGCCGCCGGGCCTGGCCGCCCTGCCGATCGCGCTGGAGGCCTGGCGCGGCGGCTTCGCGGTCCCCGCCCACGTCCTCGGGACGGCGCTGGTGCTGCTGGTCGCGCTCGGGGCCCTCGCCGTCCGGACGGCGCGCAGCCCCGGGGACGCCACGGTGCTGCTGTCGCTGCGCCTGCAGCCGGCACGCGCCGCCCTGCTGGCCCTCTCGATCGGCACCCTCGTCCTCGCCGGGCTGGTCAGCTGGGTCTCCAGCACCGCGGTGCACGGCCGGTACACCAGCGTGGCCGTCGTTCCCTTCCTGGCGCTGGCGGCACTCGGCCTGGTCGCCCTGCCCACCGTCCGCGCCCGGCTGGTCGGGCTCGCCCTGGTGGCCGCCCTCGGCCTGGGCACGGCGCTGCCGCAGCTCACCGACCCCCGGACGCAGGCCGGGCAGGTGGCCCGCGCCCTGGCCGACGCCCGGCCCGGGGACGTGGTCGTCTTCTGCCCGGACCAGCTCGGCCCGTCGGTCGACCGGCTCCTGCCGCCGGAACGCGGGCTGGACCTGGTCGTCTACCCGGACCTGGCCCCGGCCGACCGGGTCGACTGGACCGACTACGTCGACCGGGTCACCGGGACCCCGTCGGCGACCGTCGCCGCGGACGTCCTCGACCGCGCCGGCGGAGCATCGATCTGGGTGGTGACCGGCCGCGGCTTCTCCGTGCCCTCCCCCGAGCGGTGCGGGGACCTGGTCGACGCGCTGGCCGCTGTCCGGGGGGAGCCGGAGGTGCTCGTGCGGCCCAACGGGTCGGTCCCGGAGAACATGCGCCTGCAGCACCTGCCGGCCGCGCGCGGCGGCTGACGGCGGGGTGGGCGGGCGGCGGGTCCCCGCCCATGGCTAGGGTGCGGCGACGACGTCGTCCCAGCTCGGTGGAGGGCCGCCATGGCAGCGCCGGAGTTCGTGACCCTGCAGGTGGCCGACGGGGTGGGGACCATCCGCCTCGACCGGCCGAAGATGAACGCGATCGACGAGCAGCTGCACATGGAGGTGCGCGCCGCGGCCCTGGAGGCAGGGCAGCGCGAGGACGTCCGCGCGGTGGTCCTCTACGGCGGGGAGCGGGTCTTCGCCGCCGGGGCCGACATCAAGGCGATGTCGCAGCTGGACGGCGCCGGCATGGTCGCCTGGGGCCGGGAGCTCACCCACTCCTTCACCGCGGTGCAGCACATCCCGAAGCCGGTCATCGCCGCCATCACCGGCTACGCCCTCGGCGGCGGGTACGAGCTGGCGCTGTGCGCGGACTTCCGGGTGATGGGCGCCGCTGCCAAGGTCGGCCAGCCCGAGATCCTGCTGGGCGTCATCCCCGGCGCGGGTGGGACGCAGCGGCTGGCCCGCCTGGTCGGGCCGGCCAAGGCCAAGGACCTGGTCTTCACCGGCCGGCACGTCGGCGCGGAGGAGGCCCTGGAGATGGGGCTGGCCGATGCCGTCGTCCCCGACGCCGAGGTCTACGACACGGCGGTCGCGATGGCGCGCAAGTTCGCCGCCGGCCCGCCGCTCGCGCTCGCGGCGGCCAAGCGGGCCATCGAGGAGGGGCTCGACGTGCCGCTGGAGCGGGGGCTCGCGCTGGAGACCGAGCTGTTCGCCGGGCTGTTCGACACCGAGGACCAGAAGTCCGGGATGCGCTCGTTCCTCGAGAACGGGCCGGGCAAGGCCACGTTCAGCGGGCGCTGACCGCACCAGCCGTTCCCGGGGACGTCACCTGCCGTCGGCGTGCGCGACCCGTTCCGGACGCCTCGGTTCTGCGACCATCCCGGCAACCCGCCCGCCGACACCCGACCGGGTGCCGCGGACCCATCCCCTGGAGGAGACACGTGCAGCGCAGGACCCTGAGCAGACGCCCCACCGTGCGGACGGCGGCGGCGCTGGCCACCGCGGCGCTGGCCCTGACCGCCTGCGGCGGCGGGGACGACGGCTCCGGCGGCGGGGGCTCGGGCGGTGAGGCGGCGAGCGCGACCTCGCTGGCCGACTTCGGGGACCTCGACGCCCTGGTGGCGGCCGCGCAGGCCGAGGGGGAGCTCAACGTCATCGCGCTGCCGCCGGACTGGGCCAACTACGGCGAGGTGATCTCCACCTTCGAGGAGGAGTACGGCATCACCGTCAACAGCGCCCTGCCCGACGGCTCGAGCCAGGACGAGCTCAACGCGGTGACCAGCCAGCGCGGGCAGGACCGCGCCCCCGACGTCCTCGACCTGGGGACCACCTTCGCCCGCCAGGCCCAGGCCCAGGACCTGCTCGCGCCCTATAAGGTGCAGACCTGGGACGAGATCCCCGAGGACCAGAAGGACCCCGAGGGCCACTGGTACAACGACTACGGCGGCTACGTCTCCATCGGCTGCAACGCCTCGGTCATCGACCAGTGCCCGGCCACGTTCGCCGAGCTGCTGGACCCGCGGTACGCCGGCCAGGTGGCGCTCAACGGCAACCCGACCCAGGCGGCGGCGGCCTTCGCCGGGGTCTGGGCGGCGTCGCTCGCCAACGGCGGCAGCCTCGACGACATCGGTCCCGGCATCGACTTCTTCCGCCAGGTGAAGGACGTCGGCAACTTCAACCCGGTGGAGATCACCCCGGCGACCATCCTCAGCGGCGAGACGCCCATCTCCATCGACTGGGACTACAACAACGCCGCGCTGACCGACGACCTCGCCGACCAGGGCGCCGAGTGGCAGGTCGCCGTCCCGAGCGACGGGCTCTTCGGTGGCTACTACAGCCAGGCGATCAGCAAGTTCGCGCCGCACCCGGCCGCCGCGCGGCTCTGGCAGGAGTTCCTCTACAGCGACCAGGGGCAGAACCTCTGGCTCAACGGCGGCGCGCGGCCGGTGCGGCTGCCGGCGATGCAGGAGGCGGGCACGGCCGACGCCGACGCGCTGGCGGCCCTGCCGCCGGTCGAGGGCACCGCGGACTTCCCGACCCAGGAGCAGGAGACCGCCGCCCAGCAGGCGGTCGGCCAGCGGTGGAACGCGGAGATCTCCGGCTGAGCACCACGGCGAGCACCCCGGTCCGGGACGGCGACCCCGCGGTCGCCGCCCCGGACCCTGCGCGTGTGCGCGGTCGCGGCCGGGGCCGGCTGCTGACCTGGCTCGGTGCCGTGCCGTTCTTCCTCTACGTCGCGGTCTTCCTCGTGCTGCCGGTCGCGGTCCTGGCGGTCGAGGCGTTCCGGGTGACCGACCCGGTCACCTTCGAGGAGAGCTGGTCGGCGGCCAACCTCGGCACGATCACCGAGGGCGCCTACCGGCGGGCCTACGTCGGCAGCCTGCAGCTGTCGGTGGTCACCGCCGTCCTGGGCGCCGCCCTGGGACTGGCCCTGGCCGTCGCCGTGCTGCGCGCGCGGCGCGGCCGGTTGCTGCGCCGGCTGGTGCTGACCGCGTCGGGCGTGCTGGCCAACTTCGGCGGCATCCCGCTGGCGTTCGCCTTCATCGCCACCATCGGCAACGCCGGCGTGGTCACCGCGTTGCTCACCGACACCCTCGGGTGGTCGGGCTTCTCGCTGTACTCGATGGCCGGCCTCGCGCTGGTGTACCTGTACTTCCTCGTCCCGCTGATGGTCCTCACCATCACGCCGGCGCTGGAGGCGCTGCGCCCGCAGTGGCGCGAGGCGGCGGACAACCTCGGCGCGAGCGGCTGGCAGTACTGGCGGTACGTCGGTGGCCCGGTGCTCGCCCCGCCGGTCATCGGCGCCACCATGTTGCTGTTCGCCTCGGCGTTCGCGGCCTACGCCACCGCCCGGGCGCTGGTGGGCAGCAGCATCCCGCTGGTGACCCTGCAGATCGCCGACGCGCTGTCCAGCGACGTGGTCGTCGGGTCGGAGAACCTCGGCAAGGCCCTGGCCCTGGGCATGGTGGCGCTCATCGGCGTGGTCATGGCCTTCTACGCCTGGGTTCAGCGGCGCACCCAGCGGTGGCTGTCGTGACGACGCTGTCGACCTCGGGGATCGCCGGGGCCGGGAGCGTCGCCCCCGAGACCCCGGTCCGGCCGGGTCGCCGCGGCGCCGGGGCCTGGCGCTGGGCCGTGCTGGCGCTGGCCGGCCTGTACTTCCTCGTGCCGATCGGGGCGTCGGTGTGGTTCACCATCCGGGACCGCGGCACCGGCGGCCTGACCGCCGAGAACTACACGACCATCCCGACCGCGGAGGGGTTCGCCGAGACCTTCGGGCGGTCGCTGACCATCGCCGTCCTCACGGTGCTGCTGTCGCTGCTGCTCATGGTGCCGACCGTCGTCCTGGTCGAGCTGCGCCTGCCGCGGCTGCGGACGACGGTGGAGCTGTTGACCCTGCTGCCGCTGGTGCTGCCGCCGATCGCCCTGGTCGTCGGCGTCCGCAGCGTGCTGGCCTGGGCCCCCGACCACTTCTTCGGCACCCCGCTGGCCGAGGCGTTCTTCGCCCTCCAGCGCCCGGAGCTGCCGTGGATCCTGGTCCTCGTCTACGTCGTCCTGGCGCTGCCGTTCGTCTACCGCGCCCTGGACGCCGGCCTGCGGGGCACCGACCTGCGCACCCTGACCGAGGCCGCGCGCAACCTGGGGGCCTCCTGGCCGCGGGTGCTGGTCTCGGTGGTGCTGCCGCTGTTGCGGACGTCGGTGCTCAACGCGTCGTTCCTGACCCTGGCCCTGGTGCTGGGGGAGTTCACGATCGCCCAGATCCTCGGGTTCCGGACCTTCCCGACCTGGATCCTGGAGATCTCCGGGTCGCGGCCGCAGCTGTCGGTGGCCGTCTCGGTGCTGTCCCTCGTCCTCACCTGGCTGCTGTTGCTGCTGATCTCCGCGCTGGACCGCCGGCGGGCGGGGAAGGAGTCCGCATGACCACCACCCCGCTGCCCGCCGCCCGGGTCGCCGCGGCGCCGGCCGACCTCCGGGAGCGCCCGGGGGTCGCCGTCCGGCTGGCCGGCGTCAGCCGGCGCTACGGCTCCGTGCTGGCCCTCGACGGGCTCGACCTCGACATCGCCGGCGGCGAGCTGCTGGCCCTGCTCGGTCCCTCCGGTTGCGGCAAGACGACGGCGCTGCGGGCCATCGCCGGCTTCGAGCGCCCCGACGCCGGGCGGGTGCTGCTCGACGGGCGGGACGTCACCGACGTGCCGGCCAGCAAGCGGGACATGGGGATGGTGTTCCAGGCCTACAGCCTGTTCCCGAACCTGACCGTCGCCGACAACGTGGCGTTCGGGCTGCGGGTCCGCCGCCAGGGGAAGGCCGAGCAGCGCCGGCGGGCCGCGGAGCTGCTCGAGGTGGTCGGTCTCGCCGACCGCGGCCGCCACTACCCGCACCAGCTCTCCGGCGGCCAGCAGCAGCGCGTCGCCCTCGCCCGCGCGCTCGCCGTCGCCCCCCAGGTGCTGCTCCTCGACGAGCCGCTGTCGGCGCTGGACGCCCAGGTCCGGGTGCAGTTGCGGGAGGAGATCCGCCGGATCCAGCTGGAGCTGGGCATCACCACCGTCTTCGTCACGCACGACCAGGCCGAGGCGCTCTCGGTGGCCGACCGGGTCGGCGTGCTGCGCCAGGGCCGGCTGGAGCAGGTGGCCTCGCCCGACGACCTCTACGAGCGCCCGGCGACGGCGTTCGTCGCGGAGTTCGTCGGCACGATGAACCGGCTGCCCGCCGAGCGGGCCGGCTCCGAGGTGGCGCTGCTCGGCGTCCGCCGCCCCGTCGCCGGGCCGGTGCCGCCGGCCGGTCCGGTGGTCGCCCTCGTGCGGCCCGAGTCGCTCGCGGTCGCGGCCGACCCGGACGGCGCCGGGCGGGTGGTCACGCGCACCTTCTCGGGCGCGGTGACCCGCCTGGCAGTCGCGCTGCCCGGCGACGTCGAGGTGGCCGTGGACGTCGCCAGTGCCGACAGCGCCGCCCTGGTGCCGGGCACCGCGGTGACCGTGACCCCCGCGCAGCGCCCGGTCCTCGTCGCGCCGGCGGAGCCCCGCGCGTAGTCCGCGGCGGGCGTGACCGGGCTCACCCGGACCCGGGCGGGCGGCCCCGTTACTCGGCGGTAACCTCCAGTATCGAGCAGGCGGGCGTCGACCCGCGACACCGACCCCAGCGCGGAGGTGGGTCTGGCGATGGACATCGTCGTTCTGGTCAAGCAGGTCCCCGATTCCGGGAGCGAGCGCACCCTGGACGCGGCGGACAACACCGTCGCCCGGGGGAGCGCGGACAACGTCGTCAACGAGATCGACGAGTACGCGATCGAGGAGGCGCTCCAGCTCAAGGAGGCCCACGGTGGCGAGGTCACGGTCCTGACCGTCGGGCCGGACTCGGCCGCCGACGCGATCCGCAAGGCGCTGTCGATGGGCGCGGACAAGGCCGTGCACGTCACCGACGACGCCATCCACGGCTCCTGCGCGGTGCAGACGTCCGCGGTCCTGGCCGCGGCGCTGTCCCAGCTGTCCTACGACATCGTGCTGTGCGGCGCGGAGTCCACCGACGGCCAGATGTCGGTGATGCCGGCGCTGCTGGCCGAGCGGCTGGGCATCCCACAGCTGTCGGGCGCCCGCAAGCTCACCGTCGAGGGCGGTGTGGCGAAGGTGGAGCGGCAGACCGACGGCGGCTACTGGGCGTTGGAGGCGCCGCTGCCGGCGATCGTGTCCACCTGGGACACCATCAACGAGCCGCGCTACCCCTCCTTCAAGGGGATCATGGCCGCGAAGAAGAAGCCGGTGGAGAAGAAGTCGCTGGCCGACCTGGGCCTGGACCCCTCGGCCGTCGGCCTGGCCACCGCCACCAGCCAGGTCCTCGACTTCGCCGGCCGGCCGCCCAAGGGCGCCGGGGTCAAGGTCGCCGACGAGGGCGACGGCGCCCAGAAGCTGGTCGACTTCCTCGCCGGCCAGAAGATCGTCTGACCCGGACCGAAACGAAGGAGAGAGGCAACCCCCATGGCTGAGGTCCTGGTCCTCGTCGAGCTCAACCCGACCGGCGACGGCGTCCGCAAGACCACGCTGGAGGCGCTGACCGTCGCCCGCGCGCTCGGCGAGCCCGCAGCCGTCGTCGTCGGCGCGCCCGGCTCGGCGGCCGCCGCCCGCGAGCAGCTGGCAGAGTACGGCGCGGCGAAGGTCTACGTCGCCGAGTCCCCGGAGGTCGACGAGTTCCTCGTCGCGCCCAAGGCCGAGGTGCTCGCGCAGCTGGTGTCCTCCGCGTCGCCGGCCGCCGTGGTCATCCCCTCCTCCCAGGAGGGCAAGGAGGTCGCCGCGCGGCTGGCGGTCAAGACCGGCTCGGGCTTCCTCACCGACGTCACCGACATCGCCCCCGACGGCACCGCCACCCAGGTGGCCTTCGCCGGCGCGACGATCGTGCACTCGAAGGTCACCACCGGGACGCCGATCTACACCGTGCGCGGCAACTCGGTCACCCCCGAGCCGGCCCCGGCCGCCGCGGCCGAGGAGCAGGTGGCCGTCACCGTCTCCGAGGCCGCCAAGGCCACCCGCGTGGTCGACCGCGTGGTCGAGCAGAAGTCCTCGCGCCCGGAGCTGACCGAGGCCTCGATCGTCGTCTCCGGCGGCCGCGGCGTCGCCTCGGCGGAGAACTTCTCGATCATCGAGGCCCTCGCCGACTCCCTCGGCGCGGCCGTCGGCGCCTCGCGCGCGGCGGTGGACTCCGGCTTCTACCCGCACACCTTCCAGGTGGGGCAGACCGGCAAGACCGTCTCCCCGCAGCTGTACATCGCCGTCGGCATCTCCGGCGCGATCCAGCACCGGGCCGGCATGCAGACCTCGAAGACGATCGTCGCGGTCAACAAGGACCCCGAGGCCCCGATCTTCGAGCTGGCCGACTTCGGCGTCGTGGGCGACCTCAACACCGTCGTCCCGCAGGCCACCGAGCTGATCACCGCCCGCAAGTAGGAGGACCTCGCTGCCCCCACGCCTCGCTGACGCTCGGCGCGGGCCCCTGCAGCGAGGCCAGGCCCAGCGCCGGTCCCGTCCGACGGGGCCGGCGCTCGGTGCGTGTCGGGAAGCCGTCGCCGCGCGGAACGGTTGGCGGGGAGGTGGACGTGCAGGCGCCGGGGGGCGGGATCTTCGACCGGCGGCACCGGCTGCCGACCTCCGGGTTGCTCCTGCTGGTCACCCTCGTCGCCTTCGAGGCCATGGCCGTGGGGACGGCGATGCCGACGGTGGTCGCCGAGCTCGACGGGCTGGCCTGGTACGGCTGGCCCTTCAGCGCCTACCTGGTGGCCTCGGTCGTCGGGATGGTCGTGGGCGGCGACCTCGGCGACCGGCGCGGCCCCCGGGCGGCGCTGGTGGCCGGTGTCGCCGTCTTCGGCACCGGCCTGCTGGCCGCCGGGCTGGCCGGTGGCATGGGCCTGCTCGTGGCCGCGCGGGCCGTCCAGGGCCTGGGCGGCGGGCTGATCGCCGTCTCCCTCTACGTCGTCGCGGGGCAGGCCTACGACGCCGCGCTGCGGCCCCGCCTGTTCGGCGCGATCTCCGCGGCCTGGGTGCTCCCCGCGCTGGTGGGGCCGCTGGTCGCCGGGCTGGTCACCACCCACGTCAGCTGGCGCGCGGTGTTCCTCGGGCTGCTCCCGCTGGCCGCGGTCAGCCTGCTGCTGGTGCTCCCGGCGCTGCGCGACCTCGCGGCGCCGGCGGACCCCGGCGGTCCCGGCGGGCGTGCCCGGACGGCGTGGGCCGGGCTCGCCGGGATCGGGATCGGCGCGCTGCAGGTGGCCGGCCAGCGGCTGGACCTCGCCGCGGTGGCGCTGGCCGGCGCGGGTCTGGTCGCGCTCGCCCTGGGGCTGCGGCGGCTGCTGCCGGCCGGCGTCGTCCGCGCCCGGGCGGGGCTCCCGGCCGTCGTCGGCGCCCGCGGGCTGCTGGCCGGGGCGTTCTTCGGCATGGACGTGCTCCTGCCCCTGGCGCTGACCCAGCTGCACGGCGCCAGCCCCACCGCCGCCGGCCTCCCGCTCACCGCCGGCGCGGTGGGCTGGGCGACCGCGTCCCAGCTGCAGGGCCGCCGTCCCGCGGTGTCCCGGGCCCGGCTGCTGCGGACCGGCTTCGTGCTCCTGGCCCTGGGCGTCGGCGGCAGCGCGCTGGTCGCCGTCCCCGGGGTCGGCGGGTGGCCGGCCTACCTGACCTGGGCCGTGGCCGGGTTCGGCATGGGCCTGGGGATGCCCACCGTCGGCGTGCTGCTGCTCGCCGCGTCGCCGGAGCACCGCCGGGGCGCGGACTCGGCGGCCTTCCAGATCGCCGACGTCACCGGATCGGCCCTCTGCGTCGGGGTGGTGGGGGTCCTGGTCGCCGCGGCCACCGCCGCGCTGCTGCCGCTGCCGGGCGCCGTGGCCCTCGCCGCGGCGCTGCTCGCCGGGCTGGCCGTGCTCGGCGCCGTCGTGGCCCCGCGGGCGGCCGCCCCGGCCGGGGCGGGCACTCCCGCGCCCGCGACTACATTGGCTGCGTCATGACCTACCTCGACCACGCGGCGACCACGCCGGTGCTGCCCGAGGTGCTGGCTGCGATGACCGAGCAGCTCGGCCGCGTGGGCAACGCCTCCTCGCTGCACGCCAGCGGCCGCGCCGCACGCCGCGCCGCCGAGCAGTCCCGCGAGCGGCTGGCGGACGCCCTGGGCGCCCGGCCGTCGGAGGTGCTCTTCACCGGCGGCGGCACCGAGAGCGACAACCTGGCCGTCAAGGGCCTGTTCTGGGCGCGCCGCGACGCCGACTCCCGCCGCCGCCGGATCGTGGTGAGCCCCGCGGAGCACCACGCCGTCCTCGACAGCGTCGAGTGGCTGGCCAAGCACGACGCCGCCGACATCACCTGGCTGCCGGTCGAGCCCACCGGCCGGGTGACCCCGGAGGCGCTGGCCGCGGCGCTCGGCGACGGGGAGGACGTGGCGCTGGCCAGCGTCATGTGGGCCAACAACGAGATCGGCACCGTGAGCGACCTGGCCGCGCTCGCCGAGGTCGCCCACGCGGTGGACGTGCCACTGCACACCGACGCCGTGCAGGCCGTCGGGCAGGTGCCGGTCGACTTCACCGCCAGCGGGGTCGACGCCCTGACCATGACCGGGCACAAGCTGGGCGGGCCGATGGGCGCCGGCGTGCTGCTGCTGCGCCGCGACGCCGAGTGCACGCCGCTGCTGCACGGCGGGGGCCAGGAGCGCGACGTGCGCTCAGGGACCCTCGACGTCGCCGCCATCGTCGGGCTGCAGGTGGCCACGACCACCGCCGTCGGCACCCGCGTGGAGCGGACCGCGCGGATGGCCGCGCTGCGCGACCGGCTGGTGGCCGGGGTGATGGCACAGGTGCCCGACGTGCAGCTCAACGGCGCTCCGCTCGACGACGTCGTCGCCGGGGGGCCGGGGCGGCTGCCGGGCAACGCCCACCTGTCGTTCCGCGGAGCGGAGGGCGACGCGCTGCTCATGCTGCTCGACGCCCGCGGGGTGGAGTGCTCGACCGGGTCGGCGTGCAGCGCCGGCGTGGCCCGGCCCAGCCACGTGCTGCTCGCCGTGGGCGCCGACCCCGACCGGGCGCGCAGCTCGCTGCGGTTCTCCTTCGGCACGACGTCCACCGACGCCGACGTCGACGCCGTTCTCGAGGTGATCGAGCCGGTGGTGGAGCGGGCGCGCCGGGCGGGGATGGGGCGTCGGTGAGGCGGCAGGGAGTGGGCCTCGCGGCGAGCTCACGGAGCCGACAGCGAGTGGGCATCGCAGCGAGCGCCAGCGAGCGAGGAGCGCAGCGAGCGCGGAGGCGACCGATGTCGTCGAGCGAGGAGCGGAGCGACCGCGGAGCCGGACGGGTCCGGTCGTGAGGGTCCTCGCCGCGATGAGCGGGGGCGTGGACTCGGCGGTCGCCGCGGCCCTGGCCGTGGACGCCGGGCACGACGTCACCGGCGTCCACCTGGCGCTGTCGCCGGACCGGCAGACCCTGCGCAGCGGCGCCCGCGGCTGCTGCAGCGTGGAGGACGCGCACGACGCCCGCCGGGTCGCCGACGAGCTGGGCATCCCGTTCTACGTCTGGGACCTCGCCGAGCGGTTCACCGAGGACGTCGTCGAGGACTTCGTCGCCGAGTACGCGGCCGGCCGGACCCCCAACCCCTGCCTGCGCTGCAACGAGAAGATCAAGTTCGCCGCGGTGCTCGACCGGGCGCGGGCGCTGGGCTTCGACGCCGTCGTGACCGGCCACCACGCGCGGCTGGCCGACGGGCAGCTGCGGCGGTCGGTGGACGCCGGCAAGGACCAGTCCTACGTGCTCGCCGTCCTCACGGCCGGCCAGCTGGCCGGGGCGCTGTTCCCGCTCGGGTCGATGACCAAGCAGCGGGTGCGGGAGATCGCCGCCGAGCGCGGCTTCGCCGTCGCGACCAAGGCCGACTCGCACGACATCTGCTTCATCCCCGACGGCGACACCCGCGGCTTCCTCGCCCGCCGGCTGGGGGAGCGGCCCGGGCCGGTCGTGGACGCGGCCACCGGCGCCACGGTGGGGGAGCACGCCGGCACCCACGGCTTCACCATCGGCCAGCGGCGGGGGCTCGGCGTGGCCGTCGGGGACTCCCGGCCGCGGTACGTGCTCGGCATCGAGCCGGTGAGCCGCACGGTCACCATCGGCACCGCCGACCTCGCCGGCGTGACCGAGGTGCGCACGGGGGCGCCGTCCTGGACCGGTCCGGCGCCGGAACTGCCCCTCCGGGCCGAGGTGCAGCTGCGCGCCCACGGGACGCCGGTGCCCTGCGAGGTGACCGCGGCCGAGGACGGGGGCCTCCGGCTGCGGCTGGACGCCGAGCAGCGGGGCGTCGCGCCGGGACAGTCCGCCGTGCTGTACGCGCCCGACGCCGAGCGGGGCGACCTCGTGCTCGGCCAGGGCGCCGTCGTCGCCACCGGGCGGCCCGTCGCCGCCTGAGGCCGGGGCCCCTGGGCCGGGGCCGCGCGACTAGCGTCGCCGTCGTGGCCTCGCCGATCGACCCCGTCTCGCCCAGCGACCCGACAGCGGACGACGCCGCCGCGACCCCGACCACGTGGGGCCCGGCCACCGGCGTCGGCTCCCTGCCCCTCACCGACCCCGCCGAGGCGGTGCGGATCGTCACCGGTGAGCTGCCGGAGTTCCCGCACCTGCCGGAGCTGCCCGGCCGCGGCGCCGGTGCCGACATGGTGGGGCGCACCGCGGCGCTGTTGGTCGACCTCGCCGTCGAGCTGACGCCGGCCGGCTGGCGGCTGGTCCCGCGTCCGGGCATCGACCTGCGCCGGGCGCAGGAGTTCCTGGCGCGCGACCTCGACGCCCTCCACGACGTCGCCGAGGGCCACGACGGGCCGGTCAAGCTGCAGGCGGCCGGGCCGTGGACGCTCGCCGCCGCGCTGGAACGCACCCGGGGCGACCGGGCCGTCGTCGACCCGGGTGCGCGCCGGGACCTCGGCCAGTCACTGGCCGAGGGGCTGGCCGCCCACGTGGCCGCTGTCGCCGCCCGGGTGCCGCGGGCCCGCATCGTCGTGCAGCTCGACGAGCCCTCGGTGCCCGCCGTGCTGCAGGGGGCGCTGCCCACCGTGAGCGGCTTCGGCAGACTGCCCGCCGTCCCGGCCCCGGTGGTCGAGCAGGAGCTGGCTGCCGTGGTCGCGGCGTTGCCGGTGCCCGTCGTGCTGCACTGCTGTGCGAACCGCGCCCCGCTGGAGCTGCTCCGGGCCGCCGGTGCCGCGGCGCTGTCCTTCGACCTCGGGCTGGTGCAGGACCTGGACGCCGTCGGCACCGCCGTCGACGCGGGCACCCACCTGCTGCCCGGCGTCGTCCCGGGCACCGACGCGACCCTGCCGGCGCCGAAGGCGACCGCCTCCCGGGTGCAGGCCTGGTGGAACGAGCTCGGCTTCCCCGCCGAGCAGCTGCACACGGCCGTCACCCTCACGCCCTCCTGCGGCCTGGCCGGCGCGACCCCAGGCTACGCGCGGGAGGCGATGACCCACGTCCGCGAGGCGGCGCGGTACCTGCAGCCGGAGTGACGCACACGCCTGGGGGAACGACCGGTTCGCTGTCCCAGGCTCCGGATACGGTTCGGCCGTGACCACCGAAGCCGAGCTGGACGAGTCGTCGGTCGACGCGCCCGAGGTGGCTGCCGCCACCGAGCGGGAGGACCTCACCGAGGTCCCCGACGAGGCGCGCACCCGCCACCGGGACCTCTCCGAGGAGCTCGACCGGTACGCCTTCGCCTACTACGTGCAGGACGCGCCGCTGGTCAGCGACGCCCGGTACGACGAGCTCATGGGTGAGCTCAAGGGCATCGAGGCCCAGCACCCGGCCCTGGTCACCCCGGACTCACCGAGCCAGAAGGTCAACGGCGGCTTCACGGCCACCTTCGCCCCGGTCGCGCACCTGGAGCGGATGCAGAGCCTGGACAACGTCTTCAGCAGCGACGAGCTCTCCGGCTGGGCCGCCCGCGTGGAGCGGGAGGTGGGCGGCGTCGCCACGTACCTGTGCGAGCTCAAGGTGGACGGCGTCGCGGTGGCGCTGGTCTACGAGCGTGGCCGGCTGGTGCGGGCGGCCACCCGGGGCGACGGCGTCACCGGCGAGGACGTCACGGCCAACGTGCGGACGATGGACGACGTCCCGCAGCAGCTGACCGGCGACGACGTGCCCGCGCTGCTCGAGGTCCGCGGGGAGATCTACTTCCCGGTCGCAGCCTTCGCCGACGTCAACGCGGGGATGGTCGAGGCCGGCAAGGCGCCCTTCGCCAACCCGCGCAACGCCGCGGCCGGGTCACTGCGGCAGAAGGACCCGCGCATCACCGCCTCCCGGCCGCTGCGGCTGGTCGTGCACGGGCTGGGCGCGCGGGACGGCTTCACCCCGGAGCTCCAGTCGGCCGCCTACGAGCGGCTGCGGGAGCTCGGCCTGCCGGTGAGCAGCCGCTACGCGGTGGTCGACGACCTCGAGGGCGTGTGGGCCTTCATCGAGCGCTACCGCGAGCAGCGGCACTCGGTGGAGCACGAGATCGACGGCGTCGTCGTCAAGGTCGACCAGATCGCGCTGCAGCGCCGGCTCGGCTCCACCTCCCGCGCGCCCCGCTGGGCGATCGCCTTCAAGTACCCGCCGGAGGAGGCGACCACCAAGCTCCTCGACATCCGCGTCAACGTCGGCCGGACCGGCCGGGTGACCCCGTTCGCGTTCATGGAGCCGGTGAAGGTGGCCGGCTCGACCGTGCAGCTGGCCACGCTGCACAACGCCAGCGAGGTCAAGCGCAAGGGCGTGCTGATCGGGGACACCGTCGTCATCCGCAAGGCCGGCGACGTGATCCCCGAGGTGCTGGGGCCGGTGGCGGCCGCGCGCACCGGCGAGGAGCGCGAGTTCGTCATGCCGACGCACTGCCCGGAGTGCGGCACGGAGCTGCGGCCGGAGAAGGAGGGGGACGCCGACATCCGCTGCCCGAACGCCCGGTCCTGCCCGGCGCAGCTGCGGGAGCGGGTGTTCCACGTCGCCGGGCGCGGCGCCTTCGACATCGAGGTGCTCGGCTACGAGGCGGCGGTCGCGCTGCTGGAGAGCTCCCTGCTGCAGGACGAGGGCGACATCTTCTCCCTCGACGAGGAGGCGCTGTGCCGCACGGCGTTCTTCACCAAGAAGGACGGCGCACTGTCGGCGAACGGACGCAAGCTGCTGGCCAACCTGCAGACCCGCAAGGACGTCCCGCTGTGGCGGGTCCTCGTCGCGCTCTCGATCCGGCACGTCGGCCCGACCGCGGCCCAGGCGCTCGCCCGCGACTTCCGCTCGCTGGACCGGATCGCCGAGGCCTCCGAGGAGGAGCTCGCGGCCGCCGACGGGGTGGGCCCCACGATCGCGAGGTCGGTGCGGGACTGGTTCGCCGTCGACTGGCACCGCGAGGTCGTGGAGAAGTGGCGGGCGGCCGGGGTGCGGATGGCCGACGAGGGCGAGGACGCCGGACCGGGCCCGCTCACCGGGGTCACCGTCGTCGTCACCGGCTCGCTGCGTGACCACAGCCGCGACCAGGCGATCGCGGCGATCCAGGAGCGCGGCGGCAAGGTCACCGGCTCGGTGAGCAAGAAGACCGGCTTCGTCGTCGTGGGCGCCGACCCGGGCAGCAAGTACGACAAGGCCGTGCAGGTCAAGGCGACGATCCTGGACGACGACGGCTTCCGGGTGCTGCTCGAGGAGGGGCCGGACGCCGCCCGCGCGGTGGCCACGATCGGCGACGGCAGCGAGCCCGCCGGACCCTGACCGCCGGCCGAGCGGCGGTGTCCTCACCGACGGCCCTCCTGCAGGGGCCCGCCGCGAGCCTGCGAGTGGCGGGGGGCAGGAGGGCCCTCCTTCAGGCCGGAGGGAGGTGGGCCACGCTCGCGGCGATGCCGGTGAGGTGGACCAGGCGCAGCAGCTCCGACCGCCGGTAGGCCGGTCCGCCGGACCGGCCCAGCACCACCGCCGTCCCCGGGCCACCGAAGGGGGCGGCCATCATCTCGATCGCCATCTCCCGCCACCGCTCCGGCAGCCAGTCGTCATCGCTCGGCAGCAGCCGCGGCGCGGCCAGGGGCAGCCACGGCATCGTCATCCCGTCGAAGGTCGGCGCGGCATCGGAGGCGGCCAGCACCTCGCACGGCGTCCCCTCGGACTCGGCCTGCAGCACCGCGGCCCAGCCGCTGTGGAACACGCGGGGCAGTTCGGCGGCGAGCAGCTTCACCGCGAGGGTGGGTGGGGGATCGGTGGCGGCGCGGGCCAGCGACTCGAGCAGTTCGAGCTCGCGGTGGGTGTCCAGCGGCCCGGCGAAGGGCCGCAGCGACTCGACCTGCACGCCGTCCACGGAGTGCGCGGCGGTGATCAGGCTGTCGGGGAGCCGATCGGCGGGCAGGTCGACCACGACGTCGTCCACGGCGACGCCGCCACCCCGTTCCAGCACGTCGACCGACACGATGTCGATCCCGGCCGTGCCGAGCGCGGTGGCCACGGCACCGAGGATGCCGGGACGGTCGGGGACGACCAGCCGCAGGAGATAGGACACGGTTCCTCCGGGGCGCGGGGTACGGGCCGATCTCCGTCGATCGCGGGCGCCGTCAGCTTCCCGCATGGGGCGGCCGGCGGTCGAGAGGCCCCCCGGCCGACCGTCGGGAGACCTCCGCGCCGGCTGGTCGCGCTAGAGGCCCACGTACAGTGGCGGGGTTGGATCCCGGTCCCCAGCGGGGCCGCGGAGGCCCCGCCGAAGTGGAGTTCCGCCAGAGCATGAGCACCCCCTCCCCGAAGGAAACCGCCGCCGCGCGGGACGCCGCCGGCCCGGCGCCGGACACCGCCGGCCTCGGGCGGGACGACGTCGCCCACCTGGCGCGGCTGTCCCGGCTGGCCCTGAGCGACGAGGAGCTCGACCACTTCGCCGGTCAGCTGAGCGCGGTGCTCGACGCGGTGGCGCAGGTCGGCAAGGCCGACGTCGAGGACGTGCCCCCGATGACGCACGCGGTGCCCCTCACCAACGTCACGCGGCCCGACGTCGTCACCCCGAGCCTGCCGCGCGACGTCGTCCTCTCCCAGGCCCCGGCCGCGGAGGACGACCGCTTCCGGGTGCCGCAGATCCTCGGGGAGGAGGAGTGAGCGTGGAGCTGACCGACCTCGACGCCACCGAGCTCGGCCGCAGGCTGGCCGCCGGCGAGGTCAGCTCGGCCGAGCTGACCCGCGCCTACCTCGACCGGATCGCCGCCGAGGACGACGCCATCGGCGCCTACCTGCACGTCGACGCCGAGGCCGCGCTGGCCCGCGCCGGCGAGGTCGACGCCGCCCGCGCCGCGGGGGAGGAGCTCGGCCCGCTGGCCGGCCTGCCCGTCGCGCTCAAGGACGTCTTCGTCACCGAGGGCGTGCCCACCACCAGCGGCTCGAGGATCCTCGAGGGCTGGCGGCCGCCCTACGACGCCACCGTGGCCAAGCGGCTCAAGGACGCCGGCACGGTGCTGCTGGGCAAGACCAACATGGACGAGTTCGCGATGGGCTCGTCCACCGAGAACTCCGCCTACCGGCCGACCCGCAACCCGTGGGACCCCGACCGCATCCCCGGCGGGTCCTCGGGCGGGTCGTCGGCGGCGGTCGCCGGTGGCCTGGCCCCGTGGGCGCTCGGTACCGACACCGGCGGCTCCATCCGCCAGCCGGCCGCGGTCACCGGGCTGGTCGGGCACAAGCCCACCTACGGCTCGGTCTCGCGGTACGGGCTCATCGCCTTCTCGTCCAGCCTCGACCAGGCCGGGCCGATGGCGCGCACCGTCCTCGACGCCGCCGTCCTGCACGAGGCGATCGGCGGGCACGACCCGCGTGACTCCACCAGCATCGACGCCCCCGTGCCGGTCCTGGTGAAGGCCGCCCAGGAGGGCGCGCGCGGCGAGCTGGCCGGTCTGCGCGTGGGCGTCGTCCGCGAGCTCGGCGGCGATGGGCACACCGACGGCTACGAGCCCGGTGTCCTGGACCGGGTGCGGCAGACGGTCGCGCTGCTGGAGGGCATGGGTGCGGAGGTCCGTGAGGTCTCGTGCCCGTCGTTCGACCTCGCGCTGCCCGCGTACTACCTGATCGCCCCGAGCGAGGCGTCGTCCAACCTGGCCCGCTTCGAGGGCATGCGCTTCGGGCTGCGGGTCGGCGACGACGGCAGCCACTCCCTCGACGAGGTCATGTCCCTGACCCGCGAGCAGGGCTTCGGCGCGGAGGTGAAGCGCCGCATCATCCTCGGCACCTACGCGCTCTCGGCCGGCTACTACGACGCCTACTACGGCCAGGCGCAGAAGGTCCGGACGCTGATCACCCGCGACTTCACCGCCGCCTTCGCCGACGTCGACGTCCTGGTGAGCCCGACCAGCCCGACGGTGGCGTGGCCGATCGGCGCCCGGGTCGACGACCCGCTGGCGATGTACGCCGCCGACCTGTGCACCCTGCCGGCCAGCCTCGCCGGGCTGCCGGCGATCTCGGTCCCGTGCGGGCTCTCCGACGGGCTGCCGGTCGGCTTCCAGGTGATGGCCCCCGCGCTGGCCGACGACCGGTGCTACCGGGTCGCCGCCGCCGTGGAGGCCGCGCTGGACTCCGCCCGTGGGCACCGGCTGCTCGACGAGCTGTCCCGGCGGACGGCGACGCAGGGGGTCCGCGCGTGAACGGGCCGCTCAAGGCCGCCTGGGCCCTCACCGCGTTCGTCGTCGTCGTGGGTCTGGTCGGCTGGATCGCGACCGGCGAGGTCTTCTTCGCCGTCTTCATCGTCCTGGGCCTGCTGACCGCCGCCGGAGCCTGGTTCTCCGGCCGTACCGGCCCGAAGGAGGGCAACCCCTCATGACCACCACCCGGACCGGCGAGGCCCTCGTCGACTACGACGAGGTCCTCACCCGCTACGAGCCGGTCATCGGCCTGGAGACCCACGTCGAGCTGGGCACCGCGTCGAAGATGTTCTGCGGCTGCGCGACCACCTTCGGTGCCCCGCCCAACACCCACACCTGCCCGGTCTGCCTCGGCCTGCCCGGCTCGTTGCCGGTGGCCAACGCGGCCGCCATCGAGGCGACCATCCGCATCGGGCTGGCCCTGGGCTGCCGGATCGCGTCCTGGTGCCGCTTCGCCCGGAAGAACTACTTCTACCCGGACATCCCCAAGGGCTTCCAGACCAGCCAGTACGACGAGCCGCTGTGCACCGCCGGGCACCTCGACGTCGAGGTGGACGGCGAGACCCACCGCGTGGAGATCGAGCGGGTGCACCTCGAGGAGGACACCGGCAAGAACCTGCACGTGGGTGGCGCCACCGGCCGCATCCACGGGGCCGACTACTCGCTGGTCGACTTCAACCGCGCCGGCATCCCGCTGGTCGAGATCGTCACCCGGCCCATCCCGGGCGCGGGCGCCAAGGCCCCCGAGGTGGCCCGCGCCTACGTCACCGAGCTGCGCGACATCATCCAGACCCTCGGCGCCTCCGACGTCCGGATGGAGCAGGGCAGCCTGCGCTGCGACGTGAACACGTCGCTGGCGCCCAGCGGGAGCCTCGAGTGGGGCACCCGCACCGAGACCAAGAACGTCAACTCGCTGCGCAGCGTGGAGCGCGCGGTGCGCTACGAGATGCGCCGCCAGGCCGCCGTCCTCGACGCCGGCGGGCGGGTGCTGCAGGAGACCCGGCACTTCCACGAGGACACCGGCACCACCTCGCCCGGGCGCAGCAAGGAGGAGGCCACCGACTACCGGTACTTCCCCGAGCCCGACCTCGTCCCGGTCGCGCCGGACGCCGAGTGGGTGGAGAAGCTCGCCGCCGAGCTGCCCGAGCTCCCCGCCGCGCGCCGCACCCGCCTCCAGGAGGAGTGGGGCCTGTCGGCCACCGAGATGGCCTGGATCGCCAACGCGGGTGCCGTCGACCTGGTCGACGCCACCGTCGCGGCCGGCGCCACCCCGGCCGACGCCCGGAAGTGGTGGCTGGGTGAGCTGGCCCGCCGGGCCAACGACGCCGGGGTCGAGCTGTCCGAGCTCGCGGTCACCCCGCGACAGGTCGCCGAGCTCACCGCGCTGGTCGCCGCCGGCACGGTCAACGACCAGCTGGCCCGCCAGGCGCTCGACGGCGTGCTGGCCGGGGAGGGCGACCCGGAGCAGGTCGTCGAGGCCCGCGGCCTGGCGGTCCTGGGGGAGTCCGACGAGCTCGTGGCCGCGGTCGAGGCCGCGATCGCCGGGGCGCCGGACGTCGTCGCCAAGGTGCAGGGCGGCAAGGTGCAGGCGCTCGGCGCGCTCGTGGGGGCGGTCATGAAGGCCACGCGCGGCAAGGCCGACGCGGCGACGGTGAAGCGCATGCTCGAGGAGCGCGTGCTCTGACACCGCGGCCAGGTGCCGCCCCCGCTGCGTGCAGCCCCGGCCCTCGTGCCCGAGCGGACCCCTCGCGGGCCGCTCGGGCACGAGGGCTCACAACGGGGAGTCGGAGGAGCCACCCGGCGGGAGGATCCGCAGCACCTTGTCGTCGTCCTCGGCCGGGGTGCCGATGCCGTCGCGGTTGGACGTGGTGATCCACAGCGCGCCCTCGGCGTCGAGGACGACGGTCCGCAGCCGGCCGTAGCGGTCGGTCAGGAACGCGGTGGGTTCCTCGACGGCGACCCCGGTCGCGTCGAGCTGGACCGCGTGCACCCGCCGACCGTCGAGGGCGCCGAGGAACACGGTGCGGCCGGAGACGGCGCAGCCGCCCAGGCCGCCCTCCACGGCCGGGACGTCGGCGACGGGGCCGAGGCTGTCCGGCCGGTCCTCCGGCGAGCCGTAGTCGCCGCCGTCGATGAGCGCGTTGAGCTCGTCCGCGCCGTCCGCCGCGTCGTCGGTGGCGAAGACCGTCTCGTCCCCGCCGAGGCACAGCGCCGTGACGTCGCGGTGGCCCTGGCTGAACACCGGGCCGTCCCCGCCCACCGGCTGGCCGAAGACGTCGACGTGCAGCACCTTGCCGGCCAGCGAGGCGGGGTCCTGGGCCAGGCCCGCGTTGCCGGTGTCGCCGGTGCCCACGTACAGCGTGCCGTCGAGGCCGAAGAGCAGCCCGCCGCCGTTGTGTGTCTCGCCGCGCGGGATCCCGGTGAGCACGGGGTTGGGCGTGCCGCCGATCGGGAAGCGCACCACGCGGTTGTCGGTCGCGGTGGACACGTAGGCGTAGAGCAGGCCGTCCTCGGCGAAGGTGGGGGACAGCGCCAGCCCGAGCAGCCCGCCGTCCCCGGCGGTGTCGATGCCGCCGACGGTCATCAGCTCCTCGGCGGGGGAGCGGTCCGGGAAGACCTGCAGCAGCCGGCCGGTCTCGCGCTCGCCGACGATCGCGCTGCCGTCGGGCAGCACGACCAGGCCGGTGGGCACGGTCAGGCCTGAGGCGACGACGTTGGGGTCGCCGCCCTCCTCGCCGGAGTTCGGCTCGGCGGGATCGCCGGGGGCGGGCGGCTGGGACGACTCGGTCGGCGGCCCCACCTGCGGCGGCGGGCCCTCGGGCAGCGGCCGGAACGGGCCGGACGGCTCGTAGCCGCCACTGCCGCACGCGGCCAGGACCAGCGTCAGCACGGCGGTGCCTGCCGCGGCTCCCGCCCGTCTGCCGCGCCGCCCGCCCACACCTGAACAGTACGTGCGCCTGGCGGCCCCGTGCCGGGCCCCGGCGCCGCGCAGGGGCGGGCTGCGAGCCTGCGAGCGGCGGGGGGCGGGGCGGCCCCGTCCCGGGTCTCGCCCTGAGCTCGCGAAGGGTGGGAGGACGGGCGGCTCCCCTCCAGGGGCCCGCTGCGAGCCTGCGAGCGGCGGGGGGCGGGGCGGCCCCGTCCCGGGTCCCGCCCTGAGCTCGCGAGGGTGGGGAGGACGGGCGGTTCCCCTGCAGGGGCCCGCTGCGAGCCGACGAGCGGCGGGGGCGGGGGCGGCCCCGTCCCGGGTCCCGCCCTGAGCTCGCGAAGGGTGGGGAGGACGGGGTCCTTCTAGGGTTCATGGCCGTGGCCCCCGAGATCACCGGTTCGCAGGTCGTCGGCCCGGACGAGACGCTGCACGTGCTCGTCCCCTCCTCGGCCCTGGCCGCGGCCGTGGAGGCGGTCTCCCCACGGGTCCGCGCCCACCGGGTCCCGCCGGCCGGCGGGCCCCCGTCCGGGGAGGCCGCGCAGGCGCAGGTGTGGGTCCCCGGCGGCGGCACCGGGGTCCCCGAGGGCTTCCTCGCCGCGCTCCCGCGGCTGCGGCTGGTCCAGCTGCTCAGCGCCGGCGCGGAGCGGTTCGTCGGCCGGCTGCCCGAGGGCGTGGTCCTCTGCAACGCCCGCGGGGCGCACACTCCGGCCACGGCCGAGTGGGTGGTGGCGGCCGTGCTGGCCACCCAGCGCGGCATCCCGGAGCTGGTCCGCGAGCAGGACGCCGGCCGCTGGACCCCGAGCGCGTTCGGCACCGTGGTGGGCGCGCGCGTGCTGGTGGTCGGGGCGGGGGACATCGGCCGCACCGTCGGCCGGATGCTCGCCGGGTTCGACGTCGACCTGACCTACGTGGCCCGCACTCCCCGCGAGGGCGTGCACGGCACCGACGAGCTGCCGCGGCTGCTCCCGGAGGCCGACGTCGTCGTGGTCGTCGTCCCGGTGACGGAGGAGACGACCGGCCTGGTCGACGCCCGGTTCCTCGCCGCGATGCGGGACGGCGCGCTGCTGGTCAACGCCGCCCGCGGGGTCGTGGTCGACACCGGCGCGTTGCTGGCCGAGCTGCGGTCCGGGCGCCTGCGGGCAGCCCTGGACGTCACCGACCCCGAGCCCCTGCCACCCGGCCACCCGCTCTGGTCGGCCCCCGGCCTGCTGCTCACCCCGCACGTCGCGGGCAACGTGCCCGGCACGAACGAGCGCGCCGCGGCCGCGGTCACCGACCAGCTGGCGCGGGTGCTGGCCGGTGAGCCCCTGGCGAACGTGGTCGGGGTCTACTGACGCCGGGCGCTCAGTCGGTGCCGGACTCCATCGCGGCGCGGTCGAGCAGCTCCTCGTCGGTGGGGACCCGGCCGCGCGAGGCGATCGCCTCGGCCCCGCCCTCCGCCATGGCGCCGATCAGCCCGGTGGAGGCCGCCTGCGCGACCCCGATGGGCGCGGGGTGGGCGCCGCCGACCATGCCGATCGCCGCGTACTGCTCGAGCTTGGCGCGGGAGTCGGCGATGTCCAGGTTGCGCATGGTCAGCTGGCCGATCCGGTCCACCGGCCCGAAGGCGGAGTCCTCGGTGCGCTCCATGGACAGCTTGTCCGGGTGGTAGCTGAACGCGGGCCCGGTGGTGTCGAGGATCGAGTAGTCCTCGCCCCGCCGCAGCCGCAGCGTCACCTCGCCGGTCACCGCCGTCCCGACCCAGCGCTGGAGCGCCTCCCGCAGCATCAGCGCCTGCGGGTCCAGCCAGCGGCCCTCGTACATCAGCCGGCCCAGCCGCCGCCCCTCGCTGTGGTAGGTGGCGAGGGTGTCCTCGTTGTGGATGGCGTTGACCAGCCGCTCGTAGGCCGCGTGCAGCAGCGCCATCCCCGGCGCCTCGTAGATGCCCCGGCTCTTGGCCTCGATGATGCGGTTCTCGATCTGGTCGGACATGCCCAGGCCGTGCCGGCCACCGATGGCGTTGGCCTCGAGCACCAGGTCGACGGCCGAGGCGAACTCCTTGCCGTTGATCGTCACCGGCCGGCCCTGGGCGAAGCCGATGGTGACGTCCTCGGGGGCGATGTCGACGTCGGGGTCCCAGAACCGCACCCCCATGATCGGCTCGACGATCTCGATGCCCGTCTCGAGGTGCTCGAGCGCCTTGGCCTCGTGGGTCGCGCCCCAGATGTTGGCGTCGGTGGAGTAGGCCTTCTCCGTGCTGTCCCGGTAGGGGAGGTCGTGGGCCAGCAGCCACTCCGACATCTCCTTGCGGCCGCCGAGCTCGGTGACGAAGTCGGCGTCCAGCCACGGCTTGTAGATCCGCAGCGAGGGGTTGGCCAGCAGGCCGTAGCGGTAGAAGCGCTCGATGTCGTTGCCCTTGAAGGTCGACCCGTCGCCCCAGATCTGGACGTCGTCCTCCAGCATGGCGCGCACCAGCAGGGTGCCGGTCACCGCCCGGCCGAGCGGGGTGGTGTTGAAGTAGGCCCGGCCACCGGAGCGGATGTGGAACGCCCCGCAGGTCAGGGCGGCCAGGCCCTCCTCCACGAGGGCCGCCCGGCAGTCGACCAGCCGGGCGATCTCCGCGCCGTAGGCGCTGGCACGGCCGGGCACCGAGGCGATGTCGGGCTCGTCGTACTGGCCGATGTCGGCGGTGTAGGTGCAGGGGACCGCCCCCTTGTCGCGCATCCACGCGACCGCTACGGAGGTGTCGAGGCCGCCGGAGAAGGCGATCCCGACGCGCTCGCCGACGGGCAGGGACGTGAGCACCTTGGACACGGGTAAGAGTATGCATGCCGGTGAATGGTCATGCAAAAGGGCCTCGTGACCGGGCGGCGGAGGTCAGGCGGGGTCGGGGATCCGGCCGCCGGAGAGCGCCGCCAGCCGGGGCAGGTCGCGGGCCCTCAGCACCGGCAGCCGCACCTGCGTGCCGCCGGTCGTGACCAGCCACAGGTCACCGCGCTCGGCGACCCGGATGCCGGCCAGCTCGGCCCAGGGCACCCGGCGCCGGCCGGCGAGGGAGCGCACCGTGATGCCGTCGTCCCCCACGTCCACGCCGACGCGGAGCACCCACAGCGCGACGAGGACGGGCACGAGCAGGAACACCGGCGTCCAGGACGCGGCGAAGGCGAGCGGGACGGCGCAGATGAACAGGAAGCCGACCGGGAGCAACGCCGTCCGGCTCATCCGCAACCGGGCGGGAGCGACCACGGTCGCTCATCCTCCCAGACGGCCGCCGTCGACCAGCCGCGCGAGCCGGCCCGCGGCGTCGCTGCCCTCCGCGGCGGTGTACACGACCATCTGCAGGCCCGGCGCGTCCGCGGGCGTCAGCTGGTGGTGCTCGAGCAGCAGCGTGCCGACCTCGGGGTGCTCGAAGCGCCGCTCGGAGGAGCTGAACCGGTCGACGTCGTGGCTGGCCCAGCCGGCGCGGAAGTGCGGGCTGGCCGCCTCCAGGCGGGCGACGAGGTCGACCACGTCCCGGTCGGCCAGCCGCGGCCCCACCTCGGCGCGGAACTGGGTGAGGAACCGCCGGCTGTCGGTCGTCCAGTCGCCGAGCAGCTCGCGCACCGCCGGGTCGGTGAAGACCAGCCAGAGCAGGTTGCGGTCGGCGGGCGGGACGGCGGCCACCCCCGGGTAGAGCCGCTCGTAGGCCCGGTTCCAGCCGACGATCGACCAGCTCGGGGTGATCACGTAGGCGGGGGAGGAGCCGAGGGCGTCCAGCAGCCGCTGCACGTGGGCCGGCATCCCCTCCGGCGCGGCCGCCACGGGCGTGCTGCCGTGCCCGGTCAGCCGGCGGACGTACTCGTGCTCGGCCGGTGACATCCGCAGGGTGCGGGCCAGGGCGTCGACGACCTGGCGGGAGGGCCGGATGTCGCGGCCCTGCTCCAGCCACGTGTACCAGGTGTGGCTCACCCCCGACAGCAGCGCGACCTCCTCGCGCCGCAGGCCCGGCGTGCGGCGGGCGCCGCCGGCCGGGAGCCCGGCCTCGCGGGGGTCGACCTGGCGGCGGCGGGAGCGGAGGAAGTCGGCCAGCTCCCGGCGCGCGGACGGCGGCACGGCGGCTCCCGGGACGTCGGTGGTGGTGTCGGTACCAGTATCGATGCTCTCTCGGCGGGACCCCGCGACCGGCCTACGCTCTGCGGACGTGAGCATCGGCGAGGACCTCATCCCCGGACACGAGTCCCACAGCGGGACCCACAGCCCCCTGAAGCCGCGCAGCTACGAGGTGACCGACGGCATCGCCAAGGCCCCGGCGCGGGCGATGCTGCGCGCGGTGGGCATGGGCGACGACGACTGGGACAAGCCGCAGATCGGCGTCGCGTCGTCGTGGAACGAGATCACCCCCTGCAACCTCTCCCTGGACCGGCTGGCCAAGCGGGCCAAGGAGGGCGTGCACGCCGCCGGCGGCTACCCGCTGGAGTTCGGCACGATCTCGGTCTCCGACGGCATCTCGATGGGCCACGAGGGCATGCGCGCCTCGCTGGTCTCCCGCGAGGTGATCGCCGACTCGGTGGAGACGGTCGTGTTCGCCGAGCGCCTCGACGGCACGGTCCTGCTGGCCGGCTGCGACAAGTCCCTGCCCGGCATGCTCATGGCCGCCGCCCGGCTCGACCTCGCCAGCGTGTTCGTCTACTCCGGGTCGATCCTGCCCGGACGGCTCGGTGACCGGGACAACCTGACGATCATCGACGTCTTCGAGGGCGTCGGCGCCTGTGCCCGCGGGCTCATCAGCCGCGACGAGCTCGACGCCATCGAGAAGGCGGCCTGCCCCAGCGAGGGTTCCTGCGGCGGCATGTACACCGCCAACACGATGGCCAGCGTCGCCGAGGCGCTCGGCATGGCCCTGCCCGGCAGCGCCGCCCCGCCGGCCCCCGACAGCCGTCGCGACGCGGTCGCCATCGCCTCCGGCGAGGCCGTGGTGAACCTGCTGCGCCTGGGCATCACCGCCCGCCAGATCATGACCCGCGAGGCGTTCGAGAACGCGATCACCGTGGTCATGGCGCTCGGCGGCTCGACCAACGCCGTGCTGCACCTGCTCGCCATCGCGCACGAGGCCGGGGTCGACCTGACCCTCGAGGACTTCAACCGGATCGGCGACCGCACGCCGCACCTGGCCGACGTCAAGCCCTTCGGCCGGTTCGTCATGACCGACATCGACCGCGTCGGCGGCGTGCCGGTCGTGCTGCGCGCGCTGCTCGACGCCGGGCTGCTGCACGGCGACGTCCTCACCGTGACCGGGAAGACGATGGCCGAGAACCTCGCCGAGATCGCCCCGCCGGACCTGGACGGCACGATCGTCCACGCGATGGACGACCCGATCCACAAGACCGGCGGGCTGACCATCCTGCGCGGCTCGCTGTCCCCGGACGGCGCGGTCGTGAAGTCCGCCGGCTTCGACGCCGACGTCTTCGAGGGCACCGCCCGCGTCTTCGACGGCGAGCAGGGCGCGATGGACGCCGTCACCGAGGGCACCCTGCAGGCCGGCGACGTCGTGGTGATCCGCTACGAGGGCCCCCGGGGCGGGCCGGGCATGCGCGAGATGCTCGCCGTCACCGGCGCGATCAAGGGCGCGGGCCTGGGCAAGGACGTCCTGCTGCTCACCGACGGCCGGTTCTCCGGCGGGACGACGGGCCTGTGCGTCGGCCACGTCGCGCCCGAGGCCACCGACGGCGGCCCGATCGCGTTCGTCCAGGACGGCGACCGGATCCGGCTGGACCTGCGCTCCCGCACCCTCGACCTGCTGGTCGACGAGGACGAGCTGGCCCGCCGCCGGGAGGGGTGGACCCCGCTGCCGCCGCGCTACACCACCGGCGTCCTCGGCAAGTACGCCAAGCTGGTCGGGTCCGCCGCGCAGGGGGCCATCTGCGGCTGAGCCCGGCCTGACCGCGCGGGTCGGGGCGGGCCCCCCGTTGGGGTGAGGCCCGCCCCGCTGCGCTGTTGCGGCTGCGTCCTCGTGCCGAGACAGCACGTGTGGACAGGCTGCGATGGGTGCTCCTGGGGAGCACCCTGCTCGGAGTGGTCACCTGTGCGGTGGCCGCCGTCACGCCCGGTCCCGGCGCCGCCGCCGACGTCGCCGTCGCGGCGATGGGGCTGGCCGCGTCCGGGGTGATGTGGCGTGCCGCCGGGTCCCGCCTCTGCGGGGCGCGCGGGTGGCGGCTGATCGCCGTCGCGCCCCTGCTCCCCGTCGCCGGCCACGTCGCCGTGGTCGCGGCCGCCCCGGCCGACCCGATGCAGTCCGTGCTGCTCCGCTGGGTGCCCACGGTCCCCGGCTACCTGCTCGTCGTGCTCGGCTGCCTCAGCCTGGTCGACCGGGGCCGGGTGCGCCGCGGGCTGCGCTCGGGCGTCGAGGTCGCCCTCTTCGGCACCGCCTGCGTGCTCGCGGTCCAGTTGCTCGTCCTCGGCCCCGGCCGCAGCTGGCTGGAGCTGCGTCCGGCGCAGGCGGCCGTGCTGGGCGCCGCCGTCCTGGTCACCTCCGCCACGGTGACCTCCGCCCTGGTCCTGCTCGGCGTGGTGGAGAGCTCGCGCCAGCGGATGGCCCTCGTGCTGCTCGCCGGCGCGCTGCTCACCACCGCCGGCCGGGCGCTGAGCACCTCGGCGATGCTCTCCGGTGGTCCCGGGGCGACCGACCTCAGCCGGTTCCTCGTCGTCGGCGGCCTGGGCCTGCTCGCCGCCGCCGCGCTCGCCGACCCCGGCCCCAGCCCGGACGCCGGTGCCCGGCCCCGCCCGCGCAGCGGCCGGTCCACCCGCCTGGGCCAGTTGCTCCCGCACGTGGCGATGGTCGCGGCCCTGCTCGTCGGCGCCGGCGACGCGCTGCTCACCGGCCGGAGCAACCCCGTCGTGATCGTCGGGGTCATGGCCTGCGCCGTCCTCGCCGCGGTGCACCGCTGGGTCACCGCCCGCGACGAGCAGCGCCTGGGAGCCCGGCTGCGGCGCAGCGAGGCCTACTTCCGTTCCCTGGTCTCGGCCAGCGGCGACGCCGTGCTCATCCTCGACGGCGACCTGCGGGTCACCTGGACCTCGCCGACGGTCGCGACGACGCTGGGGGACCCCGATCGGGTCGTGGCCGGCCGGGACCTGCTGGAGCTGGTCCACCCCGAGGACGCGCTGCCGGTGGCCCGCGCCCTGGAGCCCGAGGCCGACGGCGCGCCGGTGAGCGGCCTGCTCCCGATGCGGGTGCGGCACGCCGACGGCACCTGGCGGCACCTGGAGGCCAGCGTCTCCGACCTGCGCCGCGACGCGGACGTGAGCGCGGTCGTGCTGCACTGCCGCGACACCACCGAGCGCGTCCAGCGCGAGCGCGACCTGGAGCAGGTGGCCTTCACCGACCCGCTCACCGGGCTGCCCAACCGGGCCGGCTGCGAGCGGGTGGTCCTGGACGCCCTCGCCCGTCCCGGGGCGCCGTGCCGCAGCCTGCTGCTGATCGAGCTCGACGGCGTCGACGCGGTACGCGAGACCGCCGGGCTGGACGTGGCCACCGCCGTGCTGGTCGAGGTCGGCCGGCGGCTGCGGGCCACGGTCCGGGACGCCGACGTGGTCGCCCGCGTGAGCGGCGGGTCGTTCGCCGTCCTCGCCGAGGGTGCGCCGCACGCCGTCGACCTGCTCGCCGACCGGTGCCTGTCGGTCATCGAGCAGCCCGTCGACACGCCGGCCGGGATCTTCGACCTCACCGCCAGCGTCGGCACCGTCGAGCTGGAGCCCTGCCAGTCGGTCGCCGACCTGCTGGCCCGCGCCGAGCTCGCCGTCCGGGCGGCCGCGGCCTCCGGCCCGGGGAGCGCGCTGCGCTACCGGCCGGCGCTGGGCAGCGCCGCCGCCCGGCGCAGCCGGCTGCGCGACGACCTGCCCGGCGCCTGGACCCGCGGGGAGCTCTCCGTGCTGTTCCAGCCCGTGGTCTCCCTCGAGGAGCAGCGGGTCACCGGCGTCGAGGCGCTCCTGCGGTGGCGGCACCCCGAGCTGGGCGAGGTCCCGCCCGCGGAGTTCGTGCCGATCGCCGAGCGCGCCGGTGTCATCGGTGACCTGCAGCGGTGGGCGCTCGAGCACGCGGCGACCGTCGTCGTCGGGCTGCCGCAGACCGGCGCCCCGCTGCGCCTGGGCGTGAACATCTCCGCCTCCCACGTCGCGGCCCGCACGCTGGTCGGCGACGTCGCCTCGGTGCTGCACGGCACCGGGCTGGCACCGGAGCGGCTGATCCTGGAGATCACCGAGGCGACCGTGCTCGCCGAGGGCGACCACGTGGCCGTGGACATCGAGGCGCTGCGCCTGATGGGCGTGCACGTGGCCCTGGACGACTTCGGTGCCGGCCGCTCGTCGCTGGCCGACCTGACCCGGCTGCCGATCGACGTGCTCAAGCTCGACCGCCCGCTGGTCGGCCGCGTCGACCGCGACCCGAAGAGCCGGGCCCTCTGCGAGTCGGTGGTCACCATCGGCCGGGCGCTGGGCCTGGACGTGGTCGCCGAGGGAGTGGAGACGCCGGCCCAGCTCGGTGCGCTGCGCGCCCTGGGCTGCGGCTTCGCGCAGGGCTTCCTGCTGTCCCGCCCGATGCGGCCGGGCGAGCTCACCGAGCTCCTCGCCGAGGGCACCGGCCTGCTGTGGCCGGGTCTGGTCGGCTCCCGCTGATGGCCGCCGTGCCGACGCCCCGTGCCGGCGGCCGGGCCCGGGTGCTCACGCTGGCCCTGCTCGGGGTGCTGGCGACGGTCACCGCCGTCCTCGAGGGGACCGGCTCCCCGCACGCCTCCCGGCTGGTCCCGGTGTGCCTGGCGCTGGGGTCCGCCGCGGCCGCGGTCGCCGTCGACCGCAGCGCCGCGCGGCTGCCCGGGCGGGCGGGCCGGCCCTGGCGGGGCCTGGCCCTCGCCGCCGGGCTGCTGGCCCTCGGGCAGTGCCTGGCCGTGCTGCGCGCCGCGGGCGGTGACCTGTCCTCCGGTGGCGTGGAGGACCTCCCGATGCTCGTCGCGGTGCCCGTCGCGATGGCCGCCGCGGGCTGGCTGCTGCCGCCCCGCGAGGGCCGCCGGCTGGGCTCCCGGGTGCTGCTCGACGGCGCGGTCGTCACCCTCGCCGTCGCCGTGCTGGGTCACGTGCTCCTGAGCCCGCTGCTGGCCGACCTGCAGGGAGCGGCCGACGGGCTGATCTCGGTGGGGTACCCGGCCGTCGGGGCGCTGCTGTGCGGCATCGGGCTGGTCACCGTGACCGGCGTGCCCGGTCCCCGGCGGCCGGCGGCCACCTGGCTGCTGCTGTGCTTCGCCGCGATGGCGGTCGTCGCCGTGGGCGGCGCCCTGGGCCGCACGGACGGCGGGACCGGTCCCGCGGTCGTCACCGAGCTGGCCTGGCTGGCGATGCTCGCCGCCGGCGTGCTCGGGGTCGCCGCCGACCCCGGGGACCCGGTCACCCCCGACGACGACGGCCTGAGCCTGCCGGTGCGCGGCATCGCGCTGGCCTACGCCGCGTCCTTCGGCGTCCTGCTCATGCTCCTCGCCGGGGCCCTCGCCGGGCGCCCCCTGCCCGTGGCCGAGGCCGGCGGGGGAGCGGTGCTGGTCGTGCTGACCGCCGTCCGCACCGTGCTGCTGACCCGGGACGGGCACCGGCTCACCGGGCGTCTGCAGCGCGCCGAGGGCTACTTCCGCGCCCTGGTGCACAGCGGCGACGCCGTCACCGTCGTCCTCGACGCCTCCGGGCGGATCGGCTGGGCCTCGGGACCGGTCCAGACCCAGCTGGGCTGGTCCGAGGCCGAGCTCGCCGGCACCCCGCTCGCCCCGCTGCTACACCCCGACGACCGCGACCTCGTCGACCGGGTGCGCGCCGCGGTCGGCAACCGGACCGGCACCGACGGCCTGCCCGCGACGGTGCGGCTGCGGACGCGGGAGGGCGCGTGGCGCGACGTCGAGGTCTCCGGTGCCGCGCGGGCCGGGGCGGGCACCCGAAGCCGCGACGGGCTGGTGCTGCACCTGCGCGACGTCACCGACCGGCGCAGCAGCCAGCGCGAGCTGGAGCGGCTGGCCTACACCGACTTCCTCACCGGCCTGCCGAACCGGGCCCGCTTCATGGCCGCCCTCGACGAGGCGCTGGCCACCGGCCGGTCGGGGAGCGTGCTGCTGGTCGACCTCGACGGGTTCAAGGCGGTCAACGACGTCGCCGGCCACGACGCGGGCGACCGGCTGCTGTGCGAGGTCGCCGACCAGCTGCGCACCGCCGCCCGCGAGGAGGACCTCGTCGCGCGGCTGGGCGGCGACGAGTTCGCCGTCCTGGTGCGCGCCGGGCGGGCGGAGGCCACGGCGCTGGCCGAGCGGCTCGTCGAGGTGCTCGACCGGGACCACCGGCCCGTGGCGCCCGACGGCAGTGCCGGCAGCGGACCGGTCTTCGCCGTCTCCGGCAGCGTCGGCGTGGCCGAGCTGCGGACGGCCGACGACGCCGCCGAGACCGTCCGCCGCGCCGACCTGGCGCTGCGGACGGCCAAGGCGGCCGGCAAGAACTGCGTCCGGACCTCCGGGGAGGCGCTGGACCGCGTGGTGGACCGGCGCGCCCGGCTGGCGCGCGACCTGCCGGCCGCGATCGCCGGCGGCGGGCTGTCCCTGGTCTTCCAGCCGGTGGTGGGGGTGGCCGAGCGCCGCGTCCTCGGGCTGGAGGCCCTGGTGCGCTGGCAGCACCCGGAGTTCGGCGCGGTGGCGCCGGACGAGTTCGTCGCCCTCGCCGAGGACGACGGGTTGATCGTGGCGCTGCAGCAGTGGGTGCTCGGCGCCGCCACCGCGGCCCTCGCGCCGCTGCTGGTCCGGGGGCTGGACCTCCAGCTCGGCGTCAACGTGTCCGTCCGTCACCTGCAGGCCGGCTGCCTCGTCCCGGACGTCACCCGGGCGCTGGCCGAGTCCGGGGTGCCGGCGCACCGGCTGATGCTGGAGATCACCGAGTCGGTGCTCCTCGGGGCCGAGGACCGGGTCGACGGCGACCTGACCGCGCTGCGGGACATGGGCTGCCTCGTCTCGCTCGACGACTTCGGCAAGGGCCACTCCACGCTCGCGCGACTGGCCCGGCTGCCCGTCGACGTCCTCAAGATGGACCGGGCCTTCGTCGCCCACATCGACGAGGACCCCCGGACCGCCGCGCTGGTGAGCAGCGTCGTGGAGCTCGGCCGGACCCTGGGCATGGACGTCGTCGCCGAGGGCGTCGAGACCCCGGGGCAGCTGGCCACGCTGACCGGGCTCGGTTGCCGCTTCCTGCAGGGCCACCTGCTGGGCCGTCCGGTGGCCGCCGAGGCGCTGCCGGCGGTGCTCGCCGGGTTCGACCCGACGGTGCTCGCCGGGGCGGGCGCACCGCGCGCGCGTCCCACGCCTGAGGACGCCGGTGTCCACCTGGTGGGACAGGATGGTTGACGGGCCGCTCGTCGAGGCGCACAGTGAGCGGGTGCGCCCGGCCAGCCTGCTCCTCGTAGTCGCCTAGCGCGTCGGTCGCCCGACCGACGCGCTCACCCCTCTGTGCCTGCGGCACGAGGGGTTTTTCGTTTGCGGGCCCCCTGACCGTCCCGGACAGCGGCCGGCCCGCGCCCGCAGGCAGACCGGCCGCGCACCGCACGGCCCCCGAACCGACGGCCCCCAGACCGGGGCACTGCCAGGAGACGCCATGAACAGCACCACCCCCGGCGAGTCCGCCAGCCGCGAGGCGGCCGCGTCGCTCACCGGTGTCGAGACGACCGCCCGCTCGGTCGAGACGGCCGCCCCCGAGCCGCTCACCGGCATCACCGGGGCCCAGAGCCTCGTCCGGTCGCTCGAGGCGGTCGGCGTGGAGGTCGTCTTCGGGATCCCCGGCGGGGCGATCCTCCCGGCCTACGACCCGCTGTTCGACTCCACGGTGCGCCACGTGCTGGTCCGGCACGAGCAGGGCGCCGGTCACGCGGCCACCGGCTACGCCCAGGCCACCGGCCGGGTCGGCGTCTGCATGGCCACCTCCGGCCCCGGGGCCACCAACCTGGTGACCCCGCTGGCCGACGCGCACATGGACTCGGTCCCGGTCGTCGCGATCACCGGTCAGGTGCCCAGCGCCTCGATCGGCACCGACGCCTTCCAGGAGGCCGACATCCGCGGCATCACGATGCCGATCACCAAGCACAACTTCCTGGTCACCGACGCCGACGAGATCCCGCAGAAGATCGCCGAGGCGTTCCACCTGGCCGCGACCGGCCGCCCCGGCCCGGTGCTGGTCGACATCTCCAAGGACGCGCTGCAGGCCACCACGGACTTCGCCTGGCCGCCGCGGCTGGACCTGCCCGGCTACAAGCCGACCACCCGCCCGCACGGCAAGCAGGTCCGCGAGGCCGCGGCGCTGATCGCCCGGGCCGCCCGGCCGGTCCTCTACGTCGGCGGCGGGGTGCTCAAGGCGCAGGCCACTGCGGAGCTCGCCGAGCTCGCCGAGCTCACCGGCGCGCCCGTCGTCACCACCCTCATGGCGCGCGGCGCGTTCCCCGACAGCAGCCCGCAGCACCTGGGCATGCCCGGCATGCACGGGACCGTCGCCGCGGTCACCGCGCTGCAGAAGGCCGACGTCATCGTCGCCCTGGGCGCGCGCTTCGACGACCGGGTGACCGGCCAGCTGTCCTCCTTCGCGCCCGGCGCGCTCGTCGTCCACGCCGACATCGACCCGGCGGAGATCGGCAAGAACCGCCGGGCCGACGTCCCGATCGTCGGCGACGCCCGGGAGACGATCGCCGAGCTGGTCACCGCCCTGCGCGCCGAGCACGAGGCCGGCCGCACCCCGGACCTGTCGGCCTGGTGGGCGCAGCTGGACACCTGGCGGGAGAAGTACCCGCTGGGCTACGACTGGCCCGAGGACGGCGCGCTGTCCCCGCAGTACGTCATCGAGCGGCTGGGTGCCATCGCCGGCCCCGACGCCATCTACGCCGCCGGCGTCGGCCAGCACCAGATGTGGGCCGCCCAGTTCATCCGGTACGAGAAGCCGGGCACCTGGCTCAACTCCGGCGGGCTCGGGACGATGGGCTACGCCGTCCCGGCCGCGATGGGAGCCAAGTACGGCTGCCCCGACACCACCGTGTGGGCGATCGACGGCGACGGCTGCTTCCAGATGACCAACCAGGAGCTGGCCACCTGCGCCATCGAGGGCATCCCGGTCAAGGTCGCGATCATCAACAACGGCAACCTGGGGATGGTCCGGCAGTGGCAGACCCTCTTCTACGAGGGCCGCTACTCCAACACCAAGCTGCACCCGGTCGACGAGAACGGGACGCCCAAGCCGGTGCGCATCCCCGACTTCGTCGCCCTGGCCGAGGCGCTGGGGTGTGTCGGGCTGCGCTGCGAGAGCAAGGACGACGTCGACGCGGTGATCGAGAAGGCCATGGCCATCCACGACGCCCCGGTGGTCATCGACTTCGTCGTCGGCCACGACGCCCAGGTGTGGCCGATGGTCGCCGCGGGCGCCAGCAACGACGACATCATGGCCGCGCGCGACGTCCGCCCGGTCTTCGGCGACGGCCAGGTGTAGTCGAAGGACCCCCTCCTCCCCACCACTCGCTCGCTCGCGGCGGGGCCCTGGAGGGGGCCACCCGCTCTGCCCTCCTGAAAGGAACCTCGGGTCATGACCCGCCACACCCTGTCGGTCCTCGTCGAGAACAAGGCCGGCGTCCTCGCCCGGGTCTCGGCGCTGTTCAGCCGGCGCGGCTTCAACATCGAGTCCCTGGCCGTCGGGCCGACGGAGAACCCCGAGCTCTCCCGGATGACGATCGTCGTGGACGCCGACACCGCGCCGCTGGAGCAGATCACCAAGCAGCTGAACAAGCTGATCGAGGTCATCAAGATCGTCGAGCTGGACTCCGCCGCCGCCGTCCAGCGCGAGCTGCTGCTGGTCAAGGTCCGCGCGCCGATGGCCGACCGCACCCAGGTGCTGCAGACGGCGGAGCTGTTCCGGGCCCACGTGGTCGACGTCAACACCGACACCGTGACCCTGGAGGCGACCGGCACGCCGGACAAGCTCCAGGCGCTGCTGGCCGTCCTCGCCCCGCTCGGCATCAAGGAGATGGCGCAGTCGGGCACCGTCGCCCTGGGGCGGGGTCCGCGCTCGATGTCGGGCGCCGGTACGTTGCGCCCGGTCGAGCGCACCGCCTGAAAGGACCCCGCCCTCCCCACCCCTCGCAGGCTCGGAGCGGGACCCGGGACGGGGCCACGCGCACCACCTACCAGCACCAACCGAAGGGAACCGCACAGCACATGGCCGCCGAGATCTTCTACGACGACGACGCCGACCTGTCGATCATCCAGGGGCGCACCGTCGCCGTCCTGGGCTACGGCAGTCAGGGGCACGCGCACGCGCTGTCGCTGCGCGACTCGGGCGTCGACGTCCGCGTCGGGCTGCCCGAGGGCAGCAAGAGCCGCGCCAAGGCCGAGGTAGAGGGCCTGCGGGTCGTGACCCCCGCCGAGGCGGCCGCCGAGGCCGACCTGATCATGATCCTCGCGCCCGACCACGTGCAGCGGAACCTGTACAAGGAGTCGGTGGAGCCCAACCTGCAGGACGGCGACGCGCTGTTCTTCGGCCACGGCTTCAACATCCGGTTCGGCTACATCAAGCCCCCGGCCGGCGTCGACGTCGCGATGGTCGCCCCCAAGGGCCCCGGCCACCTGGTGCGCCGCGAGTTCGAGAACGGCAAGGGCGTGCCCTGCCTGGTCGCGGTCGAGCAGGACGCCAGCGGGCAGGCGCTGCAGCTCGCGCTGTCCTACGCCAAGGCCATCGGCGGCGCCCGCGCCGGCGTGATCAAGACCACCTTCGCCGAGGAGACCGAGACCGACCTGTTCGGTGAGCAGGCGGTGCTCTGCGGTGGCATGTCGGCGCTGGTGACCGCGGGCTTCGAGACCCTCACCGAGGCCGGCTACCAGCCGGAGATCGCCTACTTCGAGTGCCTCCACGAGCTGAAGCTGATCGTCGACCTCATGTACGAGGGCGGCATCGCCAAGCAGCGCTGGTCGGTGTCGGACACCGCTGAGTACGGGGACTACACCACCGGCCCGAAGGTGATCGACCAGCACGTGAAGGACACCATGAAGGACGTCCTCGCGCGGATCAAGGACGGCTCCTGGGCGGCGGAGTTCATCGCCGACCAGGACGCCGGTGCGCCGGACTTCAAGCGGCGCCGGGCCGAGGCCGAGGCGCACCCGATCGAGGAGACCGGCCGCCGGCTGCGCGGGCTGATGAGCTGGGTGTCGGCGTCCGACGACTACACCGGGACCGCCGCCCGCGGCTGAACGCCGGCGGACAGAGGCCCCCGCTGCCGTCCGGCAGCGGGGGCCTCTGTCGGTCCTGCGGGTCAGCGGGTGCCGCGGGCGGCGAAGTACTGACGGGACGACGGCTGGTTGAGCAGGAGGACGATCCCCGCGCCGGCGGCGATCAGCAGCACCGACCAGATGGTGAACCCGCCCTGGGCGAGGGACACGACCAGCCCCAGCACGGCCAGGCCGGCGGTCACCAGGCCGGCGACCTTGAGGACGGCGCTGCCCCTGCCCTTGAGCGCCATGACCGCGCCCCAGGTGTTCGCGACCGCGACGGCCAGGTACACGGTGCCGAAGGCCGCGCTGGCCGCTCCCAGGACCCGGGTGGCCGCCAGCAGCAGCAGGGCGTACATGAGCACGTAGAAGGCCAGGAAGAAGCCGATGGCGGCCGCGGCCAGCACCTGCGGCGGGCGCCGCACGGGCGGGGACGGCGACGCCCCGGCGTCCGTCGGGCGGGGGTCGTCCCCGGGGTCGGGCTCGGCGGGGCGGGGGTCGGTCACGGGGGTCCTCCTGGTGTGCGACAGCCCCTGTCCGCGCCGGTCGGTGGCGCGGACAGGGGCTGGGTGGGCTGGCTCGGGTGTGGCCGCCCGGGTCAGCGACCCCGGCGCGCGCGGTGCGCGGCGAAGAAGGCCGCCGCGGGCTTCATCGCCAGCAGGACGACGATGGCCAGCGCCGCGAGGAAGAACAGCAGGCTGGTCACGATGCCGCCGGCGCCGCTGGTGTCGGCGTCGGCCAGGCTGGCGAAGAAGTTGAGGGCGGTGAAGGCCACCGCGATCGAGCCGCCGACCAGGAGCATCACCCGGCTGCGCCCGGTCAGGGCCCACACCGAGCCCCAGATCATGACGACGGTCCAGGCCAGCGCCAGCAGGCCGAAGACCAGCGCGATGCCGGCCACGGCGCCCGCGACCTCCCCGAAGCCGGGGATCTCGGTGTCACCGGCCGCGCCGCCGAAGAGCGCCCCCGCGAAGATGAGGGCGAGGCTGAACAGGATGCCGATCGCGCCGAACACGAACCCGAGCACGGCCGCCGTGACGACGCCGGCGGGCTTGGCCGGCACCGCCGACTGGCCGTACTGGCCGTACTGCTGCGGGTAGCCGCCCTGCTGGCCGTACTGCTGCGGGTAGCCCGGCTGCTGGCCGTAGGGGGAGGGCTGGCCGTACGGGGAGGGCTGGTACTGCTGGCCGTAGGCCTGCTGGGGCTGGCCGTACTGCTGGCCGTACCCCTGGCCCGCGTCCTGGGGCTGGCCGTACTGCTGGCCGTACCCCTGCGGACCGGAGCCCTGCTGGCCGTACTGCGGCGAGCCGGGCTCGTTGTCGCTGGTGCTCATGGTCTCCTCCGTCGGCGCCGGCCCTCGCCGACTCTGCGCGGCCAGGATGTCCGCTGCGCCACGGCAGGGGCAAGCACACCTCCCCCTCCCGCGGGGGTGTCGTGGCGCATCCGTGACGTGACGGTGGGTGCGGGGAGGGGCTGGCGGGGGAGCGGGGCGGCCGCGTTCCCTAGGCTTGCTCCCCGTGACCACGACCGCGCCCGTCGTCCTCATCGCCGAAGAACTCGCCCCGAGCGTGCTGGAGGTGCTCGGGAGCGAGGTGGAGATCCGTCACGTCGACGGCGCCGACCGTGCCGCGCTCCTGCCCGCCCTGGCCGAGGCCTCGGCGGTGATGATCCGCAGCGCCACGCAGATCGACGCCGAGGCGCTCGCCGCCGCGCCCGAGCTCAAGGTGGTCGCCCGGGCGGGGATCGGCCTGGACAACGTCGACGTCGCCGCCGCCACCGAGCGCGGCGTCATGGTCGTCAACGCGCCCACCTCCAACATCGTCAGCGCCGCGGAGCACGCCGTCGCCCTGCTGCTGGCCGCCGCGCGGCACATCCCCGCTGCTGACGCGTCGCTGCGCGAGGGGACCTGGAAGCGGTCGAAGTTCACCGGGGTGGAGGTCACCGACAAGGTCGTCGGCGTGGTGGGCCTGGGCCGGATCGGCCAGCTCGTCGCCCAGCGCCTGGCGGCCTTCGGGGTCACGCTCATCGCCTACGACCCCTACATCCAGCCCGGCCGGGCCGCCCAGCTCGGCGTCCGCATGGTGCCGCTGGAGGAGCTGCTCCGCGAGGCGGACTTCATCACCATCCACCTGCCCAAGACGCCGGAGACCCTCGGCCTCATCGGGGCCGCCGAGCTGGCCACCACCAAGCGCGGCGTGATCATCGTCAACGCCGCCCGCGGCGGGCTCGTCGACGAGGCGGCGCTGGCCGACGCGCTCAAGTCCGGCCAGGTCGGGGCGGCGGGCATCGACGTCTACGCCACGGAGCCGTGCACCGACAGCCCGCTGTTCCAGCTGCCGAACACCGTGGTCACGCCGCACCTGGGCGCCTCGACCACCGAGGCGCAGGACAAGGCGGGCACGGCCGTGGCCCGCTCGGTGCGGCTGGCGCTGCAGGGGGAGTTCGTGCCGGACGCGGTCAACGTCCAGGCCGGCGGCGTGGTCGCCGAGGACGTCCGGCCCGGCCTGCCGCTGGCCGAGAAGCTCGGCCGGGTCTTCACCGCGGTCGCCGGCGGGCTGGCCCAGTCGGTCAACGTCGAGGTGCGCGGCAAGATCGCCGAGTACGACGTCTCGGTCGTGCAGCTGGCCGTCCTCAAGGGCGTGTTCTCCGACGTCGTCGAGGAGCAGGTCACCTACGTCAACGCCCCGCTGTTCGCCGAGCAGCGCGGCCTGGACGTCGCCATGACCAGTGACGTGGAGAGCCCCGACTACCGCAACCTGATCAGCGTCCGCGGTGCGATGGCCGACGGCACCGAGGTCACCGTCTCCGGCACGCTCTTCGGCAAGAACCAGGTGCCCAAGCTGGTCGAGATCGGCGGCTTCGACATGGACCTGGACCTGTCGGGCTACCTGCTCTTCTTCGTCTACACCGACCGGCCGGGCGTCGTCGGCACCGTCGGCGCGGCGCTGGGCGAGGCGGCCGTCAACATCGCGGGCGCGCAGGTGAGCCGCACCAACCGCGGCGGCGAGGCGCTGATGGCCGTCACCGTGGACAGCCCGGTCCCCCCGGAGCTGCTGGGCGACATCGCCGGCCGGATCGGCGCGCGTGAGGCCCGCTCGGCGGACCTCAGCCCCCGCTGACCTAGGGTCTGGTCCCATGCGCCTGGCAGTGATCCCTGGAGACGGCATCGGTCCGGAGGTGGTGGCCGAGGGCCTCAAGGTCCTCCGTGAGGTGGCCCCCGACGTGGAGCCCACCCCCTACGACCTCGGGGCCGCACGGTGGCAGCGGACCGGCGAGCTGCTGCCCGACACCGTGCTCGACGAGCTGCGCCAGCACGACGCGATCCTGCTCGGCGCCATCGGCGACCCGGGGGTCCCCAGCGGCATCCTCGAGCGCGGCCTGCTGCTGCGCCTGCGCTTCGAGCTCGACCACCACGTCAACCTGCGGCCCGCGCGGCTCTACGACGGCGTCCGCAGCCCGCTGGCCGAGCCCGGTGACATCGACATGCTGTGCGTCCGGGAGGGCACCGAGGGCCTCTACGCCGGCAACGGTGGGGTGATCCGCCGGGACACGCCCCAGGAGATCGCCACCGAGGTCAGCCTCAACACCGCCTTCGGCGTCGAGCGGGTCGTCCGGTACGCCTTCGAGCGGGCGCTCACCCGCCCGCGCCGGCACCTGACCCTCATCCACAAGACCAACGTGCTCACCCACGCCGGAGGGCTGTGGTCGCGGACGGTGGAGGAGGTCTCGGCCGAGTTCCCCGAGGTCACCGTCGCCTACCAGCACGTCGACGCCGCGTCGATGTTCTTCATCACCGACCCCGGGCGCTACGACGTCATCGTCACCGACAACCTCTTCGGCGACATCGTCACCGACGTCGCCGCGGCGGTGACCGGGGGCATCGGGATGGCCGCCAGCGGCAACCTGGACACCTCCGGAACCCACCCGAGCATGTTCGAGCCGGTGCACGGCTCGGCGCCCGACATCGCCGGTCAGGGGGTCGCCGACCCGACCGCCACCGTCCTGTCCGTCGGCCTGCTCCTCGAGCACCTCGGGCGCGCCGACCAGGCGAAGAAGGTCAACGCGGCCGTCGCGTTCGACCTGTCCACCCGCGAGAAGCAGGGCTCGCTGCGCACCGCGGAGGTCGGCGACCGGCTCGCCGCGCTCGCGGGGGGCTGAGGGAGGTCGGGGGCCGCCGGCGGCGGCCGCCGGTACCCCGTCCGGAGGCAGGCCCACCTGTGGCCGGCCACGGAGGAAGGGTGCACATCCTGGGGCCGGGCACATGGTGCCCCGGGAGGACGCCCGGCAGGATCGCGGCACGCTCGCCGAGCCCGACGCGAGGAGCCGCCGGTGAAACCACCGCCGTTCACGTACTCGGTCCCCACCACCGTCCCCGACGCCGTGGCGCTGCTCGTCGAGCACGCCGAGGAGGACCCGCGGGTCCTCGCCGGCGGGCAGAGCCTGGTGCCGCTGATGAACTTCCGGCTGGCCCAGCCGGGGCACCTGGTCGACCTGCGGCAGGTGGTGGGCCTCGACACCCTCCGGCTCGACGGCGACTCCCTCGTCGTCGGCGCCATGGTGCGGCAGTCCACGGCCGAGCGGAGCCCCGAGGTGGCCCTGGTCGCGCCGCTGCTCGCCGAGGCGCTCAGCCACGTCGCCCACCCGCCGGTCCGGCACAGCGGCACCGTCGTCGGCAGCATCGCGCACGCCGACCCGGCGGCCGAGCTGCCGGCGGTCGCCCTCGCCCTGGACGCCGAGATGACCGCCGTGGGACCGCAGGGGGAGCGGCGCATCCCCGCTGCCGACTTCTTCCAGGGGCCGTTCACCACCGCGCTCGCCCCGGACGAGATCCTCACCGAGGTCCGGTTCTCCCCGTTCCCCGGCGGCCACGCCTTCGCCGAGTTCGCCCAGACGCACGGCAACTTCGCCGTCGTCGGGGTGGCTGCCCTGGTGGGCTTCGACGACGGCCGGATCGCGCGGGCGGCGCTCGCGGCCAGCGGCGTGGCGCCGACGCCGGTGCGGCTGACCGCCGCCGAGGAGGCGCTCGTGGGCACGGCAGGCGACGAGGCCGCGGTGGCGACCGCGCTCGACGCCGGCACCGCCGCTCTCGACCCGGCCGGCGACGTGCACGCCAGCGCCGCCACCCGCATCGACATCACCCGTGCGGTCCTGCGCGAGGCGATCCAGCGCGCGGTCGGCCGCGCCCGTGACCGGAGGTGAACAGGTGAGGCACCTGCAGGAGGTCACCCTGACGGTCAACGGCCGCCGGCACACCCTCGCCGTGGAGCCCCGGCGGCTGCTCGTCGACGTGCTGCGCGACGACCTCGGCCTGGTGGGCACGCACATCGGCTGCGAGCACGGCGTCTGCGGCACGTGCACCGTGCTCCTCGACGGCGCGAGCATCCGGTCGTGCACGACGCTGGCCGTGCAGGCCGACGGACGGACGGTCCGCACGGTCGAGGGGCTCGGCGACGGCGCGGACCTGCACCCGCTCCAGGAGGAGTTCTGGGACAAGCAGGGGCTGCAGTGCGGGTACTGCACCCCGGGGATGCTGATGCGCGCCGTCGAGATCCTCGAGACCGACCCCGACCCCACCCCCGAGCAGGTGCGGGAGGGCATCGCCAGCAACCTGTGCCGCTGCACCGGCTACCAGTTCATCGTCGAGGCCGTGGTGGCCGCCGGCGAGCGCATGCGGCAGGCCGACGCCGCCACCGCCGAGCCCAGGACGGGAGCCCAGGCATGACCGCCATCGACCGCCCGGCGCCCCCTCCGGTCCGGGTCCACAAGGACGGGCGCCGGTGGGTCGGGAAGAGCATCCGCAAGGTCGAGGACCCCAAGTTCCTCCGCGGCCGCGGCGGGTACATCGCCGACCTCGTCCGGCCGGGCACGCTGCACGCCGCCGTGCTGCGCAGCCCGATGGCGCACGCCCGGATCGTCTCCATCGACACCTCGGCGGCGGAGGCCGCTCCCGGGGTGCACCTCGTGGTCACCGGCGCCCGGGCTGCTGAGCTGACCGGCCCGCTGCCCGACTTCGGCCCCGACCCGAGCAAGCACGCCTGGCGCTGCCTGGCCGTGGACAAGGTGCGCTACGCCGGGGAGGGGGTGGCCGTCGTCGTCGCCGACGACCGCTACCTCGCCGAGGACGCCCTCGGGCTGATCGACGTCGAGTACGAGCCGCTGCCCCCGGTCGTCGACCCGGTGCGCGCACTCGACCCCGACGCCGCGCTGGTGCACGAGGCGCTGGGGAGCAACGTCGCCTACGAGCGGGAGTTCACCTTCGGAGACGTCGACGCGGACTTCGCGACGGCCGACGTCGTCGTCCGCGACCGGCTGCGCTGGCACCGCTCCGGCGGGCAGCCGCTGGAGACCGTCGGCGCGATCGCCGACTTCGACCCCAGCACCGGCAAGCTCACCGTGCACACCAACTCGCTGAGCTTCACCAGCTACATGTTCATGGCGGCCGGGTCCCTCGGGATCCCCATGAACAAGTTCGACGTGCACCAGGTCCCCGCGGGCGGCAGCTTCGGCTCGAAGCTGTTCGTCACCAAGCCGACCGTCATCGCGGGCATGTGCTCGCGGCTCCTGGGCCGGCCCGTGGCCTACCTCGAGGACCGCGTCGACAACATGTCCAACGCCGACCACCACGGGTCCGACCGGGTGTACGACGTCGAGCTGGCCGTGATGCGCGACGGCACGATGCGCAGCATCAGGATCGACTGCGTCGACGACTACGGCGCCTACATCCAGTTCGGCGTCGGCCACCACGGCAACGCCCTGGCCCAGGTCACCGGCCCGTACACCATCGGCAGCGTGCGCTACCGGGTCCGCGCGGCGCTGACCAACAAGAACCAGCAGGGGGCCTACCGGGGCTTCGGCTCCGAGGTCAACAACTGGATGCTCGAGCAGATGGTCGACAAGGCCGCCCGGGAGATCGGGATGGACCCGGTCGAGATCCGGCGGCGGAACTTCATCCGCCCCGAGCAGTTCCCGTACTTCATCCCCAGCGGCAACGTCTACGACAGCGGCAACTACACCGCCGTCCTCGACGAGGCGCTGCGGCTGGGGGAGTACGACCGCTGGCGGGCCGAGCAGGCCCGGCTCCGCGAGCAGGGCCGCCACATCGGCATCGGGGTGATCTCCGCCCAGGAGCGCAGCGTCTTCTCCGCGACCGAGTTCTGGTTCTGGTTCGACGAGCCCAACGCACCGGTCACCAGCAGCCCGGAGAGCGTGACGCTGGGGGTGGACGCCACCGGCACGATCACCGCGACGCTGTACTCGTGCGCCTTCTGGGGCAACAGCCCGGAGACGATGGTCGCCCAGCTGGTCGCCGAGGAGTTCGACTGCGACCCGCACGACGTCTCGATCATCTACCACGGGACGTCCGGCGGGCTGCCGGCGACCGGGCCGGGTGGCTCGCGGACGACGGTCATGCTCGCCGGTGCCGTCGAGGGGGCCTCGGCCAAGATCAAGGCCAAGGCGCGGCGGGCCGCGGCGCACCTCATGGAGGTCGACCCGGAGGACCTCGAGTGGGCCGACGGCGGCTTCCACGTCCGGGGCGTGCCCGACCAGCGCAAGGGCCTCGACGAGATCGCGGCCATGCTGCACATGTTCAAGCACAGCTTCCCCGAGGACGTCGAGTCCGGCCTCGAGGAGTCCAAGGTCTTCGACCACCCGTACACCACGATGCCCTCGGCCGACCGCAGCGACCTCGGCGTCTTCTACCCCTTCATGGGCAACGCCTGCCACGTGCCCGTGGTCGAGGTCGACGTCGCGACCGGGCGGGTCGCCATCCTCGCCTACGCCGCCGTCCACGACTGCGGGACGCTGGTCAACCCGCGCTCGCTGGCCGGGCACATCGTCGGCGGCACCGCCCAGGGGATCGGCACCGCGTTCTACGAGGAGTTCGTCTACGACGAGCAGGGGCAGCTGACCACCGGCAGCTTCCTCGACTACTCGATCCCGACGGCGATGGAGGTCCCGGAGCTGCGGATCGGGCACGTCGAGACGCCGTCCCCGTACACCCCGCACGGGATCAAGGGCGGCGGTGAAGGTGGCCGGATGATGGCGCCGGCCGCGCTCAACGCGGCGGTCAACGACGCCCTCGCCCCGCTCGGGGTGCGGGTCACCGAGCTGCCGATGACCCCCGACCGGCTGCGCGCGGCGCTCCGCACGGCGGGGGTGGGCCCGGAACGGCGGTGACCCGCTGCGGGGTTCCCACCGTTCCGGGGCCCATCCCGGGTCACCCCGTGGCCGCGTCCTGGCCCATGGCGGCCGTGCGGAGCAGGTACCGCAGGATGAAGTCGTGCGACGTCGCCAGGTGTAGGCGGGTCAGCTCGGCCACCTCCCGCGGGTCCCCGCGGCGCACCGCGGCCAGGATCTTCCGGTGCTCGTCGTGCAGGTGCCCGACGTCGCCGATGACGTCGAGGTGCAGGTACACGTAGCGGTCGGTCAGCCGGCGCAGCTGCTCGGTGAGGGCCACCATGCGCGGGCGGTCGGCCCGCTCGTAGACCAGCGCGTGGAACCGCGCGTTGGCCTCCAGCCACTCCCCGGGTGTCATCTCCCCGGACTCCATCCGGGCGGCGAGCGCGGACATCTGGGCGATCTCCGCGCGGCCGACGTTGGGCACCGCGATGGCGGTGACCACCGGCTCGACGGCCTCCCGCATCTCGTAGAGCTCCTGCAGCTCCGGGATGGACAGCCCGGTGACCACCGCACCGGTCACCGCGAGGTCGACCAGGCCCTCCGTGGACAGCACGTGCAGCGCGTCGCGCACCGGGATGCGGCTGACCCCGTACTCCGCGGCGATGTCGGACTGGGAGAGCACCGTCCCCGGGGGGATGGCCCCGGTCCGGAGCCGGTCGCGCAGCCCCCGCGCGACGCGGCTGCCCGCTGACTCGTCGCTCATCTCAGCTTCCCTCGGTCGGCGTTCCCCGGACGTCGGGACATGCTCGCACCGCCGTCCCTCACGCCTCACCGCGGCGCAGCGAGCCGACGACCAGCCGGTCGACGCTCATGTCGAGGGCGGCGTCGTCGCCGACCGCCCCGAACGCGCGCAGCATGTCCTTGATGTCGGCGTGCACCCGCGGGCTGCGGGCCCGCAGCGCGGCGACCCGCTCGTCGACGTCCTTGCGCAGCTCCTCCCCGGAGGCGACGACGGCGTTGAGCAGGCCGAGCTCGAGTGCCCGCGACGCGGTCACCTGCTCGCCGGTCGCGGTCAGCCAGAAGGCCTGTCGCTCGCCGACCTTCCGCGGCAGCCAGGCCAGCACCAGCGCGGGGGCCAGGCCGATGCCGACCTCGGGGAAGGAGAAGCGGGCGTCGGCCACGGCGACGGCCACGTCGCAGGCGGCCAGCACCCCGACACCGAAGCCGGCGGCGTCACCGGTCACCTCGGCGACGGTGACCAGGCGGGTCCGGCGGAAGGCGCGGGTGGCGGCGACCAGCGTCTCGGCCTCGCCGCGGACCACGCCCGGCGCGGCGTTGGTGCCACCGCGCTCGCGGCCCAGGCAGAACGTCTCGCCGGCCGAGCGGATCCGGAGCACGTGCGCCCCCTCGGGCGGGTCCTCCAGCAGGGTGGTCAGCGCGCGCACGTCGGCGAGGGCCCAGAGGCCGTCGGGCCGGTCCACCTCGGCGACGACGACGCCGTCGGTGACCGGGGAGATCGACAGGCCGGCCATCAGTTCAGCCGTCCCGTCGCGCGGCCGCCGTACCAGTCGACGTCGTCGGCCGCCGTCCGGACGGTGACCGCGCGGACGTGCGTGAAGTCGTGGAAGGACTCCCAGCCGCCCTCGCGGCCGGTGCCGCTCTCCTTGAGCCCGCCCCACGGTGAGGACGGGTCGAGGCGGTGGTGGTCGTTGACCCAGACCATCCCCATCTCCAGCTGCGCGGCCACGCGGTGGGCGCGGGCGACGTCGCGGGTCCAGATCGCCGAGCCCAGCGCGAACGGCGAGTCGTTGGCCTGGCGGATCGCGTCGTCCTCGTCGTCGAACGGGATGACGACGACCACCGGCCCGAAGACCTCCTCCTGCGCGATCCGCATGTCGTTGCGGACGTCGGCCAGGACGGTCGGCTCGATGAAGAAGCCACCCGGCAGGTCCGGCACCTCGGCGGCCCGGCCGCCGGTGACCAGCCGGGCGCCCTCGACGATCCCGCTCTCGACGTGCCGCAGGATGCGGGTGCGGGCGCGCTCGGAGATGACCGGTCCGAGCTGGGTCTCGGGCAGCGCCGGGTCCCCGATGCGGATCTGCTGTGCCTGCGCGGCGAGCGCGTCGACGACGTCGTCGTAGATGCCGCGCTGGACCAGCAGCCGGCTGCCGGCGATGCAGGTCTGCCCGGCTCCGATGAACCCGGCGAAGGCCGCGCCGCGCGCGGCGGTGTCCACCGGGGTGTCGTCGAAGACGAGGACCGGGGACTTGCCGCCCAGCTCCAGGGTGGCCTTGGCGAAGCGGCGGGCGGTGGCCAGCGAGATCGCCCGGCCCACCTCCGTGCCGCCGGTGAAGACGACCTTCTTGACCAGCGGGTGCTCGGTGAGCGCCGCGCCGGCGGTGTGCCCGAGGCCGTTGACCACGTTCAGCACGCCCGGGGGGATGCCGGCGTCGGCGGCGATGTCCCCGAGCAGCATCGCCGTGAGCGGGGTCTGCTCCGAGGGCTTGAGGACCACGCTGTTCCCGGTCGCGAGGGCCGGCGCGAGGCTCTTCGAGGCGATCATCATCGGGTGGTTGAACGGCGCCAGGATGCCGACGACGCCGAGCGGGAAGCGGCTGGTGTAGGCGTGGTAGTCGCCGCGCAGCGGGACGACGGCGTCCCGGTCGGCCAGCAGGAGCGAGGCGTTGTACCGGTACCACTCCGACAGGCGGGTGATCTGCGCCTTGGTCTCGGTGATCGGCCGGCCGTTGTTCATCGTCTCCAGCTTGTAGAGGTCCTCCATGCGGGCCTCGATGCCGTCGGCGAACGCGTGCATGATCCGGGCGCGGTCGTGGATGGCCATCCGGCTCCACACGCCGGAGCGGAAGGTCTCGTCGGCCACCCGCACGGCCCGGTCGACGTCCTCGGCGTCGGCGGCGGCCACGGCGGCGATGACCTCACCGGTGGCGGGGTTGAGGACCTCGATCGGCTCGGCGCCGCCGGGGGAGAGCTCCCCGCCGATCCGCAGTCCGGTCGGCAGCGAGGCGACCGGCAGGTCCACGACGTCGGGGACGGGGTTGGACAGGGTCACGGGCACTCCAGGTCGGTCGTATGCGCAGCACGGCTGCCTGTATACGGGGTTGCCCGACGATAGGCCGCGGACCCACGACAGGGCAAGGGCGTCCTCAGGCGGGTGCCGGGCGGGCCCCCGGTCCGGGGAGGAAGCGCCCGCCGCGGCCGCGCACCGGGCGGCCCTCCTCGGCGACCAGCTCCCCGCGCAGCCACGTCTGCACGACCCGGCCCTGCACGGCGCGCCCGTCGTAGGGCGTCCACCCCGCCTTGGACAGCACGTCGGCGTCCCGCAGCGTCCGCCGGCCGCCGGGGTCGACGAGCACCAGGTCGGCGTCGGCGCCCGGGGCGACCCGCCCCTTCCGGGGCCACAGGCCGTAGGTCCGGGCGGGCTGCTCGGCGTAGACCCGGGCGACGTCCTCGTAGGACAGGTGGCCCCGGGCCACGGCGTCCAGGAGCAGCTGCATCGTGCTGTCCAGACCCGGCAGGCCGAAGTGCACGTTCCAGATGTCACCGGCGCGCTTCTGCTCCAGCGTGGAGGGCGCGTGGTCGCTGGACATGTGGGTGAGGACGCCGGCCCGCAGCAGCCGCCACATCTCCGCCTCGTCCTCGTCGGTGCGCGCCCGGGCCGGCGGGGTGAACTTCCGCAGCGCACCGGCGTCGAGCACCTCGTCCTCGCGCAGCAGGAAGTACTGCGGGCAGCCCTCGACGGCCAGGCCCGCCCCGCGGGCACGCTCGGCCGACAGGTACGCGGCGACCTCGGGGGAGCTCACGTGGGCGACCGTCGCCCGGGCGCCGGTCCGCCGGACCAGCAGCGCCGCGACCGCGGCGGCGACCAGTTCGGCGTCCCGGTTGCGCCACTCGGGGACCAGCCCTCCGTCGGTGCGGCCCTCGGCCCGCAGCAGGGCCTCGGCGGCCTCGGTCAGGGACTCGTCCTCGCAGTGCAGCAGGCTCACCGCGCCGGCCCGGGCAGTCGCCTCCAGGTGCTCCTTGAGCCGGGCCGGGTCGTGCCCGGGGACCCCGTGGGTGGTGCAGGTGAAGACCTTGAAGAAGGTCACCCCGGCCGCCCACAGCGCGGCGACCTCACCCGCGGCGCCGGGCCAGGCGTGCGCGGCCAGCCCGAAGTCGACCTCGGAGCGCTCCCGCAGGTACGCGGTCTTGTCGCGCAGGTCGTCGACGGTCCGCACCGGTGCGCCGTGGGTGTGCTCGACGATCGTGGTGACCCCCGCCGCGGCGGCGGCCGCCGTCCCGGTCGGGAAGTCCTCCCGCTCGGGGCTGCCGGGGTCCATCAGGTGCACGTGCGTGTCGATCCCGCCGGGCAGCACGACCAGGCCGGCGGCGTCCACCGTGCGCGCGGCGGTCGGCGCGCCGTCGGCCACCGGCGGGCCGACGTGCACGACGACGCCGTCCCGCACGCCGACGTGCGCGCGACGGCGGCCGGAGGGCGTGACGACGGTGCCGCCCGCGACGAGCAGGTCCAGGTCGGTCATCGATGGTCCTCTCGGGGGAGTGGGGCCCTACGGTGGGCCGGCCGGGTGCCGACCGGGCTCGCGGCCGGGAACGGGAGGTCAGGGGCATGGGGACGCAGGTGGGCCGGCCGCGGGTGGCCGTGGGGTCGCTGGGCGGCACGATCACGATGACCGCGCCCGCCGGGGGTGGCGGGGTGCAGCCGGCGCTGGACGCGGCCGACCTGCTGCGCGGCCTGCCGGGCCTGGGCGAGGTGGCCGACATCGCGGCCACGACCCTGCAGACCGTGCCGAGCGCCTGGCTCACCCCGGCCGACGTCGTCGCCGCCGCGGACTGGGCCGCCGCTCAGGCGGCCGCGGGCGCCGCCGGCGTCGTCCTCGTCCAGGGCACCGACACGATCGAGGAGACCGCCTACCTCGTGGACCTGCTCTGGGACCGCCCCGAACCGGTCGTCGTCACCGGTGCGATGCGGCACCCGTCGTCGCCGGGCGCCGACGGACCGGCCAACCTGCTCGCCGCCGTCCGCGTCGCGGCCGACCCCGGCGCCCGCGACCGGGGCGTGCTCGTGGTGCTCAACGACGAGGTGCACGCCGCGAGCCGGGTCCGCAAGACCGACAGCGTCGCGCTGCAGGCCTTCACGTCCGGGGCGTTCGGGCCCGTGGGCCGGGTGCACGAGGGCACCGTGACCTTCGCCGGCCGGACGGCGCGCTGGCCGGTGCTGCCCCGCCCGGCCGAGGGGCGCGACCCACGGGTGGCCCTGCTCGAGACCTCTCTCGGGGACGACGGGCACCTGCTCGCCCTCGTCGCCGAGGCGGGGTGGGACGGGGTCGTCGTCGCGGGGTTCGGCGCCGGGCACGTGTCGGCCGCCGCGGCGGAGGTGGTCGGTGCGGTGGTGCGGCGCTGCCCCGTGGTGCTGGCGACCCGCACCGGCGGGGGGCCGGTGCTGGAGGGCACCTACGGGTTCGTCGGCAGCGAGCAGGACCTGCTCGGCCGCGGTGTGCTGCGGGCCGGGTGGCTCGACGCGCGCAAGGCGCGCCTGCTGCTGTGGACCCTCCTGGCCGGCGGCGCGGACGCCGGGACCGTCCGGGCGACCGTCGCCGCCCGCGGCGCGGCGCCGGGCGGGCCCGCCTAGACCGGCGCGGCTCAGAGCCGCCCGCCGGTCTGCTCGAGGATCTCCCGGACCCGTTGCTTGGCCAGGTCGGTGTAGCGGTACACCGCCGCCCGCGCCGTCTCGGCGTCGCCGCGCTCCAGGCCCTCGGTGATCCCGCGCTGGGCCTCGATGAAGCTCTGCGAGGTCACCGGCGTCGCCCCGAAGCTGCGGGTCATCACCGACTTGATGTGCAGCTGCGCGAACGCCGTGGTCAGCGGTGCGCTGCGGGCCAGGGCGACCAGGGTCTCGTGGTAGGCGTAGTTGGCGTCGAGGTAGCCGTCGAAGTCGACGAACCGCTCGCCGACCAGGAGCGCGGCCATGGCCTCGAACCGGGTGCGCAGCTCGGCCAGCTCCGCCTCGGGCACCCGTCCGCAGACCATGTCGATGACCCCCAGCTCGATGGCGCAGCGGGCGTCGAAGGTCTCGTCGGAGGTCCGCGTGGTGAACGGGACGACGACGTAACCGCGCTCCGGGTCGCGGCGCACCAGGCCCTCGGCCGCCAGCCGGGTGAGTGCGTAGAACGCCGCCGGCTTGTCCACGTCCAGGGAGTAGGCCAGGTCGTCGAGCAGCAGCACGGTGTCGGCGGCGTAGCGGCGCTCCAGCACCTGCTGGCGGGCCCGCTGGTAGACGGCGTCGTCGCGGGCGAACTCGAAGCGGCCGAAGCCGCCGCGGAAGTAGGTCAGCGGAGCGCCCTCGTCGGCCTCGGCCTGGCGCACCCGGCCGAGGAAGATCGTGTGGGTCGCCGCGTTGACCTGCTCGACCACCTCGCACTCGATGCGCGCCAGCGCCTCGGTGAGCAGCGGCACCCCCGTGACGCCCTCGGCGACCTGCACCCCGGCGAACTTGTCCGCCGTCGGCGTCGCGAACTGCTGGGCGAGGTGCCCCTGGCCCTGCCCGAGCACGTTCACGCCGTAGGCGCCGGCCTCGGCGACCGCGGCGCAGGTCGCCGAGGAGGTGTTCAGGCAGGCCAGCATCATCGGCGGGTCCAGCGACAGGGAGGTCACCGAGCTCGCCGTCATGCCGAACGCGCCGTCCGCGGTGCGCGTGGTCACCAGGGTCACGCCACTGGCGAGGTGACCGACGACGTGCCGGAAGGTCCCGGCGTCGACCGGGGCGGGAGCTGCCGGCTCGGGAGTGCTCACGGGGGACCCTCCTCGGGGGCCGTGCCGCGCCCCGAGCGGGCGCGGACCTGCGGTCGAGTAGAACGGCGCGGCGGTCCCCGGCACATGGCGGAGCGCGTCACCCCGGGGCGGTCGGGATGCCGGGGCCCGTCACCCGGCCGTCCCGACTCACGTCCGCCGTCATCGCCCGGCGGCCAACTTGTCGGCTCCCGACACTGCCCGGAGCCCGGTCCGGGGCCTTGACTGGGCGGGTCCACCGGCCGACCCCTGAGGAGGACGTCGTGAGACTGGGCTACTTCGCCATGCCGATGCACCCGCAGGGACGGGCCTGGGCCGAGACCCTCCAGGAGGACCGCGAGGCGGTCGTCCTGGCCGACCGGCTCGGCTTCCACGATGCGTTCATCGGTGAGCACCTCACCGACCGCCACGAGAACATCACCAACAGCCTGGTCTTCCTGGCCACGCTGATCCCGGAGACGCAGCGGATCCGGCTGGCCACCGGGACGACGAACCTCTCCCACATGCACCCCGCGCTGGTCGCGGTCAACAGCGCGATGTTCGACCACCTCTCCGGTGGCCGGTTCATCCTGGGCGTCAGCCCCGGGGCGCTGCCCTCGGACGCGGAGCTCCTGGGCCTGCTCAAGGAGGACCGCAACCAGATCTTCGCCGAGGCGATCGACGTCATCACGGCGCTGTGGGAGCGCGAGCCGCCCTACGACATCGACTTCCCCGACAACCGGTTCACCGTCAGCACCGCGAACACCTACGACGGCGACGTGGGCGTCGGGATCGTCGGCAAGCCGCTGCAGCAGCCCCGGCCGGAGGTCGTCGGCACCGTCGTCGCCCCGTTCTCCAAGGGCGTCATCGCCATGGGCGCCAAGGACTTCCACCCGCTGTCGGCCAACTTCCTGCTGCCGCAGTGGGTGGCCACGCACTGGCCGAACTACGTCGAGGGCCGGGAGTCGGTCGGCGCGACCGCGTCGCCGGCGGACTGGCGGGTGGCCCGCACGGTCTTCGTCGCCGACGACCCCGACGTCGCCGAGGCCTACGGGCGGGCCGACGCGGGCAGCCCGTACCGCTACTACTACGGGAAGATGCTCGGCAAGATGCGGTCGCTGGGCCGCCTCGCGCTGTTCAAGACCTCCCGCGAGCAGCCCGACGAGGAGGTCTCCCTCGAGGGCGTCCTGCGCGACCTGGTGATCTGCGGGACGCCGGACTCGGTGGCCGACCAGATCCTGGCGCTGCGCGAGCAGACCGGGGAGTTCGGCGAGCTGGTCTACGCCGGCCTGGACTGGGTCGACCCCGGCCTGGCCCGCCGCTCGATGGAGCTCATGGCGACCGAGGTCATGCCCCGGGTCAACGACGCGCTGGGCGCCGACGACGGCCCCGTCCCCGCCGACGGGGGGCGCTGACGATGGGGGAGGACCGGCTGCCCCTGCCCCCGGACGGCGAGCTGACCGACGCCCAGCGGGCCGCGGTCGCCGAGATCCGCTCGGGCCCGCGCGGCGCGGTCATCGGCCCGTTCGCGCCGCTGCTGCGCAGCCCCGAGCTGATGACCCGGCTGCAGAAGGTCGGCGAGCACCTGCGCTGGTCCAGCCCGCTGGACCGCCGGCTGTTCGAGATGACGATCCTGTTCGTCTCCCGCTGGTGGGACCAGGACTTCGAGTGGAGCTACCACCACCCGCTGGCGCTGGAGGCCGGGCTCGACCCGGCGGTCGCCGACGCCATCGGTGAGGGACGGCGGCCCGAGGGGATGGACCCGGCCGCGGAAGCGGTGTGGGACCTGCTCGACGAGCTGCACCGCACCCGCCGGGTCGGCGACGACACCTACGCCCGCGCGCTCGAGCAGCTCGGGGACGCCGGGGTGGTCGAGGTGGTCGGTGCGGCCGGCTACTACACGACCCTGGCCATGGTCATGAACGTGGCCCGCACCCCGGTGCCCGGCGGCTCGATCCTGCCCGACCTGCGTGCCGAGGGGGTGCGACGGTGAGCCCGCTGCCGACCCCGGCCCTGCACCGGACCGGGGAGGGCGCGCCGGTGCTGCTCCTGCACCCGCTGGGGGTCGACGCGTCCTTCTGGGACGACGTCGTCCCCGCGCTCGGAGGAGCGGAGGTGCTCACCTACGACTTCCCCGGCCACGGGGCGACGCCGGCGCCCGAGCAGCCCTACACGATCGAGGACCTGACCGAACAGGCCGCCGCATTGTTGACCGAGGCCGGCGCCGTCCCGGCCGACGTGGTCGGCGTCTCCCTCGGCGGCCTGGTCGCCCAGCGGCTGGCCGCCTGTCACCCGGAGCTGGTCCGCCGGCTGGTCGTGGTCGACGCCGTCGTGGTCTACCCGCCGCCGCTCAAGCAGCAGTGGCGGGACCGTGCGGCGACCGCACCCGAACAGGGCATGGCGCCGTTCGTCGACCCGACGCTGTCGCTGTGGTTCACCGCGGACACGCTGGCGGCCGGTGGACCGGTCGTCGAACGGGTCCGGCGCACCGTCGCCGACGCCGACCCGCGGGGCTACGCGTACGCCTGCGCGGCGCTGGAGGAGGTCGACCTCACCGACGTCGTCGGCCGGATCACCGCGCCCACGCTGCTGGTGTGCGGGGAGGACGACGCCCCGCCGTTCACCGCGGCCGCCCGCGAGCTGGCCGCCACGCTGCCCGACGCCCGGCTGGTGTGGCTCTCGCCCGCACGGCACGCCGGCGTCCTGGAGCAGCGGGACCAGTTCGTCGAGGCCCTGACCGGCTTCCTGGGGGACGGGACCGCCCGATGACCCGCGAACCGGTCGGGTTCGTCGGCCTGGGGGTCATGGGCTCGGCGATGAGCACCCACGTGCTCGCCGCCGGGTACCCGGTGCCGGGCTTCGACGTCGACCCGGGTCGCCGGGCCGAGCACGAGCAGCGCGGGGGCACGGCGTGCGCCAGCCCGGCCGAGGTGGCCCGCGCAGCGCGGATCGTGGTCACCTCGCTGCCGAGCGCCGACGCGCTGCTCGCCGTCCTCGACGGTGAGGACGGGCTGGGGGCCGGCGCGAGCCCGGGCCTGGTGGTGGTCGAGACCAGCACGCTGTCCCCGGAGACCAAGCGCGCCGGTGCCGAGCGCGCGCGGGCCTTCGGCGCCACGCTGCTCGACTGCCCGATGAGCGGCACCGGCCAGCAGGCCCGCGACGGCGACCTGATCGCCTACCTCAGCGGGGAGGAGGAGGCCAAACAGCGGGCGACGCCCGTGCTCGAGGCCTTCACCCGGGCCCAGTACGACCTGGGCGCCTTCGGGCAGGGCACCGCGATGAAGCTCGTCGCCAACCTGCTCGTGGCGGTGCACAACGCGGCCGCCGCGGAGGCGCTGCTGCTCGCCCAGCGCGCCGGGCTGGACCTGGAGCAGGTCCTCACCGCGGTCGGGGACGGTGCCGGCGGTTCGCGCATGCTGCAGGTCCGCGGCCCCCTCATGGCCGCCGGCCGGTACGAGCCCGCCACGGCCACCGTCGCCACCATGCAGAAGGACAACGGGCTCATCGCCGAGTTCGCGCACGGCGTCGCCAGCCCCACGCCGCTGTTCTCGGCCACCCGCGTGCTCTACGAGGCCGCGATCGCCCAGGACCGGCTCACCCAGGACACCGCGTGCGTGTTCGGCGTCCTCCAGCGGCTGGCCGGCCAGTGAGCGGCGCGGACGGCGCGCTAGGCCGGGCCGGCCAGCAGCCGCTGGAGCCGGAGGGCCACCTGCAGCTCGGTGCGCCGCTCCGCCAGCGGGCGGCCGAGGTGCTCCTCGGCCCGGTGCAGCCGGTTGCGGACGGTGTGCTCGTGCAGCTGCAGGTGCTCGGCGGCGGCGACGTGGCTGCTCAGCCGGAAGGAGGCCTCGAGCGTCTCCCGCAGCCGGGCGGCCTCGGGGGTGTCCTCGGCCAGCGCGCCGAGCTCGGTGCGCACGAAGCGGCGGGCCCGCTCCGGGTCGCGCAGGAGCAGGATCTCCAGGGCCACGTCGGAGTGTTCGAGGACGCGCGGCGCGGCGGAGCGGCCCCACGCCGAGCGCACCCGCTCGACGTCCTGGGCCTGCGCGTAGGCCTCGCGGAAGCCGGCCAGGCCGCTGTGCGGTTCGGAGACCGAGGCCTCCACACCGGTGTCGGCCAGCGCTGCCAGCAGTCGCTGGTGCCCGTCGCGGGTCCAGCCGGGGAGCGTCAGCCAGACCGCCGTCCGGCTCAGGTCGACGGGGTGGACCAGGGTCGAGCGGACGCCGGTGCGTGCCCGCACCCCGGTCGTGAGGCTGCCGGCCGCGCCCTCGGCCACCGAGGGCAGCAGCACGACGACGTGCTCCCCGCCGAGGTCGTGGTCGAGGGTGATGAGGTCGGAGGGGGCCAGGGACGTGCGGTCCCCGCGCAGGATCTCCCGCACCAGCCCCTGCCGGACGTGCGCGCGGGTGCGGCTGAGCGCCTCGTCCACCCGCGCGTGGTTCTCCGCGACAAGGGAGGCCACGTGGTCCTGGTAGTCGAAGATCGCGGTGGTCAGCTGGACCAGCGCGCGCACCGCCTCGGCGCGGGGCACGTCCGCGGCCTCGGCGACCTCCTGCAGCCGGTCGGCCCAGGCCTGCCACATCTCGGCGAAGCCCACGCGGTAGGAGCGCTGCAGCGCGGTCTGCGGGATCCGCAGCTCCGCCTGCACCCGGGCGAAGACCAGCGGCTGCTCCAGGCGGACCGCGTCCAGCGGCAGCCGGCCGCAGAGGACCTGCTGCAGCAGCCGGAGGTTCTCCTGCACGCTGGCCCGCAGGTGCTCGGCGAAGCCGGGGTCGTCGGCGAGGTCGGGGAAGGCGACCGCCACGTCGCGGGCCACGACCCGGTCGCACAGCGCGGTCAGGTCGACGTCGGCGGCCAGGGCCCGGACCCATGCGGGCAGGGGCTCGCGGCCGGTGAGCGCGGGGTCGGCCGCGTCGAGCACCGGGTTCCTCCCTCCACCGACAGCCGCCGAGACGCTACACGTGAGCCCGACCACGTTCCAGGCTGCCGGCCGGTCGTGCCGCCGGCGGGTGAGGAGGTCCCCGACGTGCTGACGGCGAGCGGCGGAGCGGTCCGGTGAGCGGCGACGCCGCCCGGCTGCCCGGGAGCCGGCCGCTGCGGGTGGCCGTGCTCGGCGGCTCGCTGATCGGGCTCACCACCGCGCTGGTGTTCCGCGACATCGGCTGCGAGGTCGACGTCTACGAGCGGTCGCGGTCCCCGCTGGAGGGCCGAGGGGTGGGCATCGTGCTCCACCCCACGACGGTGCGCTACCTGCTGGAGAACCGGCTGCTCGACCTGTCCGCGGTCAGCACCTCGGCGTCCTGGCACCGCTACCTCGCCGACGACGGGTCGGTCCTCACCGCGGACGCCCGCCGGCACCACTTCACCGGCTACAACACCCTCTACGGCACCCTGCTGAACGCCTTCGGCCGGGACCGCTACCACCTCGACTCCGAGGCGACCGGCATCACCCAGACGCCCGACGAGGTGCAGATCGCCCTCGCCGGTGGCCGCACCGCCACCGCGGACCTGCTGGTCGGAGCCGACGGTGTGTCCTCGTTCACCCGCCGGACCATGCTCCCCGACGTCGAGCAGCGCTACGGCGGCTACGTGGCCTGGCGTGCGGTCGTGGACGAGCGCGAGCTGAGCCCGGAGACGTTCGCCGCGCTCGACGACTCGCTCACCTACTACGTCCGCCCGCACAGCCACGCGCTGACCTACCCGATCCCCAACTACGACGGCGCGGTCGAGCCGGGACGCCGGCTGATGAACCTGGTCTGGTACCGCAACGTGCCCGAGGGCGAGCCGCTGGCCGACCTGCTGACCGACCGCACCGGCAAGCGGCGCGACGTCTCCCTGCCGCCCGGCGCGGTGCGCGACGAGCACCTGGCCGACTTCCGCGAGACGGCGCGCGAGCAGCTGCCGCCGCCCCTGGCCGAGGTCGCGGTCAAGAGCGGTGCGCCCTTCCTCCAGGTGATGGTCGACGTCGAGGTGCCCCGGATGGCCTTCGGCCGGGTCGCGCTGGTCGGTGACGCCGCCTTCGCCGTCCGGCCGCACGCGGCCGCGGCCACCGCGAAGGGAGCCGACGACGTGTGGGCGCTCGCGGCGGCCCTGCTGCGCTCCGGTGCCGACGTCCCGGAGGCCCTGCGGCTGTGGGAGCCGGCCCAGCTCGACCTCGGCCGGGCGCTGCTCGCCCGCACGCGCGACCTCGGGGAGGGCGCGCAGTTCCGCAGCGACTGGGTCCCCGGGGACCCCTCGCTCACCTTCGGTCTCCGCGCACCGGGCGACTCCGCGGACATGCCCGTGCGGTGATCCAGGTCGACCCGCGTCCCGGCCCCGGGGCGCGTCCACCCAGCAGGTCAGGAGGAACCATGACCACCTCGCCGACCGATGACGTGCCCTTCCGGGGAGACGACGTCATCCGCGACTACATCGGCAAGTTCTCGAACTGGGGACGGTGGGGGGAGGACGACCAGCTCGGGGCGCTCAACCACGTCGGGCCGGAGCAGGTCGTCGCGGCCGCCGCGCTGGTCCGCCAAGGCAAGGTCATCTCGATGGGGCTGCCGCTGGACCTCAACGGCCCGCAGTCGGGCGGCTTCCGGGCCAACCCGCTGAACATGATGACCGCGACCGGCACCGACTACCTGGCCGGCAAGCAGGACCCGCTGCCCGGCGGGTTCGGCCCGTCGAAGGGGTTCGGCTTCTCCGACGACGTCCTGGTCACCCCCAACCAGTCGGGCAGCCAGTGGGACAGCCTGGCGCACATCTTCTGGAAGGGGCAGATGTACAACGGCTTCGACGCCGGCAACGTCTCCGCCAAGGGGGCGGCGACCTGCGGCATCCAGGTCGCCAAGGACAAGCTCGTCATGCGCGGGGTCCTGCTCGACGTGGCCCGGCACAAGGGTGTCGAGTGCCTCGAGCCCGGCTACGCGATCACCGCCGAGGACCTCGACGCCACGGCCGCCGCCCAGGGCGTGGAGGTCCGCACCGGCGACGCGCTCATCGTCCGCACCGGGATGACCGAGACCCGGCGCGGCGACTGGGGCGACTACAACGGCGGCGCGGCACCGGGCCTGTCGCTGCACACCGCCCCGTGGCTGTACGAGCACGACATCGCGGCGATCGCGACCGACACCTGGGGCTGTGAGGTGCGGCCCAACGAGATCGACCTCTTCCAGCCGCTGCACATCGTCGCCCTGGTGCACATGGGCATCCTCTTCGGCGAGATCTGGGACCTGCAGGCGATCGGCGAGGACTGCGCCGAGGACGGCGTCTACGAGTTCATGCTCTCCGCCGCCCCGCTGCCGATCACCGGGGCAGCGGGTTCGCCGATGAACGCGATCGCGGTCAAGTGAGGCCGGGAGGCGCGCCCCTCGAGGGGCAGGTGGCCGCGGTGACCGGCGCGGGCACCGGGATCGGCCGGGAGATCTCCCTGCGGCTGGCCGCCGAGGGGGCCGACGTCGTGCTGACCGGCCGCTCCACGGACGCGATGGAGGAGGTCGCCGAGCAGGTGCGCGCCGCCGGCCGGCGGGCCCTGCCGGTCCCGATGGACCTGCGCGACCCGGACTCGATCACGTCGGCGGCCAAGGCCGCCGACGCCGAGTTCGGCCGGGTGGACGTCCTGGTCAACAACAGCGGCGTCGGGGGGCCCAGCACGCCGCTGGTGGAGATGCCGCTCGAGGAGTGGGAGGACACCTTCCGGGTCAACGTGACCGGGACGATGCTGGCCTGCAAGGCCTTCCTCCCGGGCATGATCGCCCGCCGGTCGGGCTCGGTGGTGGTCATCGGCTCGGTGACCGGCAAGCGGCCGCTGGTCAACCGCACGCCCTACGCCGCGTCGAAGACCGCACTGATCGGCCTGGTGCGGACCCTCGCGTGGGAGGTCGGCGCCGCCGGGGTCCGGGTCAATCTGATCTCACCGGGCGGGGTAGAGGGACCCCGGATCAACTGGGTGCTCGAGCAGCAGGCCGCCTCGCGCGGGATCTCGGTCGAGGAGGCCCGCGCCGAGTTCGCCGGCGGGTCGGCGCTGCAGCGGCTGGTCCGCCCGCAGGACGTCGCCGAGGCGGTGGCCTTCCTCGCCTCACCCCGGGCGGCGGCCATCACCGGCGAGGACCTCAACGTGGCCAACGGCCTGGTCATGTACTGAAGGAGGACCCCTTCCGGCGGCGGACGGTCCCGCCGCCGGGCCGGGGTCACAGCTGCCGGGCGAGCCGGGCGGCGTCGTACACCAGCAGGCGCTGGGCGAAGGCGTCCCACGTGTCACCCACGGCGTGCGCCGCCGTCCCGGACCGCACCCAGCCCACCGCCCACACGAGGAGGTCGAACGGGCCCAGGGAGCCCGGCCCGTCGGCGCCGTCCACCTCGAGACGGGAGCCGGCCACGCCGCGCACGGTCAGCCCGGTGACCGTCGCCGCGCCGTGCCCGGCGAGGCGCAGCGCCGTCGTCCCGGCGACCAGCGGGTGGGCGTCGGCCATGGGCCGGTCACCGGGCGCGACGAGGGTGACCTGCCTCCCGGCCGCGGCGACCAGCAGGGCGGTCTCGCCGGCGAGCAGGCCGGGACCGACCACGGCGACCCGCTCCCCGGCGGCGTCGAGGTCCAGGCGGCCGGTCAGGACGTCGTCCGCCGGGGCGAGCGCGACGGTCCCGTCGCCGGCCAGGTCGGGCAGCACCGGGGCGCCCGGTGTCGCGTCGACCGTGACGTCGGGCGCCTCCGGTCCGGCGTCGGTCCGGACCCGGACCCCGAGGCGGCGCAGTTCGCGCCGGAAGTACTCGACGCCGTTGCCGACCTCGGCGGCGCCAGGGACCCGTGCGCGGAGCGCGAGCAGCCCACCGAAGGGCAGGTCGCCGGTCGCGACGGTGACCTCGTGGCCGCGCAGGGCGGCGACCCGGGCCAGTTCCAGGCCCGCGACGCCCCCGCCGGACACCAGGACCCGGAGCGGCCGCCCGGCCGGCACGACGGGCAGCTCCAGCTCGTGTCCGGTCTCCGGGTGCAGCAGGCAGGAGACCCCCAGGGCCGTGGTGATGCCGCCGTGGCAGGCCTGGCAGGCGATGCAGGGGACGACCTCGTCCTCCCGGCCGGCCAGTGACTTGCCGACGACGTCGGGGTCGGCGATCAGCGCGCGGCCCAGCGCCACCAGGTCGGCGCTGCCCTCGGCGACGGCCTGCTCCGCCGCCGCCAGCGTGTAGTAGCGGCCGACCGAGACCACCGGGACGGAGACCACCTGCTTCACCGCCGCGGCGAACCCGGCGAACACCGCCGACCCGCCGCCCATCACCAGCGGCGAGTCCCGCACGGTGTGGGGCCCCGCCCCGGCGGACACGTCGAGGTAGGCGACCCCGGCCCGCTCCAGCCGGGTGGCCACCCGCAGGCAGTAGTCGAGATCCACGCCGCCGTCGTGGTAGTCCGAGCCGACGATCCGGGCGCCGACGGGGTAGTCGTCGCCGACCACCTCGCGGATCCGCTCGAGGATCCGCAGCGGGAAGCGCATCCGGCCGGCGAGGTCGCGCCCGTACTCGTCCTCGCGGACGTTCTGCGCGGGGGAGAGGAAGCTCAGCAGCAGGTAGGCGGTGCCCATGTGCAGCTCGACCCCGTCGAAGCCGGCCTCCCGCGCCCGACGCGCTCCCTGCGCGAAGGCCTCGACCATCGTGTCGATCTCCTCGACGGTCATCTCCTTCGGCACCGGCCGCCCCGGCGCCGGGAGCGCCGAGGGGGCGAGCACCGGCTGGCCGCTGAGTGCCTCCACCGCGACACGACCGCCGTGGTGCAGCTGCAGGACGGCCACCGGCCCGTGCTGCTTGATCGCGCCGGCCAGCGCGGCCAGCCCGGGCACGAACCGGTCGTCGTGGATGGCCAGGTGGTTGGGCCAGCACTGCCCGGAGGGGTGCACCAGGGCGGACTCCACGTGCACCAGCCCGAGCCCGCTGCGTGCTCGGCGCTCGTAGAAGGCGCGGTGGCGGTCGTTGGAGGAGCCGTCGGGGTCGGGTAGCCCGTAGGTCGTCAGCGGCGACATGACCAGGCGGTTGGCCAGCCGCAGCCCGCCGAGGGTCAGCGGCCGGCGCAGCGCGGGGTACCGCTGGTCGTGCTCGGTGGCCACCGGGCTACCCCAGCTCCGTGGTCCAGTCGCGCTGCTGTGTCGGGTAGATCGTCAGCAGCTCGACGTTGGCCCGCTGCGGCAGCGTCGCGACGAAGACGACGGTGTCGGCGAGGTCCTCGGGCTGCAGCATCGTCGCCCGCGCCTCGGGGGAGGGCGGCACCGGTCGCTGCTCCAGGATCGGGGTGGCGACCTCGCCCGGGCAGATGGCGCACGCGCGGATGCCGTTGACCCGCTCGGCGAGGTTGATCGACTCGGTGAACGAGTTCACCCCCGCCTTGGCGGCGTTGTAGGCCGGCCCGGTCAGCGCGCTGGCCCGGTAGCCGGCCATCGAGGAGATGTTGACGACGGTCCCGGACCGCTGCGCCCGCATCGCCGGCAGCGCGGCGTGGGTCACGAGGAACGTGCCGGTCAGGTTGACCTGGACGATCGCGTGCCAGTCGGCCACCGACAGGGCCGCCATGCTGCGCCGCGCGACGTTGACCCCCGCGTTGTTGACCAGCAGGTCCAGCCGGCCGTGCCGATCGGTGACCTCGCCGACGAGCCGCTGCACCGCGTCGGCGTCGGTGACGTCGAGCGTCGCGGCGGTCGCCGTCCCGCCCGCGGCCGTCACGTCCGCGACGGTCTCCTCGAGCGGTCCGGACCGGCGTCCGACGACCACGACCCGGTACCCCCGGCCGGCGAGGGCCACCGCCGTCGCCCGGCCGATGCCGGTCCCTCCGCCGGTGACGACGGCGATCCGCCCGTCCACGTCCTGCATGGGTGCTCTCCTGCGTGTCGGTGCGGTCCGCTCGGGCCCCTTGCATTGTGTTCGGACGCTCGCCGGGCGACTTGTGCCAGGGCCCAAAAAACCGGCCACCGATCTGTCGGTCGCGTGGAGTGCCGTACGTCACATCACCGATAGCTTTCTCGCCCGAGCCCGGCAGCCACCCCGGCGTCCTCCGACGAAGGGGTGTCGGCCGGATCGCCGTCCGCTGTCCCTCCCACGCTCGGAGGCAAGCCCGTGACCGCTCCTCGACGCACTCTCCGACGCTCGCGGCTGGCGGGCGCAGGCCTCGCCGTGCTGCTGGCCGCCACCGCCTGTGGTGGGGACGACTCGGGCGGGGGGTCCGGCGGCGGCGGTGGTGGCGGTGGGGACACCATCGCCATGACCTTCGGCACCGCCGGGACGCCGGTGGTCTACGGCAGCCTGATGATGCACGTGGCCGACGAGGAGGGGATCCTCGACAAGTACGGCCTGGACGTCACCTTCCAGAACTTCGCCAACGGCGCCGACTCCGTCCGTGCCGTCGTCGGCGGCCAGCTCGACGCGGCGCTCACGTCGACGTCGAGCCTGGTGAACGTGGTCGCCGAGGGCGCGCCCGTGAAGGGCATGGTCGGCATGGACAAGCCCGACTACTACATCGCGACCACCGACCCGGCCATCACCAGCTGCGAGGACCTCCGGGGCCAGACCATCGCGGTCGACCAGACCGGCGGGGCCCGGTACAACTCCACGGTCACGATGCTCGCCTCCTGCGGCCTGACCGTGGACGACGTCGAGTTCGTCAACTTCGCCGGCCCGCCGGTCATCCAGGCCCTGGTCCAGGGCCAGGTGACGATCGCCAACCTGCACTACGACGAGGAGGCGTTCATCGAGGCGACCACCGACACCAACGTCGAGGAGGTCATCAGCCTCGTCAAGGACGTCAACCCGAACACGCACTACGTGCTGCAGGTGGCGACGACCGACTACATCGAGCAGAACCGCGAGGCCGTCGTCCGGCTGACCGCGGCCTACATCGAGGCCAACGAGTTCGTCCGGGACCCGGCCAACTCCGAGCGCTTCGCCGAGATCGCCTCGAAGTACAACCAGCAGCCGGTCGAGGTGGCCCAGGCTTCCGTCGACCTGTTCCTGGAGTTCGAGTTCTGGCCGGAGGGCTCCGGGCTGGACCAGCAGAAGATCGAGGGTGTCATCCAGGAGCAGATCGACGCCGGCGCCATCACCGAGGCCAACGCACCGACCTACGAGGACCTGATCGACCCGAGCATCTACGACGAGGCCCAGCAGCTGGTCGAGTCGACCAACTGACCGGCATCCCGCCGAGGGGGAGCGATCGGAATGGCGACGGAGAGATGGGCGCGCTGGGGCGTCTACGCCCTCAGCCTGGTCGTGCTCGCGGTGGTGTGGCAGGTGGCGGGCGACCGGAGCGGGGTGCTGCTGGCGAGCTTCACCGAGACGATGGCCCGTCTCGGTGAGCTCGTCGACAGCGGGGAGCTGCCGGACGCGCTGGCCTCCTCCGGGAAGATCTTCCTCACCGGCCTGGGGCTGTCCATCCTGCTGGGGCTCCCGCTCGGGCTGGTCTTCGCCCGGTTCCCGCTGGTCACCGCGGCGGTGGAGACGTACGTGTACGCGCTCTACGCCATCCCGGTGATCACGCTGGTGCCGTTCATCCTGGCCGGGATCGGGTTCGACTTCCGGGCGAAGGTCCTGGTCGTCGTGCTGTCGGCGATCTTCCCGATCCTGATCAGCGCGATGGAGGGGGCCCGCAGCGTCCCCCGCCGCCTGCTCGACGTCTCCCACTCCTACGGCTCCGGCGAGCGGCAGCTGTGGGCCGACGTGGTGATCCCGTACACGGTCCCCTACGCCGTCACCGGCATCAAGCAGGGGATCGCGGGGGCGCTGGTCGGCACGATCATCGCCGAGCTCTTCCTCAACGCCACCGGGGTCGGGGACCTGCTGATCCGCGCCTCCACGAACTTCGACTCCGCCGGCGCCCTGGCGGTCACGCTGGTCATCTCGGTCATCGCGGTGGCCCTCATGGGGATCAGCGGGCTCGTCGAACGGCGCTTCGCCGGCTGGCGGGAAGGACTGTCGGGATGACGACGAAGCGGAGCGGCACCAGGGAGCCGGCGGCCGGGGGCCGGCCGGTGAGCGCGCCTCCCGGGCAGGGCTCGACCGCGACCGAGGCGGTACCGCTGCCCGCCGAGCCCTCGGGCACGGCACAGGCGGTCCCGCCGGGACGAGCGCGGCGCGAGCGTCGCCGGCCGCCGAACTGGCTGCTGCGTCTGGTGACGGGCGTGCTCATCCTGGTCCTCTGGGACCTGGGTGCGCGCATGCTCGAGTCACCGTTCATCGCCCGTCCGCTGGGCGTGGCGCAGGCGGTCCCGGAGGTGTTCGCCAGCGAGCGGTTCTGGCAGGACGCCTGGGCCACGATCGGGTCGGTCGTCTACGGCGTGCTCATCGGGGCTGCGGCGGGGCTGGTCCTGGGCCTGGCGATGGGCCGGATCAAGCTCGTGCGCTGGTTCTTCACGTCCTACGTGAGCGCCCTCTACACCCTGCCCATGGTCGCGGTGGTCCCGCTGATGACCATCTGGCTCGGCTACACCCCCGAGACCCGGCTGGTCGCCGTGGCCCTGTCGGCGTTCCTGCCCATCGTCGTGACGACGGCGGACGGGTCGCGCGCCATCCCCAAGGAGTACCTGGACGTGGCCCGCACCTTCCGGGCGCGGGTGCACAACATCTGGTTCGGGATCGCCCTGCGCAACGCCATCCCGTACCTCATCGCCGGCCTGCAGCTGGCCATCGCCCGCGCGCTGGTCACCGCCGTCGCCGTCGAGTTCCTCGCCGGTGTGCCGGGCCTGGGCTACTCGATCCTGCAGCAGAGCCGCAGCTTCCAGCAGAACCAGGCCTTCGTCGGGGTCATCGTGCTGACCCTCTTCGTCGTCGCCGCCCGCGCCCTGCTGACGCTGGCCCGGCGGCGGTTCCTGCCCTGGTACGGCCGCTGACTCCCCGTCCCTCCACCCGTTCCTCCCCGCTGCGCCCCCCGGCGCGCTCCCGTCGCCCGTCGAGAAGGAGTTCCCCCGTGGCCCTGACCGAGACCCCCGGCGCCCACCACCGCGAGACCACGCCCGAGGACATCTTCATCGAGTGGGACGTGCCCATCGAGATGGACGACGGCCTGCTGCTGCGCGCCGACGTCTACCGGCCGGCCCGGGAGGGCCGCTTCCCGGTGTTGATCACCTACGGCCCCTACGGGAAGGGGCTGCCGTTCCAGGAGGGCTACAAGACCTCCTGGGAGATCATGGCGAGGAACCACCCCGACGTCACGGCCGGCTCGACCAACCGCTTCCAGAACTGGGAGGTCGTCGACCCGGAGAAGTGGGTGCCCCGCGACTACGTCTGCATCCGGGTCGACTCCCGGGGCGCCGGCCGCTCGCCGGGCAAGATGGACCTCTGGTCGGCCCGCGAGACCCGCGACTTCCACGACTGCATCGAGTGGGCGGGCACGCTGCCCTACAGCAACGGCAAGGTCGGGCTCGACGGCATCTCCTACTACGCCATGAACCAGTGGCAGGTGGCCGCGCTGCAGCCCCCGCACCTGGCGGCGATCTGCGTGTGGGAGGGCGCCTCCGACTGGTACCGGGACATGAGCCACCACGGCGGGATCCTCTGCACCTTCGTGGCGAACTGGATCCCCATGCAGGTCACCACCGTGCAGTACGGCCGCGGCGAGGACGGCCCACGGGACCCGAACTCCGGCCTGCTGGTCTGCGGCGACGAGAAGCTCAGCAAGGAGCAGCTCGCCGAGAACCTCACCGACCTCGACGAGCGGTACCGCAGCCACCCGCTCGACGACGAGGTCTACACCGAGCGGACGCCGGACTTCTCGAAGATCACGGTGCCGCTGCTGTCCACCGGCAACTGGGGCGGGCAGGGGCTGCACCTGCGCGGCAACGTCGAGGGCTACGGCCGGTCGGCGTCGTCGCAGAAGTGGCTGGAGATGCACGGCCTCGAGCACTGGAGCCACTTCTACACCGACTACGGCCGTGAGCTGCAGCTGCGCTTCTTCGACCACTTCCTCAAGGGCGAGGACAACGGCTGGGCCGACCAGCCGCCGGTGCAGCTGAACATCCGGCACGTGGACAGCACCTTCGTGGTGCGCCACGAGCAGTCCTGGCCGCTGGAGCGCACCCGGTGGACGCGCCTGTACCTGGACGCCGACGCCGGGACCCTCAGCGAGGAGCAGCCGGCCGCCGCCTCCTCGCTCACCTACGACACCACGGGCGACGGCGCGTCGTTCACCTTCGGGCCGTTCCCCGAGCAGACCGAGATCACCGGCCCCCTGGCCGCGAAGCTCTTCGTCGAGTCCAGCACCGCCGACGCCGACCTGTTCCTCGTCGTGCGCGTCTTCTCGCCCGAGGGGGAGGAGGTCGTGTTCCACGGGGCGCTGGACCCGCACACCCCGGTCGCCCAGGGCTGGCTGCGGGCCTCGCACCGCAAGCTCGACCCCGAGCTGTCCCGGCCGTACCGGCCCTACCACACCCACGACGAGATCCAGCCGCTCGAGCCGGGCACGGTCTACGAGCTCGACGTCGAGATCTGGCCGACCTGCCTGGTGATCCCGGCCGGCTACACCCTGCAGCTCGACGTCCGCGGCAAGGACTACGTCTACCCCGGCCCGGCCGAGCACCTGTCGAACATGAAGAACCCGATGACCGGGTGCGGGCCGTTCGTGCACGACGACCCCGTCGACCGGCCCGCCGAGCTGTTCGAGGGCACGGTCACCGTCCACACCGGCGGGGAGCGGCAGTCCCACCTGCTGCTCCCGATCATCCCGGGCGCCTGAGGGACCCGAGGACGAGGAGCGCAGCGATGACCCGATCCACCACCGGCCCCGGCGCTGCTCCGGGCGGCGCCGCGACCGGGCCCGCGACCGGCCCCCGCGTCGTCGTCTCGGGGGCGGCGGTGCGCTACGGCGACCTGACCGTCTTCGACGGCATCGACCTGACCATCCAGGACCGCGAGATCGTCTCCATCGTGGGCCCGTCCGGCTGCGGCAAGACCACCCTGCTGCGCAGCGTCGACGGGCTGACCCGGCTCGACTCGGGCTCGGTGACCATCGACGGGAAGCCGGTCGACGGGCCGACGCCCGGGGTGAGCATGGTCTTCCAGCACTTCGGCCTCTTCCCGTGGAAGAACGTCTACAACAACGTCGCCTACGGGTTGAAGCTGGCGAAGGCGCCCAAGGAACGCATCGCCGAGGTGGTCCCGGAGTACATCAAGATGGTCGGCCTCGCCGGCTTCGAGAAGGCCTTCCCGCACCAGCTGTCCGGCGGCATGCAGCAGCGCGCGGGCCTGGCCCGGGCGCTGGCCGTCGAACCCCACGTCCTGCTCATGGACGAGCCCTTCAGCGCCATCGACGCCCAGACGCGCGAGATCCTGCAGTTCGAGATGCTGCGCATCTGGGAGACCCGGCCCATCGCGATGATGTTCGTGACCCACTCCATCGAGGAGGCGGTCCTCATGGGGGACCGCGTGGTGGTGCTCAAGGGCCGGCCCAGCCACATCCACGAGGTCATCGACGTGGGCATCCCGCACCCCCGCACCCGCGCGACGCTGAAGAGCGCGCGGTTCCAGGAGGTCACCGCGCACGTCTGGGACCTGCTCATGCAGGACGTGATCGCCGCCGAGCGCGAGGTCGGCTGAGGTCCACCACCAGGTCCGCGGCCCCGCGGCCCGCATCCGACGACGAGGGAGACCCATGCGCCACCGGGAGAAGACCGAACTGCGCGACGGCATGCTCATCGACTGGGACATGCCGATCGTGATGGACGACGGGGTCGTGCTGCGCTGCGACATCTACCGGCCGCCGGCCGAGGGCCGCTACCCGGTGATCATGACCCTCGGCCCCTACGGCAAGCAGCTGCACTTCGAGGACGGCTACGCGTTCCAGTGGCACCTGATGTGTGCCGAGCACCCCGACGTGCCGACGGGGTCGACGAACAAGTACCAGGTGTGGGAGGTCGTCGACCCGGAGAAGTGGGTGCCCGACGGCTACGTCGTCATCCGCGTGGACAGCCGGGGTGCGGGCACCTCGGAGGGCGTCATCGACATCTGGTCGCTGCGGGAGGCGCAGGACCTCGCGATCTGCGTCGACTGGGCCGGCGTGCAGCCGTGGTCCAACGGCAAGGTCGGCCTCAACGGGATCTCCTACTTCGCGGAGAACCAGTGGCAGACCGCGGCCCTGCAGCCGGAGCACCTGGCCGCCATCTGCACCTGGGAGGGCGCGGCCGACTTCTACCGGGACATGGCCCACCACGGCGGGATCTTCTGCAACGGGTTCACCAAGGCGTGGTCGGAGGCGCAGGTCTGGAGCGTCCAGAACGGCAAGGGCACCAACGGCTACCGCAGCCGGCTGACCGGTGACTGGGTCTCCGGGCCGGAGACGCTGACCCCCGAGCAGCTGGGCGCCAACCGGCGCGACTTCTACGAGGACTGCCTGGCCAACAAGCTCGACACCGCCGAGTACTGGCAGTCGCGCATGCCCGACTGGAGCAAGGTGCAGACGCCGCTGCTCTCCTCGGCCAACTGGGGCGGCCAGGGGCTGCACCCGCGGGGCAACTTCGAGGGCTTCGTGCGCTCGGCCAGCTCGCAGAAGTGGCTGGAGGTGCACGGGCTGGAGCACTGGACGGAGTTCTACACCGACTACGGCGTGGCCCTGCAGAAGAAGTTCTTCGGGCACTTCCTCAAGGGCGAGGACACCGGCTGGGGCGACCAGCCCCCGGTGCTGCTGCAGGTGCGGCACCCGGGGGAGCGCTTCGTGGAGCGGCGGGAGGACGAGTGGCCGCTGGCCCGCACCCGGTGGACCAAGTACCACCTCGACGCCCGGGACCTCACCCTCTCCACCGAGGCGCCCGAGGCCGCGGGCTCGGTCACCTACGCCGGGATGGGCGACGGCGCGACCTTCCTCCTGCCGCCGGTGCAGGAGGAGACCGAGATCACCGGCCCCCTGGCGGCCAAGCTGTTCGTCTCCTCCGCGACCGAGGACGCCGACCTCTTCCTCGTCGTGCGGGTCTTCGGACCCGACCTCAAGGAGGTCGTCTTCCACGGGGCACTGGACCCGCACACCCCGGTCGCCCAGGGCTGGCTGCGCGCCTCGCACCGCAAGCTCGACAAGGAGTTGTCCCTGCCGTACCGGCCCTACCACACGCACGACGAGATCGAGCCGCTCGCGCCCGGTGAGGTCTACGAGCTCGACGTCGAGATCTGGCCGACCTGCATCGTCGTCCCCCCGGGGCACCGCATCGCGCTGACCGTGCGCGGCAAGGACTACGTCTACCCCGGCGACGTCAGCGACGAGGGCGAGAAGCTCGCCGGCGTGTGGAACGGCGTCGGTCCGTTCAAGCACGACGACCCCCGGGACCGCCCCGCGGAGGTCTTCGGCGGCGACGTCACCGTCCACACCGGCCCGGACCGGCAGTCGTACCTGCTGCTGCCGGTGATCCCCTCGACGTGACCGGTGCCGCGGCGGCCGCCCCGGGCGGCC